>CAZWIP010000001.1:0-59979 GCA_964634125.1 uncultured Dehalococcoidia bacterium
AAGAGCAAGTTTATAAAAGTGTCCTTTAACTTATGTCTTTAAAGTGTCCCATTTTTGCTGAAGGTGGACATGTGAAGTTACAGTATTTCGATGAATTCTCACAACGGACAGTAACAACCGAACAATCGATTTCCGGAGAGATGGCAGCCAACATGTCCGGCTACGATCCTACCTGGGACCTGGAAGTGCTTCGTAACGTAACCATTCAAAATACCGCGGAAGGAATGCGTGAAATCGATCGTCTCTTTGATCAAGGACAATATGAAACTGCGTGGCGTCTGGCGATCGAACTGGAACAGCAACTTACTGAAGTTGCACGGCTGACTGGTGATAGTCAAATGATCGAAGATGCGGAATTAATGCAGAAATACCAACAAACACTGGCCGATGCCGTCTGGCACACTCAAGACCGAGCCCCTCGTTTGGGTGATACCACAACGCCTTCTTATGATGGGCAACGGCCCTATCGAGGCGAGACACCCACACCAGATCTACCGGAGGTGGAGGTTCGTTAGTAAGTATCATTGGCAGGCTTCACAACTCCGTGGGTTTTGGCAATAGTACCACGTTACAATTAAGAAATTCAGTGATAAAACAAGAACCAATTGAAACTGCCTGCAACCGACTCACAAGAGGGGGGCCTGCACTGCCCCCCTTTCTTATTGGCGCAAAATAGCCTCCTAATAGTCAATGAAAAGTGAAATTGATTGATCTACCCAGATCCGCCTGCTAAGATGCCCATCCAATTCAGTAGATTGACAACTTAAAAACGCCTTATTATACTACTATTATGATGATTTTACTAATATTATAAATCGGTATTAGTATACCAGAATCGATTGCGAAGCGTTTGCGATCAGCCTATAATAGATTGGTGACTTTTCAAATCAAGAGCAAGGAGGTAAATGCGTGGCAGTAAACATAGAAAAAGTTGACGGACTAGCTGAATTCATGGAAGAAAAAGGCGTCCGTGATGAAGACGTGCAGACGGTCATAGCGGAAGCTGAGGCTTCGGGAGACAAGTTGTACAAACCCGATACATCGGATTGTCTGGCCAAGTTCAGGTGCGGGGAATCATGGGTGTTTGTTGAGTACACCGCTCTGAGTGACGATAATTACAAGATTAATCGGGCCTACAGCATGAAGACGACCTTCGCGGAGGAAATATAGCTATGGCTCAGTGGCATTGTAACAAGTGTAAAGTAGAAACAAACGAGCAAGAGATCGAGCTTGAATATATGGATATGCCGGGTTTCCAGATGGCCTTCGTTTGCCCCAGTTGCAATGGTAAATGGATTTCTCAAGAAGTGGTTTATGGCAACATAGTGCCCGGTGAGGAGGAACTGGAAGCCAAGCTGGAATAGCTGGTTGTTGGTAATCCTTCCAATGCAGGAATCAAGCAAAGCAACCAAGAATACCATCGCCAGGGCCTATGAATCGAGCCAGTTCAACGAAGCGTTGGATGAGGTGCTTCACCCCGGCGGACTGGAACTCACAGCAAGAGTAGCCGAAGTTGCCGAAATTAGTTCAGAATCGCGAGTTTTGGATATCTCATCAGGGCGAGGGACCACCGCATGCTTCCTCGCTCAGCAATTTGGATGTCACATAACCGGGATTGATATTTCCCCCCTTTCAACTTCACTGGCAAGTCATAAAGCCGCTGTTCAAAATTTATCCCCACTGATTGACTTCCTTGCCGCCGATGCAGAGCAACTCCCTTTTGCGAATTGTTCGTTCGATGTCATTATTAGCGAATGTTCCTTTTCTTTGCAGATTGAGAAGCAGCGTGGCGCCGGGGAGATTGCCAGAGTCCTGAAGACAGGAGGCAAGTTTGTTCTGACCGATGTTATGCTCAAATCCAACTTGAGTCAGGAGTTGAAGACGGATTTGACATTCAGTTGTTGTTTTTCCGGCGCCGAAACTCAAGCCGGATACTCACAGATTTTCACCGAGGCCGGACTGGAGGATATCCACTTTGAGGACCATTCCAAAGCGATGAAAAAGGTCACATATCAGGTGATAACTGGCTATGGATCACTTTCAGCTTTTTGGGAGCAGTTCGGTTCAAAAGTTGATTCTTGCTGTCCGGTAAGTGGGAATACATCCGGGTCCCGCAAACTCTGGTTACGCATGTTTCAGGAAGGAAAACCGGGATATGGGTTGCTTGCTTTCACCAAACCACAATAAAACATGAAATAACCACAGAGAACATAGAGGATCACGGAGATAGAGCATTTTAGAGAAAGATATAGGATCATTATTAAATACCTCTGCGTACTCAGCGTGCTCTGCGGTAAATCACTATGAAAGAAATTCTCGCCGAAACTAAAAGCCTTTGTCCTATATGCCTGAATGTCATCCCCGCTCAGAGAGTGCGGGAGGGGCAGGACGTGTTTGTGAAAAAAACGTGTTCCGATCATGGCAATTTCAAAGCGATCACATGGCGGGGAGAACCCGGTTATTTAGATTGGAACGTGGGAGTATTCGCGCCGGGGCCGAAGGTGAGATTGACGGAAAGTGTTAATGGCTGTCCCTACGATTGTGGAATTTGCCCTGAACACAAAGCTCAAAGTTGTACGATTCTGATGGAGGTCACCGATCGGTGCAACTTGCAGTGTCCGGTATGTTTTGCCAGTTCGGAGAATTCATCAAGTATTGAGCCAGCTATTGATGAAATCAGGGGAATGCTGGAAACGGTAATTGAAGCTGTCGATGCCTGCCCTCTTCAGTTGAGCGGTGGGGAACCAACGTTGCGAGAGGATCTCCCGGATATCATCTCTCTGGCCAAACAGATGGGGTTTCCTCATATTCAGATTAATACTCACGGCTTAAGGCTGGCAAACGATATTGAATACCTGGAGCGTTTGAGGGATGCCGGGGTGGATTTGATCTATCTCCAGTTTGATGGAACTTCCGATGACGTCTATCAAAAAATTCGTGGGGCAGATTTATTCGATTTGAAAGTGCGTGCCATTGAAAATTGTGCTGAGGCCAAAGTCGGAGTGCAACTGGTCCCAACGCTTATTCCCGGCATCAACGATCATCAGATTGGCGAGATAATACAATTTGCTCGCCAATACATCCCGATGATCAAAGGGGTTCATTTTCAGCCGGTTAGTTATTTTGGGAGATATCCGGTTGCTCCTGCTGATAAAGACCGAATCACTACACCGGATGTGCTCCGGGCTTTGGAAGAGCAGACTGGCGGTGAAATCAAAGCCAGTAACTTTTTACCGCGTCGCCGACACGATTCTCACTGTGGCTTCTCCGGATTCTTTGTCCTCACTGAGGACGATAAGCTGGTCGCCACTACTGTTTTCAAACCGAGTCAGCCATCTGCTGCTGATTGTAATGAAACCGCTGGACGTGTCGATGAAGCAAGGCAACCATCCGAGCATGTGCGCAAGTTTATCACTGAAAAATCAAAGTATATCGAGCCTAATCCGGAACTGTTGGAGCAGCAACAGAAAGGCACATTGAAGAGGTTCCTGCAGAGGGCCAAAACCCATTTTCTCTCCATTTCCGGCATGCCGTTTCAAGATGCTTGGACTGTGGATTTGGAACGATTGCAGGGATGTTGCATCCATGTGATCACACGTGATAAAAAACTGGTGCCGTTTTGCGCTCACTATATTACCAACGCCGATGGGAAAAGACTGCATGCAGTGCTGAAGTGAATTAGGAGAATATCCCCTCACTCTAACTCTCTCCCCTAAGGGGTGAGGGTGAAATCTGTTACGATAAAAAACAATGACAGATAATCCCTTACACGACGGTTTCATTACCAATGAGGCGCTGGCCACTTTTAGAAGTCGCGTTGGCTCGAAGCTGCGCATAAAAAACATTTTCAACGAGTTAGCTTCTCAAGATGCGATTCGAAAGTTTTGCGATGGTATCGGTGATCCCAATCCTCTCTGGCGTGATGAGGAATATACTGGATCATCGCGTTATGGATCGCTGGTAGCGCCGCCTTCGTGGCTGGCCAGCGTATTCCCGACGTGGGTTCTTCAGGGCCTGCCCGGTGTCCATGCTTTCCAGACTAGCACTGACTGGGAATTCTATCTACCGGTAATGCTAAATGATCGCATCGTCCCTGAAAGCACGTTTGTTGATTTTCGAATAACCAATAGCAAATTTGCCGGCAAATCGATTCTGGAACGACAGGAGGCCCGATATTTCAATCAGGATGGCAATCTCGTGGCACGAGCCAGGGTTGCAGGGTTAAGAGCCGAAAGACCCTCCACCCGTGAGCAAGGCAAATATAACAGTATTCAATTGCCTCATCCGTGGACTGAAAAAGAGCTACGAGCTGTTGAAGATGAAGTGCTTGCTGAGGAAATTCGAGGTAGCAGCACTCGATATTGGGAAGATGTTGCGGTAGGAGAAAAACTGCCCCAGATAGTAAGAGGTCCGTTGGGTCTCACTGATATAATCGCCTATTGTATTGGGGCTTCGCCTGTTCGGATACAGGCGCACGGTTTAGCGCTTCAAGAGTATCGCAAACATCCGGCCTGGTCTTTTCGAGATTCTGCCACTTATGCGTTGGAACCTATTTATGGCGTGCATTATAACAAAGCGGCTGCCAATTCAGCAGGGCTTCCGTATCCCTACGATACAGCAGTTCAGAGACATTGCTGGCTGATGCAACTGATGACGAACTGGATGGGTGATGATGGGTGGCTCAAGCGCAGCTTCGCCAAATACCGCAATTTCGTCTACCTTTCCGATGTACTCTGGATTCGCGGGAAAGTGCTCTGTAAGTATATCGATGAAAACGGCGAACATTGCGTTGACATTAAAACCACAGCCACTAATCAGAGAGGCGAGGAAGTCATGCCAGGCATTTCTACCGTGATCCTGCCATCGAGAGATAGCGGTGTTGGGCCTTTGGACATCAGATAAATGAGCTTCGAAAACTGGATTCACGGCAAAATCAGCCAGGCTACAGGGAAAACCAACGTAACCCGAAGCGATATTGAAAGCTATCAGCTTCAGCGGTTAAACCATACGCTTCGTTACGCAAAGGTCAACAGCCCGTTTTATCGCGATCTGCTGGCTGACGTGTCTGAAATCAGTTCGCTGAAAGAATTGGTAAATATTCCCTTCACCAATCCGCTGGACCTGGAACAGAGCCCATACAAATTGTTGTGTGTTTCCACAGGAGGAATAGCCCGGGTCTTCAGTCATTTCACTACCGGTACCATGTCCGGCAGACCCAAAAAGATATTCTTCACTTACAATGATGCGGATGCCATTGTCGATTCGATGGCGGCGATCATGGAGACCGTAATCGATGGTGTGGGATTGAAGATGAGCGGGTGTAAAGTTCACATTTTTCTGCCGAACAACGGTCCCCCAATGAGCATGGCCGGGCTTATTTCCAGAGGAGCTGAACAGATTGGCGGCATTCCGGTAGTCGGCGACTGTACCGCGATGACGCCGGATCAAATTGAGCAGATAGAAGAGACAAAACCCGATATGCTGATGGGTTCGGCATTTCGTATCTGGCGGATTACCCAGGAATCGAGAGGATCACATGATCTGGCAAAAATTGGAGTTAAAGCCGTTTTCGTCACGTCAGAATATCTTTCCAAAGCCATGCGAGAGAGACTGGAAGAGTACTGGCAGGCAGAAGTATTTCATCATTACGGGATGACCGAACCCGGATTTGTCATCGGGATTGAATGTACCGCGCACGACGGATTTCATTTCAATGAAACCCAACTCTTATTTGAAGTGGTCGACCCGGAAATCGGGCAGGTGTTGAAAGATGGCGAGGAAGGGGAACTGGTCTTTACTACCCTGCAAAGAGACGGAATGCCATTGATTCGCTATCGGACGGGGGATGTTGCCTGTTTGTACCGGGAGCCTTGCGGGTGCGGAGCTTCAACATTGACGAAGATCGGAACATTACCAAAACGAGTAGGGTTAATCTTGAAAATCGGAGATGGTGAGCAAATATACACTTCGCTATTTGATGAGGTTCTCTATCAAATTCCCGAGTTGATTGATTATCGGATATTCATTGATAGAGATGGTGATATCGACACCTTGAATTGTAAGGTGGAAGTGCTGGGAAATCCTTCGGATATCGAGGAAAAGGTATCGCAGCAATTGCTTGCAATTTCGCCGGTTCAAAAGAGCGTACAAGCAGGTCTATTAGTAAACCCTGTGATCGAACTGGTTGAACGAGGGGTGTTGAGAAGGGGGGGGCGGAGAATGAAAAGAAGAATTGTGGATAACAGATAAACCATGGAGTACGGAAGCTTGCTTCCGCAAATAAAGCGGCGCTTAACTGCCGCACTCCAAATTATTTGGGCGATATTTGCGCGATCAACGCGGCGCCAAGGGCTCCCATGATCTGTGGCTCATCACCGACTATTATCTCCATTCCCAGTTCCTTTTGCAGGAAATGCTTTATACCAACATTCTTGGCCACACCGCCAGTGAATACAATCTTGTCCTTATAGCCAACTGTTTTCCCCATGATAATGACCCTTCGGGCAACCGCCCTGTGTATACCGGCCACAATATCTTCGCGGCTTACATTTTCGGCACGTAACGATACCATCTCCGATTCGGCAAAGATAGTACATGTACTGGTAACAGTAGCTGGGTTCTGGCTTATGATTGCTTCAGGCCCCATCTCATCCAGGGTAAGTTCCAGCACGTTGGCCATCACTTCCAGGAATCTGCCGGTGCCTGCGGCGCACTTATCGTTCATCACAAAGTCGGCTACTGTCCCGTCTTCTCGCGGACCAATCACTTTGCTATCCTGTCCACCGATATCAATAATCGTTCTGGCATCCGGCATCAAATGATTTACCCCTTTGGCATGGCAGATGATCTCGCTGATTCCCCTATCAGAAAAAGACACCACATGTCGGGCATATCCTGTTGACATTATTGCATCGAGGTCGGACATGGTAAGACCGGCTATTGACAGAGCATCCTCGGTCACTTTTAGGGCCGATTCCTGGACCTTGGATCCGGTTGGCATGACCTTGTGGGCAATCATCTCGCCGTCTTTGACGATGGCGGTTTTGGCTGTAGCTGCACCAACATCAACTCCTGCTGTTAGCATTGTCTAAATCCTCCATATGGAGGCACGTTGCAACGTGCCCCTACCTCAAATAAGGGATGAATTTTGGGGCAATCAAACACGATCATAGGCTGTCATTCTGAGGGAGCCTGGCGACCGAAGAAGCTCCTGGTTCAAACGAAAAGGTTCATCACATAAATTCTGCTTCAACATATCGAGATTCTTCACTTTGTTCAGAATGACACTCATTTTATTGTAGTGTTAATAACCTGATTATACACCCTATACATCATCAGGGGCACGAATTACCGTGCCCCTGAGTTTTGAAACTTGCAAGTCGTATCAATCATTAAGTGACTGACAACCGACAACTGACAGCTGATAAACTTACTAAACCGCTGCCTTCATCTCCTTATTCATCTTGACCACTTCAGCAAATGATTCAAGCCTGGTCCTGAGCTGTTGCGCGCTGTAATTGCGGGTATCATATCCATCGGTTTCAAGCACGATGGCCGGAATTCCCAGCTCTTTTTGGATATCCAGTTTGGCCATAATTGGAGGAATAGCCCAGGGGCGACAGTTATAAGCATAAGAGATTATGGCCGCATCCATGTTGAAATCTCTGCAAAGCGTGTTCCAGTAATCCAGTGAAGCTGAAGCGGAGCAAAGCTGAGGTCTTCGATAAAGCCCCTCTGCAATCTTATCGAGCATATCAGTGTATTTGCTCTTGGTTAACTCTTGCGGACACAACCAGTCTACAAATACTGTGGGAAGGCAAAGTCCGAGCTCTTCTATCATCCTGATTGGCATGACGTCAACGTTAGGTCTCAGTGCCAGATACACACGGGGAGCGCCTTTGGGGACAACGCCCTCACCAGCATCAATTTTTCTCTTTATCTCGCGAACCATTGTGGCGATAGCTTCAACTGCCTCAGTTCGATATTCGGTGGCAATAGCCCAGAGAAGATATGGCAGGTTCACGTTTGCCTGACTGATAGGTTGAGGATCAGCGGCGCCTATCATCCGGGTGATATTCTGCATGGCATATAGCCATTTAGCTACATACTTGAATCCTTCTTTTAGCTGCTCTTCGGTTGTCTCGAATCCGGCAATTTCCTTGACTCTCTCGAGTGCCAGCCGGATGGTATTTGCGCTGTACTTCACGGCACGTTCGTCCAGATTTGGCCAGGAACCCCAATCCCAATCGTTAACGCCGTCAAGATAGAAGATCTCAAATCCGTAGATTTCGTGCATCATCTCTTCGGTTTCGGCTGCCTGATCGCAGAACCATCCGGAGCCTAATGCCAGATCGGGTTTCGGCAGGATTCCCATATCGATAGCGCCGGTATATATCTGATATTGTGCGCAGTGAGCCTTCCCAGCCGGTTGCCCTATAAGTTCGCCTCTTTCGAGAATGGGGGTCAGGATATCAAAAATAGTTCCGCCTACCATCCAGAAAATCTGAACCGGCATGCCTACCCATGCTTTGTCACCTGCCTCTTCCGCGGCATCCATCATAGCCAAGGCCATCTGCACCGGGAAAGGCCAGTTGCAGTTGATCACATGATCATGTTCATCCCGGGCCAGTACCGCATCAACACAGCTGTTCATTAAAACCCAGAGGAACTTCTGCACCGATACCATATCAACGTCATAGCTTGCCGTGACGGTTTTTTCGGCATGCGCGATAGCAGCTTCGTTGTTTACCTGCAACCTTTCGAGGAATGTCTCGAGTCTGGCCCTCTGCTTTTCTATTTCCTCTTCGGTGTAGCCGCATATTTTAAAAAGATTGTCGTAATACATTAGTTCCTCCCCTGTTTCATGATCTCAACAAAGGTTTCCATCCTGGTCTTGAACGGACTTTTTTCCGAAGTATCATAGTCGGATTCCAATTTAAGGAACGGAAGCCCGGTGACTTTCTCGAATTCCTTTTGAAACGAGTATGACTGGATATCATAACCATCCCGGTATAGCATTTGATACCAGAGCAAGCCGCTTATCTTCTTCTCCTTAACCGTATCAAGCAGGAAATCTACTCGTTCCCTTGCTGGCCTGAACCATGCCGGCGGTACTCGCTTCATGAAATAGGTATCCGCCAGCGCCAGAATCGGATCGCCATCAAGTGACACATTGTGTGCGTATGGCATCAGCCCTTCGGCTGCGTCTTCGAATACAAATTCGCCGCCCACTTCATCCATGATATCAAGTATCTTCCCATCTCCCATAGCCAGCGTGGAGGCTGTCAGCAGTACCTGGGGTTTGTCGGAATCCACCTGTTCTTTCTGTTTCAGTTCTTCGTAAAGGGCTTCCAGAATTTCCATGAAGACTGCTCTGTCTGCCCAGACTGCGGCATGATGCAGTTTGATGAAGTCGCGCGTGCTGATGACCGGGGTTTTGCCGGGCTGACGCAATGCGCCAATGTTGCGCAAAAGCTCTCTCATCCGATTTTGTGTCTTGATCTCTTCTTTCAGTTTAGCATCGGTGATCTGGTTGCCGGTGAACTCTTCCAGTCTCTGTTTGAATTCCTGCAAACTGCCTATATAAAACTCAAGAGCATCCTCACGTTTGTTGTGCGGAACGCCATAGCGGAGAGTTTTTACATCTGTGTAATAATCCCAGAGGTCGGCAATTGCCCGCTGGTTGATATCGCCAATAGGAGTAACGACTATATCGGGGAGCTGGTATAGGACCTCTTCCTCCATCATCCGATATCCGATCTGACATCTGCAGAAGGTATCGATGAATCTGGGGACATAAGCCATGCTCTCGGCTACCGGTTCCGGATCTCCTCCTCTAAGAAGGCACAGGGGCAATGCTCCGGCAGCATAAACCATCTCTTCGGGCATGTATCCGCCCGGGATATATCCTATGATTTTTTTACCACTCTTTTTAATCTGTCTTAGTTCGGGTCGTCTCTTTGAAAGATGGTCTGACAGTCTTTGCATTGCATCCATATGTGTTCATCCCTCCTGTGCGCAGAAGCTGTAAATCCACGCGCATTATGTATTTTAAGTTACTCACCTGGTGCGGTGAAGAGGATGATGATTCGAACTATTTATTAGTAAAACCATCATAATAATTATGTTACTCTCACGCAAAGTCATTGTCAAGACTTGAAAAAGAGATTAATCTCTATGAGAAACACATTAACGCCGCTTTATGCGAAAGAGGTGTAGGATTCTTCCTGCCGTAGGTCTGGGGTTCCCTCCCCGGTAGTGATGAAATAAATTCCCGGTTTCATAGGAATGACATGGTCTTAATTAAGCAAACCACTGCAAAGAAGCGTTAGGGACAGTACTCGTATTCAGGTCAATTACCGGAAATGGGCCAGAATTGGCGTTCCCTTATTGCCACTTTATATCCGCGATTCGTGAGATCATTTATCAAACCGCTTGTATCATCTGTATCTACTTGAACAATCAGGTCTCGCGTATCTCTCTCAAGTGAATCATCCACATGGATTGCTACAATGCTGAGATCTGATTTATTGATAAACCTCACTACCTCTTCGATTTTATTAGTATCGCCACAGTCATAAACATGGATACGTGTTCCAGGTTTTCCAATCCCTAATAGTGGATTCATAATACGATAAACAAAATCGTTTGTTGTTACTATACCTACAAGATGGCCTTTATCATCGACCACAGGCAATGACCCAACCCCATGCTGCTGCGCTAAAGCAAGGGCACTTTCGGCTGTGGTGTCTGGAGGACACGTTATCGCTTTTTTACTCATTAATTCCGCTATTGTCATCTTCGATAGAAGATGATTGATCTCCCACACACTCAAAGTAGTAGCGGCTGATGGTGATGCTTCGGCCACTCTTCTTTCACTCACCATCCCCACGATTTTACCTTTATCTACAACTGGCAAACGTCGTACTTTGTGGACTTGCATGTACTTTCTGGCATCCACCACCGGCGTCTTGCTGGAAACAGTTATCACATTGGTTGTCATGAACTCTCTAACACGCATCGTTTCCCTCCAGTTTTTGCCATTTGATTGCACATTGTCACACTTCAGCCCTCACATGTCAAGTGTTAACTCGCTCCGCCCTGCATGTCGGTATGTTACCAAGGCCATTTTTTCATCGCCCAAGTAATGGTAGAATAAAAATGCAATGATATACGATGTAGTAGTTGTTGGTGGAGGTCATGCCGGATGTGAAGCAGCTCTGGCAGCAGCTCGGATGGGCTGCCATACACTTCTTCTGACTATGAATCTGGATA
This sequence comes from uncultured Dehalococcoidia bacterium, assembly GCA_964634125.1. GTDB lineage: Bacteria > Chloroflexota > Dehalococcoidia > SZUA-161 > SpSt-899 > JABMQN01. Next base: position 11,275 of record CAZWIP010000001.1, read on the forward strand.
ATGTTGCCCTCATGCCTTGTAACCCTTCCATCGGAGGGCCAGCAAAAGGACATCTCGTCCGGGAAATCGATGCTCTGGGCGGAGAGATGGGTAAAAATACCGATGAAACTTTTATCCAGATACGTATGCTTAATACAGGAAAAGGGCCAGCAGTTCAAGCTCTTCGGGCTCAATCAGATAAGAAACTCTATAATTTGCGAATGAGGAGTATACTTGAAGGTCAGGTGAATCTGTATATTGAACAAGCTCTCGTTGAAATGCTGCAAATTGATGAAAATGAATCGAGCCAAATCTTACGGATTATTACCGATGCAAACCATGTATACGAAAGTAAGACAGTCATACTCACAACCGGGACTTCTCTTTCCGGAAGAATAATCATTGGCGAAAAAAGCTACGCCGGAGGGAGATCCGGAGAGGCTGCTGCCTATGGCCTTTCTGACAACCTGCGTGATCTGGGCTTTGAACTGGGGAGATTGAAAACAGGAACACCACCACGGCTGGATGTTCGAACCATAGATTTTTCTAAAACCATCGTGCAACCGGGTAGTGAATTTCCTTTGTATTTCAGTTTCGGTTCCCCATCTAGAGACCTGTGCTTTCCATCTCCAAATCCTGCTTATCCTCAGAATGGCCAGATTGAATGGCGAGAACAGATGTCGTGCTACCTTATCAATACCAACGATAGAACGCACGAAATCATACGTTCCAACCTGCATCGAGCCCCTCTTTTCAATGGCACAATTGAAGGCATGGGCCCACGATATTGCCCTTCTATCGAAGATAAAATATTCAAATTTGCCGATAAACCCTCTCATCCGCTCTTCCTCGAACCCGAGGGCTGGGAGACTAACGAAGTATACCTGCAAGGTGCCAACACCAGTCTCCCGGAAGATGTTCAACTTGAAATGATACGCTCCATACCAGCCCTGGAGAACGCCGAGATTATCCGATTGGGATATGCGATCGAATACGACTACGCGCCACCAAGCCAGATATTGAGTACGCTGGAAACCAAACGTATTCCCGGGCTCTTCTTTGCGGGACAGATTAACGGCACCACAGGTTACGAAGAGGCAGCCGGGCAAGGACTCATTGCTGGAATAAATGCAGCATTGAAAGTAAAGGGGAAATCACCTATTATCATCCAGCGAGATCAAGGTTATCTGGGAGTAATGATCGATGATCTCGTCACAAAGGAATTGACCGAGCCATATCGACTGCTTACCTCACGAGCGGAATATCGCCTCTTGCTTCGCCACGATAATGCTGACCTTCGAATGACTCCTATTGGCTATGGATTGGGCCTGATCGGAAAAGAACGTTATCAAGCAGTTAAAGCTAAAAAACACTCCATACCTGCCGAACTTGATCGACTTTCGAAGACTGTGCTGGTCGCTGAGAAGCTAAGCGATTCCATTGAAAACCATCGTCTCCCTTCACTTGGTCACAACACCACAGCTTTGGAGTATCTGCGCCGCCCGGAAGTGAGTTACCAGTCTCTGAATACACTCGGATTCGCAAATCCTAACCTTACTCCCGACTGTATAGTGCAAGTAGAGATCGAGACCAAATACGAAGGCTACATCGAAAGGCAAGAGACTGCCGTACATAGAATGCAGAAGCTTGAGCAACGTCGCATACCTGAGTGGTTTGAATATAAGGAAATCACAGGGCTGCGTTATGAAGCCTGCCATAAACTCCAGCAGTTCAAGCCTCAGACGCTTGGACAGGCATCGCGCATAGATGGTGTCACACCCGCTGATATAGCTCTGATAATGGTTCATCTTGAACGGGCTCGGGGAAATGGGAAACAAGTCCATTCAAGAAGATGTTAAAAGTAATTACCCTTCATAGATGTAAGGAGAAGTTATGTCCTGTATATTTTGTCAGATTGCGTCAAAAGAGATTCCCAGCGAGTTGATTTACGAAGATGATGAATTGATCGCTTTCCATGATATTCACCCTCAAGCGCCAGTACATTTTCTGGTTTTGCCTAAGAAGCATATCCCCCGATTGACGAATATAACCAATGAAGATTTCTCACTCGTCGGCAAAATGACCCGAATAGCAACCGAGTTAGCTGAAAAAGAAGGGGTATCCAATGGATTCCGCATCGCGGTAAACTGTGGTGAGCAGGGTGGACAGACTGTCTGGCATGTACATATGCACGTGCTGGGCGGACGGCAATTAAATGGGTATCTGGGTTGAATTATGAGTAAATTAGATAGTATCAGGCAACTACTAAACAACAATCCAGACCTGGTGTGGAATGAACACTCTGCAAAACATGAACACCTGCGACACGAAGGCTCATATTACTACTCCACGGCCATCCAGGTTGCGCCTAAAGAACCTATGTTATTCTTTGCTAAACTCAAGGAATTATCAGATAGTCTAACCCGTGATTTAGCTCCAATAGGTACTACCAACATCACCGAATGTTATGAATATTTCGAGACAAAACACGACGTGATCAAAACTGCCACATTATACTATTCCGAAGAAATCAACCTGCCTGAAGAGAAAGACACTATCGAGAGGCGTATAGCTGTAACAATATACCCATGCGAAGTCATGTCTGAAAATATGGGAATCAGAGGATTAATAGAGGTTAGTCACTACGAATGTCCTAACCCATGTAAGCAATTCAAGGAATGCACTTTCAAAGGATACTGGCGAGGGCCTATCGATAGCATACTGGATATACGCTTCCCACTTCGCGGTTCAGGTGGTCAGTAATTCAGAGTGAATAATTCGCTTTCCCCACTTTGATATTTTCTGTGTACTCGAAAACCCCAATCAGTTGGGAATGAAGCAGACCAACTTCCTTGCCCCTGGTATTCGTCCCTCAATACACCCACTAATCAGGCCAATAGAGCTTCTTGGCTTCTTTCTCAAGTTCAGCCCGAAAATCAGGATGGGCTACACCTATGAGCTCCATAGCCCGTTCTCTCTGGGTCTTCCCTCTCAATTTAGCCACTCCATATTCGGTGACTATGGTATCAGCCAGTGTTCGAGGGGTACTCACTACTGTTCCTGGGGTCAATTGAGGAACGATCCTGGACATCTCTCCGCTTTTAGCTGTGGAAGGAATAGCAGTGATAGCACGACCGCCCTTTGAAAGATATGCTCCAATTGCAAAAGATGTTTGACCGCCAGCACCGCTCATCATCTTGGTACCAATAGATTCTGCTGATATCTGCCCGGTCAAATCGACCATAATTGCGCTATTAATGGCAATGACATTATCATTCTCTGAGATCACCTTGGGATTGAGGCAATAACTGGAGGGATGTACTTCAAACTGGGGATTCATATTGATATAGTCCATCTCGTCCTTAGTACCCCCACCGACTGCTGTAGCCACTGCTTTTCCAATGTTGATCTGTTTGCGTTTTCCGCTGATGACTCCGTTCTTAACCAGCGTAGCCACCCCCCGGGGTGTATTTTCGGAGTGCCACCCCAGATCGTTTTTATTATCTAGCACTCCGAGCCGAGCAACCCATTCAGCAGTACCACCAACTCCAATTTCCAGGCACCCGCCATCCGGAACGAGTTCCCCAATATATCCAGCGACTGTCTTTTCCAGTTCGCCCGGCCCGCTTACTTTTCTGCCCAGCAAGTCGGTGCCACCGGGAAGTCTTTCTGATGGGGTATGCTCCACAAAGCAGTCTATTTCAGAGACATGAACAAAGTTTTCTCCGTACGTGCGTACATTCCTTTTATTTACTTCAGCTAAAACGTATTTGGCATTTTGACACAGTTCGCGTTTGTTCCAGCATGAGGCACCTAAACTGCAATTGCCGTGCTCATCGGGTTCGCCAACCTGGATAAGGTAGGCATCAATAGGCTTCATAAAATCAACATCGGCGGCAGCAAAAAGTCCCACTACCTGAAAATCGCCTCTTTTTTCATCCATCATCTCACGGACAAGGGGTAATACATACGGTATTTCAAACTGGAAGGACTCTGCAAAAATGGGGTCGAACCAGGGAAGATCTCTACCGCCACCGCCATGAACTCTGACACCGGTTATCTCACCGATGCGTGAAGACAATGCCAAGCCCAGAGCTAGAGGTTCCGGCTGACTCAGTACTACATAATTACCGGACTCAATGACCTTCACCGCTTCTTCCGGTGTGGTCATTTTCTTTTCGAATTCTTCTTGCCAGGTTTCAAGCGACATTACGTCCTCCTATCAGGTTGTCATTCTGAGGGAGTGAAGCGACTGAAGAATCTCCTTTAATGAGCATGAGATTCTTCACTTCGTTCAGAATGACATGTTGATTACAAACTAAATCCCAATGCTCCACCGTATAGAGAGCATTGGGATTTGATTATACGAGATTGCGATTTCACTAGTGTCCATCAACCCCCTATATCCCCCACTCTTGGGGGAGGTTTTAACCGGGGGACACCCCCGGAAGTCCTTCCGGTACCGGGAGGGATGCATCTCTTACTAGTCGACTTTCCCTTTAAATCGATCGTCGCGGCCTTTGAATCCAGCCTTGGTTCCCTTGTCACGCCTCTCCTTGAAGAAGTTGTACTCATCGGCTTCCCACCGCAGATTGGTAAACATGGTGTGAGTGATATCCTGAAGGCTGTTGGTTAGCCCCCAACCTTCAAAAATTAGTCGGCGGGTTGCTTTGCCAATAGCGATGCCATCGCGAGGAAGCAGACACATGGACTCGGCCATCTTCTCGACTTCCGCATCCAACTGATCTTCAGGTACAGACTTCGTGACCAGACCAATTCGGGCAGCTTCATCACCTTTGACAATGCGACCGGTAAGAAGCATATCTGTTGCTCTCTTTATACCAATGGTCATCATCAGCAAATTCACAGGAGCTCCACTTCCGGCAAAACCCAAGCGCTGTTCAACACAACCAAACTTGGCATTATCAGCAGCTATGGCAAGATCAGCATGCAGCGGAATGTAGACGCCACCGCCGAGGCAGTTACCGTGACACCTTACAATTGTGATTTTGGGAATGAGGAACAGTTTCATAGCCAGATCATGGAAGAAACCTTTATCCACAGAGTATCGTATCCTCTGGCTAGCCTTGCGTTCGTCCTTCTGACCGGTACCCATACCATAGATGAATCCCACGCCACCAAGATCATGCCCGGAGTGGAAGTCTTTACCCTTTCCACCGATAACAATAACTTTAATATCATCATCGAATTCGGCATCATCGAGGGCATACCAGTACTGGTCGGTCAGTCCTTTCTGCCCGGGCCAATCGGTGGCATTTCGGTTTTCAGGATCGTTGAAGGTGATGTAAGCTACATTCCCCTTCTTTTCATATATTATCTTGTTGAACTCAACCGGTGCGAGTTCCAAATGTGGATGTAATTGTGCCATATTATTCTCCCCTTCTGATTATTCTCCTCAATAACAATGTCATTCTGAGCCTATGGCGAAGAATCTCTTTCATTTAGAAGATTCTTCATTTCGCTACGCTCCATTCAGAATGACAAACCCTATTTCTTTTCTTTCGGTGGTTGCTCAGGTGCTGGATTCTTGTAATTGACCAGCAGTTTTTCTTTGGCGATCTGGGCGCATTGACCAAAGGTCCATGGGCCATCTATGTTAGGGTTATGCCGCTCTTGCAGCGTAATCTCTGGCTGACTGAACAGTCCCAGCGCACCCGGAGTGGTCAGGAACACCTGGCCATTGACGTCTTTAGCCTCGTCACTGGCAAGATATGCCATAAAGGTAGTGAAGTATTCCGGAGGCATGGTATCCAGAGCCATTTCGTCGGCTTTTTCCTGCGTCATCAGGCCGGCCTCAACGCGCTTGGCGATCATCTTTTTGACATCTTCTCCCTGCACCATTCGGGTTGAGGCACGAGGGACAAAAACGTTACAGGTCACTCCATATTTGCCAAGCTCTCTGGCCGTGCCGTACGAGAAACTGGCGATACCGCCCTTAGCGGCACCGTAGTTGATATGGGTAACTCCACCCTGATAGGCTTCGGAAACGCAGTTGATGATGCGTCCGTAGCGCTGCTCTCTCATCAGAGGTGCGGCATGCCGAGTGGTGTTGAAAGTTCCCTTAAGATGAACCGCGACAACCTGATCGAACTCCTCTTCGGACATATTCCAGATCATCTTGGGCCTGTCGATTCCTGCAATATTTACCAGAATATCGATCCTGCCGAAATTATCCACGCAAGCTTTGATCATTCCTTCGGCATCTGCGAAGCTGGCAACATTGCCATAATTTGCTACGGCCTTAACACCGAATGCTTCGCATTCCTTGACTACTTCATCAGCCGGCGAGGCCTCTTGATTTCCACTCCCATCCATCGATCCGCCCAGGTCGCAAACAACCACATTTGCGCCTTCTTGTGCCAGTGCCAGACACACCGTTCGGCCAATTCCGCGTCCACCGCCGGTTACCACTGCGTTTTTACCTACTAATCTGTCACCCATTTCAAACTCCTTAAAGTTAATAAACTCTATCCCTTGCTGGGAAGAGCGGCCATCGCCGTACCGAAGGTGGTCTTTTTACCCTCCGGATTCTCGCCCCAGACATCCAGTTCAACGAGGTTCTCCCCATTCTCCTGGCTCTTTTTTGTAACCGTACCTTTAACTGTGAACTCATCGCCAGGGAAGTCAGCTCCCCGATTGTTACACGTCAGCTTTGTGACCTTGCCATCATTACCCATCCAATCTGTAACAGCACGGGCCAGCAGCGCGCTCTTAAGCCTGCCGTGGACGATGACATCCTTAAATCCCTGAGCTGTGGCGGTGTCTTTATCATAGTGAAGTTCGTAGAGATCACCAGCGGTTACCGCATAGATAACAAGGTCTTTCTTTGAGATTTTCTGCTTGAGCGGGGTGATCTCATCACCTTCGTTGACGTCTTCAAAAAATACTTGATGATGTGGCATTATTTTCCTCCTAGAACCTCATAAGCTGTGAGCGGCTCTTAGCCACTAGCTCGCCTCGTTGATTAACATGAGTAGTTTCGAATTTAACGAATGTTTTCATACCCTTGGAGCCCTGTTCCTGAGTGACATCGACATATTTGAAAGTGTTTGTTAGTGTATCACCGGCTGCTACAGGAAGAAGGATATCCCACTCTCCGCCAGCATCAACACCTCGCCCGAGAGGCAGCTGTGGGCGCAACCGGGTAAAGGCAGAGCTCAGGACAGCCGCAGTGAAGAAGCCCGGAGGGGCAATAATGGAACTGTAGCCCTTGCCTTTGGCGTATTCCTCATCGTTGTAGAGCGGATTGGTATCTCCGATGGCGGCGGCAAAATTGCGGATCATCGATTTCTCAATATCAAGAGTTTCGACGACTTCTAACTTGCCGGCCTTTTCTTGTAGTTCTTCAAAAGTCAACGGGATTTCTTCTGGCATGTTTCCTCCTATCTCATTTTCTCCTCGCCCTGGAGGGAGAGGCTGGGTGAGGGTGAATTCCCCCTTACTCAAGAAGGGCACATCATGATGTGTCCCTACTTGGCTGCCGGTGGTTCGCCAACAATCGTAATGCCGCAAACGAAGTTGCCGGGGTGACCACCCTGGTTGTGCGCGATACCCATTTTTAAATCGCCTTTAAGCTGACGGGATGGATCTTCCGCCTTACCCTGGAATTGTTTGTAGAATTCATAAATCTCGCGGCCTCCGCTGGCTCCCGCAGGATGGCCAAACGACTTCAAACCACCGCTAACATTGATGGGCATTTCACCTTCCTGCTCCCAGTTGCCGGCATCGATATCTTCACGTGATTTGCCTTTCTCAACCAGACCCAGCGATTCAGCGGCAATGACTTCGGCAATAGAGAAACAGTCGTGTAATTCAAAAACCTGCATCTCTTTACGTGGGTCCGTGATTCCAGCCATTGCGTATACCTGCTTGGCACATCGTTCCGTTTCTTCCCAATGGAGGTAATCATAATCAGGCCGTTCCTTGCCCCAACTGGGGCCACAGGCAATTCCTGATCCTTTAATGGTAATGTAGTCACCATTAGGCCGGAATTTCTTGGCATCTTCAGTTCGAACCAGAATGGCTGCTGAAGACCCATCATTGATGCCGCAGCAATCGAAAAGTCCCAGCGGCCAGGCGATAATCGGGGCGTTCAAAACCTGTTCCACGCTTACTGCTTTGCGCAGAGCGGCCTTGGGATTCCTCGAACCGTTATAGTGACTCTTCACCGAAACTTTGGCCAGCATGGTCTTGCCCTCTTCAGGGGTCAACCCATAATAGGAAAAATATCGGGTAGCGGCCAGAGCATAACGAGCCACACCGCCACCTACTTCAGGCGCTGCGCCATAAACCGGGTGCCATTTACCGGGAAAGGCCTGGGGAATTCCGCCGAATCCGGCATCTTTCATCTTTTCAACTCCAAGAGCCAAACAGACATCATACGCGCCAGCAATGAGTGCCATAGCTGCGCCTCTGAAGGTTTCGGCACCGGTGCCACAGGCATTTTCCACGTGGGTCACCGGAATATAGTCGAACTGCAAAGCGCCCGCTGCCATAATACCGGTCATGGCAATATCAGAATTAACATATCCCAGCCAGCAGGCCTGAATATCCGTTGTTTCAATACCCGCGTCCTCGCAGGCTTCATAAGTGGATTCCACCATCAGGTCCTCGGGACCTTTATCCCAGAGCTCACCGAAAGCGGTACAGCCCATACCAACTATTGCGACTTTATCTTTAATGCTTTCCATCTACTTTCCCTCTCTTTTTAACCCGCTCGTGTAGTATCCAACAACTCTCTACACTTTGTCATTCCGGGCTTGACCTGGAATCTATTCGTTTTGGTCGAGATTCCTACTCCCTACAATTGGGAGAAGGTAATGACCGGGGGACACCCCCGGACCCCCGACTGGCAGCAATGTTAGCACCGTATCGGGCGGACTCTCCAGAAATAGTTAATCAGTTCGGAACCTTCAAGCTGGATTCTGAAGGTCATCTCCAGCTTCATGCCTACTTCAACTTTTTCGGTATCGCGGTCGGTCATGACACTGTAGAAACGTCCGCCGCCATCGAGATCAACCACGCTGAATACCTTGGGCAAAACGATCTCCTGAGCCCGATCATCCATGCTGTAGGTAAACAGGGTGCCGGTCACATCGGAAAGCCGGACGAACTCAAAATTGTCTTTAGCTCTGCAGTACATGCACACCCGCTGCCTGGGAAGCTGGATATTTCCGCAGCTATTGCACTTTTGCCCGTAGAGCTTCCAGACCATTTCCTTATCGCGCCAGATCACTGGCAGTGATGACGGTCGGGCTGGAACCGTGCCCTTTGCCCATTCCATCATCTGCTTTATCTGAACGTATTTGCCGTAACTGGGGAGCGTCATCTTCGATTCCAGATGATTTCTGATCCCACGGCGGTTGCCTTGTATTTTAGTGATATTGTCGGTCACTTTGAGAAGATAGGCATCAGCGCCGTCACCATAGGTGGCGAAGAGGATTTTATCTCCCGGTTTAGCTTCTTCCAGTGCGGAGATCAGGATCATCGGGGCCAGCGCTGTGCCGGTGTTTCCGACCGAAGCGCCCATCGGGTCCTGAACTTGGGTCTTGGGGTCGAGCTTCATCTTCCTGGCCATAGCCGAATGAGTCCGGGGTTCCGGTCCGTAGAAGCACGCCTTGGTAATATCCTCAGGCTTGATGTTGAGCTTCTTATAAAGTTCCTTAACCGCCTGGGGGAGAATCTTGAGGTAGCCTTCTTCACGAATAAACCGGTCCTCCCAGACCTGCATGTATTTATCGCCGGGCTTTCGCCAGACATCGATGAATTCGCTTGAAAGATGATAGCTTCCATCGATAGTAGCGATGACGTCGGTGTCACCAATCAGTAACGCTGCAGCGCCATCACCAAAAACACCCTCAAATCCTGAATCAGGTGCAGCCAGCCGAGAATCGGAAGCAACCACCATCACGTTCTTCGCTGAACCTGCTTTGACAGCGTCCTCAGCCGCTCTCAGGGCATTGGTAGCACCCCTAAGCGAATGAGCAATATCCATGGTACTGATATCATCTCGCAGGTCAGCTGCAGAACGGATGATGCTGGCCGACTGTTTCTCAAGATATGGGGGAGAAACAGTTGCAAAGTACAGGGCATCGACCGAACTCCGATCCATGCCCCTTAGACAATCTATCGTAGCCTCCACTCCCATCGTCAGGCTGTCTTCATCTGCATTGGCTACCGACCGCTCACCGGAACCGCCGCCCCCACCCCACATCGCACCAATATCTTTTCGACTAAGTCTGTAAATGGGAATATAGGCACCATAAGAGGTAATTCCAATCAATTTACAAGTCCTCCTTAAACACACTGGGACAAGCATAAAAACTTGCCTCACAGGTAATTGACCCAAAGAATAATTATAGAGAAAAACCAAACCGATGTCCACCCGAATGAATGACTGGTCACTCTCAATCTTCACGGCGGCAAATTTCGTGATTTTAAGGAGATACTCTCTTTTGTTACAGTGGAACCGTTTTAGCCATTATGCTATATGGAAACATGAGTAATATCCTATCGTCCTTACTCCATTTAATCCAGATACTAATGAGACTCTTTCTGAAATTGATATATTATTAGGTATTGCATTACTACATATTTGTGATATAAATTAACACAACTGGCAGTGATGTTAACTCAAATAACCATATAGCCTTTGGAAACGTAAAAGCTAAAGGAGTTAGGTATGGAAGCAACGGATAGTTTATCAGCACACATGAAAACCAGGGTAATAGAACTGAAAAAGCTGAAGGATGAAGGGCGAAAAATCATTGGCTACACTCCTGGTGGCTACATGCCCGAGGAACTGGTATATGCCTGTGGGGCAGTGCCAGTGGGGCTTATTCGTGGTGGCGAGCAAGAACCGGTACTGTATTCCGGAACCTATCTTCCACGCTGGATGGATACTTTTTGCCGTGCCCAGATTGGATATAAGATGCTGGGAGAGGACCCCATTTATCAAATGGTGGATTTGCTGGCGGTGCCACTCACTGATAATAATATCAGGGCAGTGGCGGACTGCTGGGATTTCTATACTGATACTGAGGTGTTCCGGTTTGGTGTCCCCCATCATAAAAGCGATTTTGCGTTCAACTACTACTTGGATGGAATCAACCTGCTCAAAGAAAAACTTGAGAGCCTGACCGGGAACAAAATGGATGCGGCGAAGCTTAAGGAAGCTATCGATTTGCGCAACAGAGAGCGTGAGCTTCTCAATCAGATTAGCCTGATGCGCATGTCCGATCAACCACCGATAAGTGCAAGGGATTTCATAGAGCTGAACCATAATTCCTTCCTAGCCAATACAAGAGTCATGGTAGAGGCATTGGAATCCGTGTGTACTGAACTGAAAAAACAAGGGCCTGCCCGTTCAGTGAAGGGCCCCAGAATTCTGCTCACAGGCTCCACATTGGCCCGCGGGGACTACAAAATCCTGAGCCTGATCGAGGAAACCGGAGCGGAAGTGGTGATCGAGGAGTTCGCCGAGGGAATGAGGCATTACTGGGAAACAGTGAATCCTGATGGCGACCTTATGGAGGCGCTGGCTGATAGATATTTCAGAAGGCGGGTGCCTCCTGCCTGGTTCAGACCGGGCAGGGAACGGCTCGATTTCCTCATAAAACTGGCTAAAGACTTTAAGGTTGACGGGGTTATCTGGTATCAGCTTATGTATCGTGATTCATATGATTTCGAGTCTTATTATTTCCCTCCCATGCTGGAAAAGGAAACAGGTTTGCACATGCTCAAGATCGAATCGGACTACGATGATTCCGAGATCGGGCCTTTCCGGACCAGGGTCGAAACCTATATCGAAACTATCAGGAGGTAACCATGTACACTGAGCTTTTTACACTTTGCGGCTATGAACCGGAGGAAATAGAAAAGGAAACTCCCAGAATCGAAAGAGCCTTCGAGAAGGCGAAGTTGGGGCGCGAGGATATCGAACGGGCCGAGAGCCGGGTAGGAGAATATTTTGATACCACATCACTTGGTGTGAAGAAAAGCCTGAAGATATGGATGGAGCAGTTCATTGATATGGTCCTCGCCAGGGAAGAGGGAAAGAAAATAATATATCCCTCCTACCCTACTGTTCCAGATATCACCCTGGCAATAAACATGGCCTCTGAAAACGTTTTTTGCCAGACCCCGGAGATAATTCTCGATATGGTCATGGGCCAGATATTTGGCAAACTAGATCCCATCCTGGAAGCAGCCGAGGCGCATGGACTGTCCCAGGGGCTGGCCATGTGTTCCCTGAATCAGGCACGAGTTGGGGGGATAATACAAGAAATAGCGCCCATGCCTGACCTCCTGCTGGGTACCGGTTTTTTCTGCGACCAGACCCCAAAAACAGACGATTACCTCCATGAGGTTTATGGGATACCTATGGTAATCATGGATGGCTGCATGGACTCTAGCTGGGACGAGTTCCCGGAGATCAGTTCACGACGGATAAAGGCCCTTGGCATTGAAATACGACGAGCGATGGAGGAATGCCAGGATGCGCTGGACATCAAGATAACCGATGAGTTACTTGAAGAATCTTTTTCAGATTTCACCAAGCTTTGGACCTCTCTGTTCATGCTCTGGGATTATATGAAGAACGATCCGCAACCGATGAGCCTGGTGGATTTGGGCCCCTTATGGTGGATGGCAACTTCACCGGACCGCCGGGCTCTGACGGAGGGAATTCAGGTGATTGCCCAGTTAATCAGGGAGGTGCATCAGAAGGTCAAAGAAGGGAAGGGAGTGGTGGCCAAAGGTGCCCCCAAGGTGCTCATATTTTGCCATCAGGCCACGGATCCGTGTGTGATGCGTATGATTGAGGATGCTGGCATTGCTGTGCCTACTACTACCCTAATAGGCGTCACTGCGTCCCAGGCTGCAGCATTCGCAGATACAAAATATACTATCTGGGAGGAAAAGGTAGCCAACAACATGCTCAGTCACGGTTTGTACCACAGCACTCCAGGCAGTATCCACCGATACCGGGAGCTTTGCCAAACCTGGAATGTGGACGGGGTGTTGAATTTCTACCATTTCTCCTGTCGTGCAATTTGTATTGCTCCCTTGATGATCAAGAGTGCCATAGAGGAAGATGTGGGCATCCCGGTTCTATCGCTGGAGGGAGATTTCTACGATACAAGGCAGTACAGCGCTGAGTCATTAAAAACGCGTGTGGAGACGTTTGCCGACATGTTGACCACAAAAGCAGCAAGCCAAAGCGGTTAAAGTATCAGAACAAGTACATATATAACTTGCTCCCCTAAAAACAGAGTGATACAATCATGGTGTTTAAGAGGGCTAGTCGAACGCGGCTAGCCCTAATGGTGTGAGTATAAAGATGAATCTTTCAGGATTACTCCCTCTGATCAACGACAGGCCAAACTACCAGGATATTATCCAGAACCTGTTGGAAAATAGAGGGAAAGTATCAATAATTGATACAGCCAAGCCCCTTTTTCTTGCGGGCCTTTCCCATAACCTCAATTTATCGATGCTTGTTATCACGCCAAATATCCAACGGGCAAAGGTATTATGCGATGAGCTCGTTACATGGTGCAATCCCAAGCACCCGGTTCTCCTCTTCCCCGAATTCAATGTTCTTCCGTATGAACGCCTCACTCCCGATTCTTTGACAGTGCAGCAGAGATTACGCGTAATGGCCACACTATGCCAACCAAAACAAGTACCTCCATTGATTGTAGCCTCAGCTCATGCCCTTTCGCATAAAACCATATCAGCCACTGACTTCACTGCTGTGTGTCTGGTAGTTAAAATCGGGATGCGTGTCGATATGAGTAAACTCGTAGCTCATTGCATGGATATTGGCTATGAGACCAGCGAGGTAGTGGAGACACCCGGAACGATAAGCAAGCGCGGCGGTATCGTTGATATTTTTTCTCCAAACAACGATAACCCCGCTCGAATTGAATTCTTCGGAGATGAAATCGAAAGCATCCGATGGTTCGATCCAATAACACAACGATCCACCGAACTATCCGAATCACTGACCATTGTTACTGCCCGAGAAATGCTCTTACCCCCGAAGGATCAACTTGAACGCATCCTGACCGATCTTGATCTTTCGCATTGCAGTAACCAGGCCAGAGACCTGATGTATGAAGACATCGATCTTCTATTGAACGGCCAATGGCGCGATGGTCTTGGGTTCTATGCACCCACACTGAACAACTTCACCCTGCTAGACTATTTACCACAACAGGCTCTCATCATTCTGGATGACCCTGAGAGCATTGTAAATGAGCTTGAAGATCTTGATTCCCAGGCAAATGGCCTGCGGCAGGGCCAGATCGAACGAGGTGAACTACCAGGGAATTTCCCCATACCATATTTCGGATGGCCTGAGATAGAAGAGAAATTACTCCAGTGCAAGCAACAAATCCTGCTTGAAAAATGGGGAGATGCCAGCACCAGTTCGCTTTTCGACTTTGGCATTCCTACCAGCTATTCCGGGCAATTCCCCCGGTTCTTCGAAGATACAAAAGCACACCTTAAAAATAGTAAGCGCATCATCATCGTCTCCCTACAAGCCGAAAGACTATCTGAGCTTCTTGAAGAACAGGATATTCTGGCTTCCCCTGTATTCAAAATCAATCAATTACCCCCGACAGCTTCATTGACCCTGGTTCATGGTTCCCTTTCCGGTGGCTGGAACTTGAACGAGACGATCCTCCTCACCGATTCCGAGCTGTTTGGATTTGCAAAGAAACGTCGTGTAGCACCAAAGCATCGCGCCCAGCACGAAGTGTTCCTCGCTGACCTTAATATCAACGATTATGTAGTGCATGTTGATCACGGAATTGGCCGTTTCATCGGGCTGACCAATATGGTTACTGACGGTATAAAACGTGAATACATGATTCTCGAATATGCCGATGACGGTAAACTATACGTTCCAACTGATCAAGCCGATAGAGTCTCCCGCTATGTGGGCTCCGGTGGTTACGCCCCCTCATTAAGTAAATTGAACACACAGGAATGGGCACGAACGAAACAGAAAGTCAAGCAAGCAGCAGTTGAGATGGCGCAGGAACTTCTTATTATTTATGCATCTCGTGAGGTCTCCACAGGAATTTCTTTTTCACCCGATAGTATTTGGGAACATGAACTTGCAGCATCATTCCCCTATGAAGAAACAGACGATCAAATCCAAACCATATGGGATGTCAAACAAGATATGGAAAGTGCCAGGCCAATGGATCGTCTGGTATGCGGTGACGTTGGATATGGCAAAACGGAAGTTGCAATACGTGCAGCCTTCAAAGCCGTGAACAGCGGTATGCAGGTCGCAGTTTTAGTTCCCACAACTGTACTCGCTCAACAACACTTTTCGACTTTTACTGAAAGACTGGGAGCTTTTCCTGCAACTATCGAAGTGCTGAGCCGCTTCCGTTCCCCCAAAGAACAACAAGATATAATTGAAAGGTTGGCAAAGGGATCAGTTGATGTCTGTATCGGGACACATCGTTTAATTCAAAAAGATGTCGTGTTTAAAAACTTGGGATTGGTGATTATCGATGAGGAACAGAAGTTTGGTGTAGGCCATAAAGAACGACTTAAGAAATTGCGAAGTGAAGTCGATGTTCTCACACTCAGCGCCACACCCATTCCGCGTAGTCTTCACATGTCACTTGTCGGAGTCCGTGACATGAGTACTATCGAGACTGCCCCTGAGGAACGCATACCCATAAAAACATACGTTTCTGAATACAATAGCGAGTTAATTCGAGAAGCGATTCTTAGAGAGCTCGATCGCAACGGACAGATTTTCTTCGTACACAATCGCGTTCAGAGCATCAACTATGTTGCCAACCAATTACGTGATCTGGTGCCAGAAGCCACGTTTTCCGTGGGTCACGGACAAATGCCAGAGGAAAAGTTGGAATCGGTGATGCTCGATTTCACTTCAGGAAAAACCAATGTACTTGTTTGCACTACCATTATCGAATCTGGGCTGGATATGCCCAGCGCCAATACACTGATAATCAATCAATCCGATAAACTCGGACTGACCCAGCTTTACCACTTACGCGGCAGAGTCGGTCGAGGTGATGTGAGGGCCTACGCTTATCTTCTGTACGATAAAGGCAAACGACTAACTGAGCCAGCACAAAAACGCCTTCGAACAATCTTTGAGGCGACCGAACTCGGAGCTGGATTCCGTATTGCTATGAAAGACCTTGAAATTCGCGGGGCTGGCAATATTCTTGGACCGGAGCAGAGTGGACATGTTGGAGCGGTAGGATTTGATCTATACTGTCGATTGCTGGCCGGGGCCGTCGAGGAATTGAAATCCGGTGACGGCAGAAAGGTACCTGATCATGATCTGCCAGCTGTCGATTTACCTATCACCGCTTACATTCCGGAAGACTATGTGACCGATCTGAATGTCCGACTCGCTCTTTACCAACGTCTAGCTAAGCTCGATTCACCCGATCAAACCAAGGAAATACTTTTAGAGCTCGAAGATCGTTTCGGTGAAGTTCCTTCGGTTATCAAAAACCTTTTGTATGTTATCAGGATCAAACTCATCGCCGCTCAGGCAAATATACAAAGAATTCTCACCGAAGATAAACGAATTTCCATAGTTATAGGAAATTCAGACATACTAGATAGAACAGCTCTGCAAAACAGTTTTGGAAGCAAGATTAAAGTGGGTACAACACGTATAAGGATAGATACTAGAAAGCTGGGGAAACAATGGCCCCGAGTACTCGGAGATGTATTGAGGAAGATAGCCGGATAGAGTAGGGGTCGACCAATGCGTCGACCCAATTTCGGAACGACACACCGGTCGTCCCCTACATTCATTCTAAATGAAGTCTAACCAGTGGTGATATTTTTCATCTCTACCATTGACAACATCGAAGAACTTGGCTTGAATCTTGGCCGTTAACTCACCCCGACCATTGTTTCCAATGGGTCTTCCGTCCACTTCCCGGATCGGTGTCACTTCGGCTGCTGTACCGGTAAAGAATGCTTCATCAGCCAGGAAAAGTTCCTCGCGGAGTATATCTCTGGTTTCAACCGGGATACCCAGGTCTCGAGCAATGGTCATCGCCGAATCTCTGGTAATTCCCGGAAGGGCCCCGGCACTGGGTGGGGGAGTGATCACGGTTCCATCCTTTATAAGAAATAGATTCTCACCACTACCTTCGCAAAGCATGCCATGAGAATTAAGCATGATGGCTTCATCGAAACCACTATCGAGCGCCTCAAGTTTGGCCAATACTGAATTAGCATAATTTGCAGTAGCTTTAGCATGAGTAGGCAATGATCGCGAATCAATGCGCTGCCAAGAGGACATCATCACACGAATACCATTCTCGATCCCATCTTCTCCGAGATACGCTCCCCACTTCCATACAACGATAGAAACATCAACCTTGTTTTTACGAGGATTAACGCCCATCTCACCGTAGCCATAAAAAGCAATAGGCCGGATATAGCATGCTTTAAGCTCATTTACCTTCACGGTTTCTTTCGCAGCAGCGCACAAATCGTCAACAGAATACGGCATGGGCATCTGATAAATCTTGGCGCTATTGAGCAGCCTTTGCATGTGCTCTCTCAATCGGAAGATCGCTGGCCCTTTCACGGTATCGTAGCATTTAATACCCTCAAAAACTCCTGTGCCGTAATGAAGCCCATGTGTTAGAACATGTACTTTTGCCTCATCCCACGGGACGAATTCTCCATTGAGCCAGATTTTTTCTGATTTTTCCATGATTCTTTCCTCAAGAGTTACTAATATGTAAAACGTTAAAAACCTTAAACATGTTCCAGGATTTCCATCAGGTTTCCAATACGCTGACAATCTACATGATCATCAAATACCCCATCCCGGTCTAACCACAAAGGCTTAATTCCTGCTCCCAGTGCTCCTGCAATATCTGAATGAAACTGGTCCCCCACCATAATTACTTCAGAAGCTTCAGCATTCGCGTGTTTCAGAGCAACTCCGAATATCTCTGGATGAGGCTTTTCGAATCCTACTTCATGAGATACACAAACAAAATCCAAATGAGAAGCCAAATCAAAATCAGGACAGAATTTTTCCAGGGTCATATCCAAATTGGATACCAGCCCTACGACGATTCCTCGATTGCGCAGTTCAGCAAGTGCTGGGACCGTATCATCGAACGGTACAACTCCCTCCGTATTTAACCTCAACAGCTCCAGTAACTTAGCGGCTTGCTCGCGGGAAACTTCAACTCCGGCTTCGCGAAGCCATGTTCGTTCAAATTCAATGAATACTTCGATCTTATCTTCCGGTGATCGTTGCTCGATTGGCGATCGGGCAGCCTCCCGACTGAAGTAATCATTCGCGGCCCAGAATCCTCGGCGCAGATCCTGCTTCGGAACTTCTATATCATACTGCTTCAGTGCCCGTTGCTGCCGCTCTTCGGGCCACGGATCATGACGAACGAGGGTATTCACCAAATCAAAGAAGACTGCTTTGTACATGAGCCAAGTGGATTTTATTATATCATAAATTTGCAAAAGGATTGGAATCCGCTATAATTAAATCCGCCCGTTCACGGGAAGTTAATTCACACATGAAAAAATATCTAAGAATTATCTTTCTACTCCCCATATTTCTATATGCTTTTGCTATCGGAATTGTCGATGCCGATTCCCCGGAAGTTCATGTGCTTGACGTCGATGGGACTATCGTTCCAGTAATTGCAGATTATATCGATCGTGGCATCACCAAGGCTGAAAAAGAAGGTGCTGCTGTTGTCGTGATAAAGTTAAAGACCCCCGGCGGAATGCTCACCACGACCGAAGATATCGTGGATAGAATCCTCGAATCGGAAGTTCCAGTGGTTGTCTATGTCGATCGTTGGGCAGGATCGGCGGGCACCTTTATTACCATGGCAGGGCACGTAGCAGCTATGGCCCCGGCCAGCCGCATCGGAGCCGCCAGCCCAATATCCGGTAGCGGTGAGGAACTTTCAGAGACCCTTCAAGATAAACTCAAAGAAGACACTGCTGCTAACATACGAAGTCTTGCCGATCTCAGAGGCCGTAACCAGAAAGCCGCAGAGGCAACCGTGGTGAATGCGCTCTCATTTACCGACCAAGAAGCCCTGGGACTGGCACCAATTCCAGAGTCTCATCAGGAGGTTCTAGGTATCGAAGACCCTATCCTTGATCCTCCTCTAGTTGATCTGGGAGCTGAAGACCTCGAAGATCTGCTCGAAAAAATCGATGGTATACAAGTGGAAATCGATGGCGAAATAGTCACTATCCACACTAAAGGCTACACTATTCACGAAACCAAAATGAACTGGATCGAGCGTTTTATTCACGCCATCAGTGATCCCAATATTGCTTACATTCTCCTTAGTATCGGTTCGTTAGGAATCCTTATAGAACTATACAGTCCCGGCACAATCATTCCGGGTGTAACCGGTGCTATTTGCCTTCTAATGGCCTTTTACTCACTTTCAGTACTGAATGCCCACTGGGCTGGAGTTATACTCATTCTGCTGGGATTTGCTTTATTTGTGGCTGAGTTGTTCACAATCAGCTTTGGAGTACTGACAGCAGGAGGAATAGCATCCCTCGTAGCCGGTTCCTTGATTCTATTTTCCGGAGGGTCTTCGATGGAGAACATGGGTATCGATTGGTGGGTAATCGCCATTGTTGTAACTTGTGTTGTGGTGTTCTTTGTTTTTGTAATCCAGGCAATCGTGCGTGTACAAAGGCGAAAGCAGCCAACCGGCGCTGATGGACTCATCGGCATGGTGGCGCAGGTGAAAACGCCACTCAATCCCAGGGGAACTGTTTTCGTTCATGGTGAACTGTGGGATGCCACTATTGATGAAGGACAAGCCAATCCTCAAGAGGAGGTGAGAGTAACGAAAGTTAACGGTTTGAAACTCCGGGTAACCAAGAAACATAATGGAGGTGACTGAATGGCAATAGGAATTGGCATAGCAGTATTATTGATAGTTTTTATACTCTCATCCGCAATCAAGATCGTGCAGCAGTACGAATTGGGCGTGGTTTTTCGTCTGGGGAGACTGGTGGGTACAAGAAAGCCCGGAATCACGTTAATCATCCCTTTCATCGATAGGATTAAAAAGATGGATACTCGTGTCATGACAATAGACGTTCCCTCTCAGGAAGTCCTCACTAAAGATAATGTAACCGCACGGGTTAATGCCGTTGTATTCCTTCGGGTACTTGATGCCGAACGTGCAGTTATTGAAGTATTCGATTTCAAACTTGCGACCTACCAGATGGCCCAGACTACTCTGCGCAGCGTGCTAGGCCAGCATCAACTCGATGAATTGCTTTCTGAACGTGATCGGATAAACCAGGTGTTAAGAGAGCTTATCGATGAAGCCACCGATCCATGGGGTGTCAAAGTAAGTTCAGTGGAAGTAAAGGACGTCGAACTTCCAGATACCATGAAGCGTTCAATGGCAGCTCAGGCTGAAGCCGAACGAGAAAGAAGGGCAAAGGTCATTCATGCCGAAGGTGAATTTCAGGCTGCTCAAAAACTTCTCGATGCAAGCAGATTAATCAGTCAGGATCCGGCAGCTTTGCAGTTACGCTATCTCCAGACATTAACAGAAATTGCAACCGAAAAGACTAATACTCTGGTTTTCCCTTTACCAATGGACCTTATTAAGGCTTTCACCCCAAATAAGACAGATACCTAAAAATCGTCCGGACAACAACGAACAGACGATCGCTTACCAAAATACGGTGCGCGCTGCCTCCGTTCGGGACTGTAACCTGACGGATACAACTTTTTTTGTGGGCATTTCAAAGCTGCTTATAAATTGACAGTAAGGGAACGGATTTGTTATATTTACACCGGTTGGGCAAAAATTTTTTGCCCGGAATCGGGTTAATTATTCTACACACGTAATTTATTAAGGTTTAAGGAGGAAGAAAAGTGGCAGGTATAACCTCGTATGGTGCTTATGTTCCGTACTATCGGCTGAGCCGCGCTGAGATCGCCCGGGCATGGGATGGATATCCCGGAGATGGCGGACGGGCAGTAGCCAATTGGGATGAAGACACCATCACCATGGCCGTTGAGGCTGTTATCGACTGTTTGAGAGGCTTCAAGCGAAATACAGTGGACGGACTTCTGTTCGTCACCACCACCCCAGCATTTATGGAGAAATCCAGTGCTGCCGTAATTGCTAAAGCAACCGATCTGAATAACGATCTGTTTTCTATCGACTGCGGCGGTAGCTTAAGAGCTGGAACTTCAGCACTTAAACTTGCGCTTGATATGGTTAAAGCAGGATCACAGAAAAATGTAGTTGTTGCTGCTGCTGATTGTCGCCTCGCTCCCCCGAATTCCGGGGCGGAGAGTGATTTCGGAGATGGCGCTGCTGCTCTGATGATTGGTGATAAAAATGTCGCTGTTGAAGTAGATGGCATCTATTCCTTTACCGATGAATTCACCGATCGCTGGAGAAGGACTGATGACCAGTTCGTTAAATCCTGGGAAGAGCGCTTCGTTAACACTCAGGGTTATAACAGGCTTCTCACTGACACCGTTGGCAACGCACTGAAAGCATTCAAGCTAAAACCCGAAAGCGTCAGCAAGCTTATTTTCCCTGCTCACGCCAAGACTCCGCATACGCGTGCAACCTGGGTCAAGGCTTGCGGTTTCAAGACAGCCCAAGTTCAGGATCCGTTATTCGACGAAATGGGCAACACTGGCTGTGCTTTCCCGCTACAGTTGCTTGTTTCTGCACTTGAAGATGCAAAGGCTGGAGACAGAATTCTTCTGGTCAGTTACGCCGATGGCGGTGACGTTTTCAGCCTCCGCGTGACTGCAGAAATTGAGAAGATCAAGAAGGGTCGCCGAGGCATGAAGGATCACTTGGCTTCCCAAAAAGAACTGACAAACTACGGCCGATATCTACTCTTCCGGGGTTTGGTATCAAAAGAATATGAATCAGCGGCTCCGACACCGTACGCATCGCTACCACGTGAATGGCGTGAGCGCAGTAGTATCATGTCGCTTCATGGCAGTAAATGTAAAAAGTGTGGTGAAGTACAATTCCCGGTCGAGCGAGTTTGTCCCAAGTGTCTTTCCAAAGATGAATTCACCGAGGTCAGCTTAGCCCAGACACCAGCTGAGATCTATACCTATAATCTGGACTACGCTACGCCTACATCGGATCCGCCAAACAGCATGTGCCAGGTGGACTTCAAAGGTGGGGGACGAATCCAGTGCATCATGGCAGACAGGGACCCCAACGAGGTGGAAATAGGCATGCCGGTTGAGATGACTTTCAGACGGTTCCACGAAGAGAAGGATATCGTTCACTATTATTGGAAAGCTCGACCCCCAAGGGAGCCCAAAAAGTAAGGCCCAAGAGGCACTTAAAGAGGAGGTTATAGAACACATGGCAGAAGGAACTATTAAAGATAAAGTAGCCATAGTCGGCATGGGTTTGACCCGATTCGGTGAACTGTGGACCAAGAGCGATGCCGATGTAATCATTGAAGCTGCCTGGGAAGCTTATGAAGATGCGGGCATCGAGCCCAATGCAGTGGATGCGGCCTTTGTGGGCACTATTTTCAGTGGTGTCACAGCAGGTTGTTTGAGTGAGCCGCTTAAAATGGATTTGAAGCCGGTCACCAGGGTAGAAAACAATTGCGGGTCGGGTTCAGAGGCACTCAGGCTCGGCGCGCTTTCAATCGCCGCCGGCATGTACGATACTGTATTGGTCTTAGGGTTTGAGAAATGTAAGGACTGCGGTTTCAATGTCCTCCCTACTCCACAGCCCGATAGCTTGCACCCGGTCTACAATACCAGGCTGACAGGTCCCGGCGCCTATGCAATGGCCACCATTAATTACTGGCATAAATACGGTATTGACCCGATCGAAGGCAAACGCACCCTGGCCAAGATCGCGGTGAAAAACCATCACAACGGTTCTATGCATCCCAAGGCTCATCTTCAACGAGAGCTGAGCATGGAAGCAGTGATGATGTCGCCCCCGATCGTTTATCCGCTGGGTCTTTTTGATTGCTGTCCCACCACTGATGGTGCAGCTGCTGCAATACTGACGAAAGCCAGTTTAGCCAAGAATTTCCGCGATGATTATGTTCTGATTAAAGGTCTGGGTGTATCCGTTACCCGTATAAATCCGTGGAACGGCAAGTGCAAATCTGATGTAGACGCGACCTTCTGGACAGAAACGGCTGTTGCTTGCGATCAAGTAAAGGCTCAGACCGGCGTCAAGGATTTCAATAAAGAAGTTCAACTTGTTGAGTTGCACGACTGCTTCACCATTACTGAACAGATTGCTTATGAATCCCTGGGAATTTGCAAGAAGGGTGAAGGCACGGAGGCGGTCAACGATGGACGATTCCTGCTTGATGGCAAACTGCCGGTTAACCCTGATGGCGGTTTGAAATCCTTTGGTCACCCCATCGGTGCCAGCGGAATCCGCATGGTCTATGAGTGCTACAGACAGATTCAGGGCAGAGCAGAGTCACCCAAACGCCAGTTGAAGGATGTCAAGCTAGCTCTGGCACAGTGTCAGGGTGGCGTTCCTGGAACATTCCAGGCTAACGTACAGCTCTTTGGTGCAAGAGACTAGGATAAGCAAAGTACCGGAAAGGAATAATAATAATGGCATACGAAGATATTCTCTACGAGGTCAAGGATCACGTAGCCAGAATCACGATAAGCAGACCAGAAAAGTATAACGCCTTCACTCGCTGGACTCTTCATGAGCTAGTACAGGCATTTGTTGAAGCCGGCGATGATCCCACGGTAGGAGTGGTAGTTCTCACCGGAGCAGGAGAGAAGGCATTCTGCAGTGGCGGCGATGTTGAATGGGAAGCCAGGGGATTCGGTGGCGGATGGGGGCCAAAAGTTGATATTTTTACCGCTATTGCCACATGTCCAAAACCAACAATTGCCCGGGTTAACGGGGTTGCTATAGCAGGCGGAAACGTAATGCAAGTTTGCTGCGATCTGTCCATTGCTGCAGAAAATGCTCGGTTCGGGCAGGCTGGTCCTAGGGTTGGCAGCTTCAACGCTGCTTTCGGCACCAGCTATCTGGCTCGACTGGTTGGCGAACGCAAGGCCAGAGAGATGTGGTTCCTTTGCAGGCAGTATAAGGCTCCAGAGGCCCTGGAGATGGGACTTGTCAACACGGTTGTACCAGCCGACCAGCTCGATGCAGAAGTTGACAAATGGTGTGGTGAAATCCTGGCACTTTCGCCATCGGCATTAACAGCCTGTAAGAACAGTTTCCTTGAGGAAACCGCTCCTTTCATCGGCCGTGCTCTCTTTGGTGCTCAGTTGACGGGATACATTCAGTCGAGTGATGAGGCAAGAGAGGGTCAAATGTCTTTCGTCGAAAAGAGGAAGCCGGACTTCTCCAAATTCAGGCAAAAATAGCATTAAGATTTTTTTTAAGAATAGAAAAGTAACAATAGATAGGGATATTCAGATAGCTCCGGTATGGATGCGCACTGAATATCCCTGTTTAATGTAGAGAGATACCTAAAAACCTTTGGGAGAGGATGAGGCATGGATTTTAGTTTAACACCAGAACAGGAAGCCCTCAGGCAGGAATTCGAAGAGTATTTCACCGAAAAAGAAAAACAGGCGCCTGAAGGATGGTTCACAGCAAAAATTGACTATTGTTACGAACACGACGAGGCCTGGGAATTTCATCGCACCATCGGAAATGAACTGGGTAAAAAAGGGTGGCTTTCTCTTCCCTGGCCCAAAGAACTTGGCGGACAGGGCTTCGGACAAATAGAGCAAATGCTATTCCAGGAAGTACGAGCATACCACCGTATTCCTGGTTTTGACCCAGGCCCGGTTGTGGTTGCTGCTGGTGTTTTAGAACGGGGAACCGATGAACAGAAAAAGAAATGGCTCCCACTCATTGCCAGTGGCGAGTCGACCTGGTGCGAAGGTTGGAGCGAGCCGGATTCCGGTTCTGACTTAGCTTCAATTACCGCTACAACCGGTGTGCTTGATGGAGATGACTGGGTTATCAGCGGACAAAAGGTTTGGACCACGGGAGCTCATCGTTGCAGCCATATGATCCTTCTGGCGCGAACTGACCCCACTGCTCCCAAGCACAAAGGCATTACTTACTTTCTCACGCCGATGGATGTGCCAGGCATTGAAGTTCGGCCGATACTTCGCATGTATCGCGGACATTCCTTCAATGAAGTCTTCTTTGATGGTTTCCGCATCCCCAAGGAGAACATTATTGGTGAAGCCAACCAGGGCTGGTATGTCCTCATGGCAGGTATGGACTTTGAGCGAACCGGAGTTTCCTTCGTCGCAGAGACTCGTCGCGATTTCGATGAATTGATAGAGTTTATCAAAGAGCATGGCTACGATGGCAGGAGTCCTGCGGAAATCGCCATTGTCAGACACAAGCTAGCCCAATGCCAAATTGAGCTCGATATATGGCGGCAGTGGGCATATTACGTGGCCTGGCTGCAAAGCAAAGGAGCTCACGTCCCCGGAGAAGCTTCATCCGTCAAGCGCGTTGGATCAGAACTCATGGTTGGAGTTTCTCAAGTGGGACTTGAGATTCTCGGCATGTATGGTCCGCTTCAAAACAGTTCCAAGTGGGCAAGATTGCGCGGAGCATTTGAATATGCCTGCCAGCATGACCTCGGTATGACAATCGCTGGCGGAACCACGGAAGTACAAAAGAACATCATTGCATGGATGGGACTGGAACTCCCGAGGAAATAGGGGATGTCCCCTGTAAGGGCAGTTCATGAACTGCCCCGACCACCAAGGGATTGATAGACGCACCAATCACCCCTCTCAAAAAGGGAACAAAATATTAAGACTCAAGCAGTGAGGAAAAGCAATGAATCTAGATTTTACAGAAGATGAAGAACTTATACGGAGCATAAGCAGAGATTTTCTGGAGAAGGAATTCCCCAAAGATCTGGTAAAGCAACTTGAAGATGATCCGCAAGGTTATAGCCCGGAAGTCTGGAACAAGATGGCAGAACTAGGCTGGATGGGCATGATGATTCCGGAGGAATATAACGGATTTGATGGCAGCTTCATGCAGCTTGTCATTCTTCTGGAAGAAATGGGACGAGCTTGCACGACTGGGCCGTTCTTCTCTACAACACTCGGGACACTGGCTATTCTGGATGCCGGTAGCCAAGAGCAAAAAGCAGAACTTCTTCCCAAGATAGCTCAGGGCGAACTTAAGCTGGCGCTGGCGTTAACCGAGCCCATTGCCAGATATGATGCTGCAAGAGTCACCATAGAAGCCAAATCTGAAGGAGACGATTACATCATCAACGGTACGAAGCTTTTCGTTCATGATGCCCAGGCAGCCGATTACCTCCTGTGCACGATAAGAACAGATTCATCCGCAGAACCTGAAAATGGGATAAGTTTCTTCATGGTGGACGCCAAGAGTGCCGGGATCAGCATTACTCCGCTCACAACCATGTCATACGATCATCAGAACGAAATCGTTTTCGAAAACGTTAGAGTACCAAAAGCCAATCTATTGGGCGAATTGAATCAGGGCTGGCCTGTAGTTGAAAAACTGCTCGAAAAGGCAGCAGTAGCCAAATGCGCTGAAATGAATGGGGGTGCCGACTGGGTAGTGGCCACCAGTGTCGATTATGCCAAGGAACGGATACAATACGGAAAACCAATCGGCAGCTACCAGGCTATTCAACATTATCTCGCAGACATGTGGACCAATGCAGAACTGTCAAAGCGAATTACCTACTACGCCGCATGGAAGATTGACCAGGGAATGCCCTGCACCATGGAAGCATCCATCATCAAAACATGGATAAGCGATACCTACAATCATACATCTCGAATGGGTGTTCAGATTCATGGCGCTTTGGGAACCACCCGAGATCATGATATGGGTCTTTATTACCAACGGGCCAGGCAAGCATGGCCCCTCTTTGGCGACCCCGATTTCCATCGGGAGAAAGTCGCTCAGGAAATGGGACTCTAGCTCGTTTCTTTAGAATAAACCAATTGAAAAACCACCATCGGATGATGGTGGTTTTTTCTTACCGATTTTTTGTTTCAGCCATGTGTGCTATAGTGAACCTTTAAGGTAATATCAGTACTTGGAAGGGAGGACCATCTCATATGGCAACCGAACACCCGGCTCGATTGGCAGGAAAACAATCCATGAGCGCAGCAGAGCGAAAAGCTAAAGACGAATGGCTTGATTTGTACGCAGATGATGCAAAGATCGAGGACCCGGTCGGTCCATCCCCCATGGATCCTGAAGGCAAGGGACATGCCGGAAAAGCAGCTATTGCCGCATTCTGGGATAACAACATAGCAAACACGGGACTCAAGTTCGAGATTAAAGATTCGTTTGCCTGTGGACAGGAAGCGGCTAATGTTGGTGCCATCAAGTTGTCTTTCCCTAATGGAGCTACAGCCCTGTGCGAAGGAGTATTCAAGTATCGGGTAAATGATGAAGGGAAGATTATCTCACTCAGAGCTTTCTGGGAACTTGATAGAATGATGGCAACGATGACCCAGCCACCAGCAACATAACGGTCTTGACATGCCATAGTCTAGGGCCTAAAATCTCAAGTCTTGCACACAATGGACAAAAGAAGCCACGGAGTCACAGAGATTCAAATTATAGGGGATGGGGATGGGTGAAACATAAATAAAAACTCTGTGTCCTCGGTGTCTCTGTGGCATCCTTCCGCCGGGTTAGGGAGTAATGGTTTGGCAAATATCTCTGAAAAACTTGCAGCACAGCTACCCCAAGGACTCTTGAACCTCCTCAGAGAAATCGGCGAAATATCCGCTGCGAGGGGAGAAAACGTATTCCTTGTGGGAGGAGTTGTACGGGATGTTATTCTGGAACGTTCTAACCTCGACATGGACCTGGTAACAGAAGGCAAGGCAATCTCATTTGCACGTCAGCTATCCAAGATCAAAGACTGGGACATAAAAACTCATCCTCGTTTCGGGACAGCGAAACTTACCCACGAAGATTTTAGCCTCGATCTCGTGACAGCACGCTTTGAAACTTATTCACGACCAGGCGCACTTCCCACAGTGGAAAGAGGCACTATACAAGACGATCTTGCCAGGCGTGATTTCACCATCAATGCAATGGCCATCCACCTTAATCCGGATTTGTTTGGCGAACTGCTGGACCCACATGAGGGACAAAACGATCTTCAACACAAACTAGTGAGGATACTACATACTGGTAGCTTTAGCGATGATCCTACCCGTATACTCCGTGCTTTACGCTATGAGCAACGTCTCGATTTTAAACTTGAGCCCGATACGGAAAAACTGGTTCGAAAACATCTTGATAATCTCGATACGGTTACTGGGGAGCGTCTGTGGAGCGAATTGGAATTGATCCTGCAAGAAGAGTACCCCGAAAAAGCCCTCAAACGCGCTGACGAACTAGGAGTGCTTCAACAACTATATCCAAAGCTAAAGGGTGATAAATGGCTGGCAGAGAAATTTGCCCAGGCCCGTGACCTCCATGATAAATCGCTCTCACTGCCCTCGATCTATCTTTCGCTATTGTGCTACCGGCTCAACGATGAAGAAATCGAAAGCTGCATCACTCGATTTAAAATGCCGGGGTGGGCTATTCGTACATTGAAAGATACTATTCAAATCAAAAAGTCTATCCCTCAATTAGACAAAGCGGTTCTGAATCCAAGCGATATTTATTTTGAACTGCAACATCGTGCCCCGGAAACCATTATGTCTACTTCTGTAGCCTCTCATTCGCTTGTCATCCAACAAAGACTTCAACTCTACCTAAACGAATTGCGTTATGTAAAGCCCGCATTGAGCGGTGAGTATCTCAAAAACATGGGTACACCTAAAGGCAAAAAAGTAGGACAGATATTGTTGGCTCTACACGCAGCAAGGCTGGACAGTAAGGTATCAAATCTGGAAGAAGAAAAAACTTTAGCCCGGGAACTACTGCATACCATAACTTGATGGGTACAACTTATTCTATATTTGTTTTCAATACAAATATTACCATTTTACACTTGTCTCCAGGCACCTGCTTTGCTTGACATCAAGCTGGAATTATGTTTGGATAAAATCAACGTGCTTTCGAGGGAGTAATTAAGGTATGGAAAGGCCCAAGATATTAGAAGTCAAGGACATTAACCTGACCTTTGGTGGCGTTACAGCTCTTGCTGACGTGAGCTTCGATGTTAGAGAAGGGGAAATCCTTTCAATTATCGGACCCAACGGTGCAGGAAAGACGTCCATGCTCAACTGTATAAACGGTTTCTACAAGCCTGAAATGGGAGAAATCGCTTTCAAGGGACAAAAGTTCATGAAACCCGAAAGGCAGCTCTCTTCTAAGAGACAGGCGGTTTTGTACTTATTATCTTTCATTTTTTGTGGTCCTCTTTTTGTTCTCTTCCTCATTGGGATTTTACACTCCATTCTTAAGTCATCAGCTTGGCTACCCGGATCTCCACCAACCAAAAAGTTGTCTGGTTGGCCACGGACGGGTTTATATTTCGCAGCTTTTCTTACAAGTGGTCTTTCGCTTGTCATTTATTCCTTGCTTACTGGCGGTTCTTTTAGCATCCTCATTATCGTAGGCATCATTTTCCAATGTCTTTGTGGCCTGATTATTTTCATGCTGGTTTTACGCAATCTAGAGTCATCAATCCCTCCGGATCAAATTGCCCGGCTTGGTATAGGTAGAACATTTCAGAATATTCAGCTATATACCGGACTGAGCACCGTTGATAACCTGATGGCAGCCAGACATCTCCATTTCAAATCAAACTTTGTTGAAGGAGCTCTCTATTTCGGGAAAGCACATCACCAGGAGATCATACACCGCCAAGCTGTTGAGGAAACGATAGAATTCCTGGAAATACAACCTTACAGAAAAACAAAGGTTGGAGCTCTTCCCTACGGATTGCGAAAGAGAATAGACCTGGGAAGAGCCTTGACTCAGAAACCCAAATTACTCCTCCTTGACGAACCAATGGCAGGGATGAACGTTGACGAAAAAGAAGACATGGCCAGGTTCATTTTGGACGTACAGGAAGAAACAGGAATGGCTATCGTGCTCATCGAGCATGATATGGGTGTAGTCATGGACATTACCGATAGGCTTGTGGTTCTTGACTTCGGGAGGAAAATTGCAGAAGGTGTTCCTGACGAAGTGAAGCAAGACCCCGCGGTTATTAAGGCCTACTTAGGCGAGTAGCAATATTATCGGAGGCTAACGGATGGCATTGCTGAGCTTGGAAAATATAGAAGTAAAGTACATGGGTGTAATACTCGTGTTAAGAGGCGTTTCATTAGCAGTGGATGATGGCCACATTGTTTCTTTGTTGGGGAGCAACGGAGCTGGCAAAACTACCACGCTTAGAGCGATTTCGGGACTTCTCAAGTCAGAAGATGGCAGAGTGACTGAAGGCAACATTGAATATAAAGGACAAAAGATAGAAAATGGTGACCCAGAGGAGATCGCTAAACAGGGAATAATCCAGGTGATGGAGGGAAGGAGAATCCTGGAGCACCTTACTGTTGAAGAAAACCTGAAAGCCGCGGCATACGTCTTGGGAAGCAATTCAAAAACAAAAGAAGACCTTGACATGGTATATGGGTATTTCCCCAAATTAGAAATGCTCCGCAACCAAACTAGCGGATATCTTTCTGGTGGTGAGCAGCAGATGTTAGTTGTTGGACGTGCTCTCATGGCACACCCTACTGTTGTTATGATCGATGAAGCTTCACTTGGGCTTGCCCCTCTTCTGCAAAAAGAAATATACGGCATAATAAACAGAATTAATAAAGAGGAAAAAGTATCCATACTTCTGGTGGAGCAGAACGCTAGGGCAGCTCTCTCTATCTCCGACTATGCCTATATAATGGAAAATGGCAAAATCGTTCTTGAAGGCCCCTCTTCCGAGATGGTCAACAACAACGATGTAAAGGAATTCTACCTGGGAGTTGGGTCGTTAGGAGAAAGAAAGAATTACAGGGATGTAAAGCACTACAAACGAAAGAGGCGCTGGGTCGCTTTGGGCCTGGGCTAGTATCCAGTAAATATCATCTGGAATTTGGTAACTATATATCCAGATTCTTTACCTGAGTTGCATGGGCTTGTATAAACGCCTTCCTTGGTGGAACAGCCTCGCCCATGAGCATTTCCACAATTTCATCGGCTTTTATTGTATCCTCGATATGCACCTGAAGCATAATACGTGACTCAGGATCCATTGTTGTTTCCCAAAGTTGCTGCGGAGTCATTTCACCAAGACCTTTGTACCTCTGAACCCCCACACCTTTCGACCCGATCTTAGCAGTCAGTTGTTCTTTCTCTTCGTCCGAATATATCCAATAATGCGCCTTACCTTTGCTTATACGGTAAAGTGGCGGCTGGGCTATATACAGATGGCCATTTGTAATCAGTTCTGGCATATAACGGAAGAAAAAAGTCAGTAAAAGAGTGCGAATATGTGAACCATCGACATCCGCATCTGTCATAATAATCACACGATGATAACGCAGTTTGGAGAGATTAAATTCCGAACCGTTCCCAGTTCCAGCACCGGCACCCAACCCAATGATAAGAGCCCTAATTTCATCATGCGATAGCATTTTCTCCGGACGCGCTTTCTCAACGTTAAGTATTTTTCCTTTTAACGGCAATATCGCCTGAAAGTTACGGTCCCGCCCCTGCTTAGCAGAACCACCAGCAGAATCACCCTCAACAATATACAATTCACGATTAGCAGGGTTCTTCTCCGAGCAATCTGCCAGTTTTCCTGGTAAACTGCTTCCTTCGAAAAGGCCCTTCTTGGTAACCAATTCCCGAGCTTTTCTGGCAGCTTCACGGGCTCTGGCTGTCGTCTGACATTTTTCAAGAATACGCTTGGCATCCTGGGGGTGCTCTTCCAGAAACTCAGATATACCTTCATAGACCGACGTCTCTACCTGTGCCTTAAGTTCAGGATTGCCCAACCGTGTCTTGGTCTGCCCCTCAAATTGTGGATCAGTCAGTTTGACGCTGATTATGGCAACCAATCCCTCCCGCACATCATCGCCAGAGAGATTTGCTTCCGTTTCCTTGATGACTTTGTGCTTTCTGGCATAATCATTCAACACACGTGTAAGAGCTGTGCGGAATCCGGTGAGATGGGCCCCACCGTCAATGGTATTAATACAATTGGCAAAAGCATAAGTAGACTCGTTGAATCCCTCATTGTATTGGATAGCTACTTCAACAGTGGTACTACCAATCACTTTCGAGGCATGAATTGGTTTGGGATGCAGTACAGTCTTCCTACGATTCAGTTGGTGAGCAAAGCTTACAACCCCACCCTCAAAATAAAAGGTTGTTTCCCGGTCTTTCCGTTCGTCTGCAAATTCGATCCAAATCCCTTTGTTCAAATATGCCATTTCCCGAAATCGCTGGGCCAGGATATTGAAGTCATATTCCATGGTGGCAAAAACGTCTTCATCGGGGTGAAAGGTTATTGACGTCCCAGTACTATCGGATTCTCCGACTACCTCCACACCTTTTACAGGAATACCACGCTTGAATTCCTGCCGATGTACTTTCCCATCGCGAGTGACGTCCACCACAAGTGATGAAGAAAGTGCATTCACTACTGAGGCCCCAACACCATGTAATCCTCCCGAAACTTTGTAGGAACCGCCCCCGAACTTGGCACCTGCATGCAACGTAGTCATCACTGTTTCCAGGGCGGAAACCTTGGTGGTAGGATGCTTATCAACCGGGATTCCACGTCCATTATCAGATACGGTAACGCTGCTGTCTTTGTGAATGGTCACAGTGGCTCGATCACAGTAACCAGCCATTGCTTCGTCTATGGCGTTATCGAGAATCTCATGAACCAAGTGATGCAGTCCACGCAGGTCAGTGCTGCCTATGTACATACCCGGCCGCATACGCACGGCTTCTAGCTCTTTTAGGACTTGAATATCACTAGCAGTATAGTCTTGTACCATTATTAATCACCTTCGAAAATGACCAGTGGAAACCGGAATCCAGCTATAACACCAGATTGCCGGAAGAAGTCTATTTGTAGGTATAAAATCCTCTGCCTGCCTTGTTCCCATATAATCCAGCCTTGACCATTTGAACAATCAAATGGGAAGGATGGTATTGCGAACCACCGTAAGCTTCATGCAGAATGTGCAAAATATGCAGTACAGTATCCATGCCCATAAAATCAAGCGTAGTTACAGGCCCCATGGGCATACCCAGCCCCACTTTGAAACACTTGTCGATATCCTCTTTGGTACCTCTCTCTTCCGATAAAACTTTGGCAGCTTCGTTGTAGTAAGCCATTGGCGAGAGTTGCAGGCCATGTCCAGGGCCATCCCTCCAATGAATAACCTCTTTGCCAATATCCTTTGCTAACTTCTCAATGACCGCACATGTCTCATCTGAAGTTAAAAGCCCCCTGATACCATTGACCAGAGGCATAACTGGAACCGGCTGGAGAAAATGCATACCCATGAACTTATCCGGGCGCTTGGTGAACCCAGCCATTTCTGTAATGGGGAGCGAAGATGAATTGGAAGCAAATATCGTATGCTGAGGACAAATTTCATCGAGTCTGGAGAAGACATCTTTTTTCAATCCGAGATCTTCAAAGATGACTTCAATGACTATATCAGCGTCTTTGGCATCTGCTAAATCCGTAGAGGCTCTCAGATTACTAAGGATTTCGTTCTTCTTGTCCTCCGTAATTTTCCCTTTGGCAACCTTTCCTTCCATCCGTTGCGTGATTCCATTGACACCACGTTGCACGAACTCTTCTTTTATATCATTTGCCGTGGTATTGAATCCATACTCAATACAACACTGTACAATACCACTTCCCATCAACCCTCCACCACCAATCACAAATATATTCTTGACGTCCATCTGTTTCCTTGATTGTTGTTCTAACGCTCTAACTAGTGCCCCTCAGGCCACATATTGCGACGCGAGGGGCTCTTGTTTTTTATTTCCTGCCGGGGTAAACCTGCGTGAACTTGGTTCCGTCATTGATCTGCTCAAAGACCGCCTTCTTCTCTTCAGCGGTACCGTGATCCAGCCTTCGGATTGCCGCACCATCAATAACTTCACGAAGCAAGCGAAGTTCTTCTTTGGTCGGGACGCATGTCTGGGGAACGTTTTTGGGGACGATCGGCTTGAAACCAGTGTTTTTGAGCACTTGGTTAACCGTTACGCCTTTATGAACCGATGCCAATCTCATCTGTTTGGTCTTTGGATCAATATCGAAAATACACAATGGGGTGAATATCTTTGCGACAGCACCGTACGGTATATCTCCGGCTTTGCGCTCAGGACCCCAGCCAGCAGAAGATCTGAAATCTACCTTCTCAGGGAAGTTCCTCTTCAAGTGGGTAGGCAGAGTAAAGTAAGTTCTACCGCTATTTGTCGAATTGTCGGGCAGACCTCGAGAACCCACAAAATACCTGTCCGGCTTCTTCGGATTTCCGATAAGAGCAAGGTTTGCATTCCCTTGTTTGTCTACTTGTAGGGGCTGCATCATGATATTCCATTTGCCCCCAAGCACCAGGGCAAAGATATCTTCACTGGTAACCTGGGCAGAGGGATATTCCTCAGGTGGGTTACCTACCTGGAAGGGAAACCTTGGGCCGTCAGTCAAGCACCCATTTCCGCCAAGTCGCGAGTAATCGTGGTGACAGGGAATCTGTGGTGCATTCATCTTCTGAGCTAATGCCTCAGCTACAAATGTCCAGTTCAAAACCCCGGACAACGCAATTTTGTCATTAGGGCCAAATTCGCGCGCCAGTGCAACACACATCTGCTCTTCTATTGTATAACCAGTCGCAAGATCAGTCTTGCTCGACTTCTTGGGAGTTGCCTTCGTTGCCGCTTTAGTTGTTTTTTTGGTTGCTGTTTTGCCTTTGGTTGCTTTTGCCACTATCCATCCTCCGTTTCGTTTTTCTTAACGACCGCTTGCCGATCAATCCGTATCAATTGACAAGCTCGATAACTAAATCAATCGAAAGTTTTTTTATTTGGCGGTTTGCCCTGCCAAATACTTCTTAAAAGCCTTTGGATCAAGAGCTGCATCCATATATGCTTTGATTGTTCTATTGCCCGCATCAAGATAGTTCGGGAAAAGAGTGCCCGGTCGCGCACCGTTGGGCATTTCCACAACACCGGTTACCCATGGCGTAAGGACTTTTATTTTGTCCATTTCTTTCTGAAGGTCATACCGGGGAACGATCTCCTCAGCACTCACAAATACTTTGTCAGCAGCTCTAATCATAATATGATCCCAAAGCCGATCACCTTCAATTGTTGCATATCCTTCCTGGCTGGCCTTGTTAGCATGAATCAAAGCAACATCGGCACGAAGCGCCGGCATAGCTACCAGCTTCTCACCGGTATATGGAGCCTTGAATGTCTTGATTTCGGGATTTGCCGCGAGAATATCAGTGCCTAATCCTGATCGAGTTGGATAGAAAGGGATTCTTTCTGACGCAGCTTTCAGACCTGCGATGAGCATGTACTCCGAAAGCTCCATGTACTCAATCTTCCCGTTCTTTCTGGCGTTATCGTACGCTACTGCTCGGCCTTCACCACCTTCGAACGCAACGAAGCCAGTGATCGCCTTTTTGACCTTCCCTGCTGCAATCAGCATGTCTAAATCCATACCAGCGAGCGCTATTATTGTCAGGTCCTTTAGATTAGACTGGGCGATTGCTCTGACGATTCCTAGGGGTTTACGTACCAATCCCCATCCACCGATGACAATAGTGTCACCATTCTTTATCTGTTTCACCACTTGGTCCACTGTCATTTGCTTGTTTACAGCCACGTATCTTTCCTCCTGAAATACTTATATATATTTAAAAAACCCTTCCCCAGCTCTTATACCCAATTGCCCAGCATCAACCAACTGAGCTAAAAGAGGTGAAGGGGAGTATTTGGGATCTTTATATGCAATATGCAAATTGCGTAACAATGCCATGCAATTATCTAAACCAATGAAGTCAGCAGATTCAAGGATACTTAAGGCATTCGGAGCGATGGTTCGATTGAGTTTTTTTAAGGACTCTGGTTCAACCAATTTGTTAAAAACATTGTTGGCTGCTTCATTGAGATGAACCATCCAAATTCTCGTACTCAAAAGACCCGGTATATCCTCAGAATTCACTACTTCCATGCCCAGTTTCGCAACAAGTGCCTCAACTGTAGAAAACGTTTCGTCTGACGTGCGTACTCCTCGCGCTAGTTCCACAACCTTCATTACTGGTGAAAAGTAGATGAAATGCATACCGATGACCTGTTCAGGACGGTTGGTAGCACTAGCAAGGCTCGTAATAGTGATAGTTGAGGTATTTGTAGCAAGAATCACGTCTGATGCGCAAATCTCATCAAGAGCGCTCAGTGTCTTTCTCTTCAGGCTCTCATCCTCAAAAACCGATTCGATTACCAAATTGACATGTTTAGCGTCGTTAAGTTCAGTGGTTGTTTGTATACTGCCCAATGCTGTATCAACTTGCGCTGCGCTTAGTTCACCTTTGGCAACATCATTTTCCAAGAGTTTCTTTATTTCAGCAATTGCCTTTTCACAAGCCGCATGGTCATCACACTTGAGCACTGCGTTTAAACCAGCACAGGCTGCGGATTTAGTAATGGCACTGGCAACTTCAATTGTCTGATAAGAGCTGACTACAAAAACCTTGTTCGCTTCCAAGTGCCACAACCTTCTTTTCTAAATGCAAATTACCTTGTCCATTATAATATAAGGCATTCTCGACAGTCAACACGCATAGAGAACAGGGATAGCATTACACAATAAGCCGCCCCGCAAATTGCTGCATGGCGGCTCTCCTTCATTGTCGGAACTGTGCCTCAAGTACAATCACCACTTTAATTCTCAAACTCGTATGTAAGCTTTTCTTCACTCAATTGTTGTGGTACCGGCCTGAGTTCCATACCAGCCTTGATACTGTTAGGATCGATCTTTTTACTGATTTTTGCCAGCACCCTTACCCCTTCAGGAAAATCCACAATTCCCAATGTATATGGTTGTACCTCTTCAAAACCGGAAGGTCCGAAGTTTACCGTGGAGTGAGTGACGAGCTTGCCAGGGCCCTTGATTTCAAACCACTCGATCTCACTGTCAAAGCACTTGGCACAGTCCATCCGCGGAGGGAAGTATTTCTTGCCACACTTCTTGCACTCAGTACCCATGAGTTTACCCTCTGATAAGTAATCAACAAAGGCAACAGATTTGGCTTCCTTGGTGAAATTTACAACTCCAAAATTCCCGAAATCCATTTTCTACTCCCTTCCGAAGATGATGACGTTGGCATAAGTACCCACGCCACCGACGTTATGAACCAAACCGATCTTAGCATTTTCGACCTGAGCATCACCGCATTCACCACGAAGCTGTTTCACGATAGTGCGAACCTGCGATCCACCAGTACCGCCAATGGGATGCCCCTTGGAAAGCAACCCGCCATCAACGTTCACTGGAATGCGCCCTGTATGATACGTAGCTTCTTCATCGATAAGCTTGCCACCCTCGCCGGTTTTGGCAAATCCCAGATCTTCGTAAGCCAGAATTTCCGAAATAGTAAAACAATCATGGACTTCGGCTACATTGATGTCCTCAGGACCTACACCCGCCATTTCATATGCCGCCTTTGCAGCATTTCGGACACTATCGAAATTAGTAAGTGAAGCACGGCTGCTCCAGTTGAGTTCCGAAGTCGCCATACCCACGCCTTGAATCCATATAGGTTTATCGGTATATTTCTTGGCCACATCAGCACTCGCCAGAATAACCGCGGAAGCGCCATCGCAGTTCGCGCAACAATCGAACTTCTTTATCGGGCTGCAAACCATATCTGCATTCAGACATGTTTCAAGGTCCAGGCGTTTCTTGTAATTTGCCAGTTCATTCTGTGATCCGTAAAAGGAATTCTTCACTCGTATCTTGGCAAGCTGTTCTTCAGTTGTGCCGTAGGCATCCATATGTGCCTGAGCATATAGCGCGTGACCGCCCGGCATGGTAGTTCCAAAAGGCGAACTGAATATGGTATCGTCACCACGGCCCATCACCTGCGCCGCTGTACGTGAATCCAACTCAGACATTTTCTGGAACCCGACCATTACCACAATATCGTGGAGGCCTGATTTGATCAACGCGTATCCCACCCTAATCCCGGTGGTTCCGGAAGAACATACGGTTTCCAAGTAGAATGTGGGGCTGGGCGGAAAGCCTAGATACTCTGATACGAGGGCCGCTGGAGTTCGCTGCTTGTCATATTCCGGAGCCGAAGCTATGATCGACGCATCAACATCCTTCGGATCAATATTGATACTTTTCGCCGCATCTTTGTACGCTTCGAAGCAGAGTTCACGGATAGACATGCCGCAACTACGGGTAAATGGTGTCTGTCCAGCAGCAATTACAGCTACTTCTTTGTTCAAAGGTTTACCTCCTGTATTTGATTTCTAATACAATTTCAAACTCGGTCCATTTTACCGTACAACCTTACTATTTTAGCAAAAACCGCCCCAACATGCACTTCCTATCCATATATAGTCCATAAGTACTTACAGTTGACAGGACTATAGTCCCATGCTAGAATGACTCACCCATTGCCCCCAAGGGCAGAGTATTACACCTAAACAATCGAATAAATGGTGTGCACGGTAAGGTAAATTCTCCGAAAGGTTACGACGCAGTACCAGCAAACAAGTCCAAAGCCGCACACGTTAGGAAAGCCAGGTTAGCGATTGCGACTTTGATTCGATTGCGCCTTTGGGCTGATTTGCCCAAAAGGCGTTTTTTGTTATATAGTCCGTCCTAAGATACAGATATATCAATATCAACCACTCCATAATCAACCGAGACAAGGATAAGACAACTCACATTCAAAATTATGAATTCCGGGAAATATGATTAAATGGATAAACAACTACACGATCTGATCGACATTATCCAATTCACTGAGAACGTTACGGCAAAGATTCATAGTTTACGTGATAGAACGGAAATATTCAAGGTTGTTGTTGAGGAATTCAGGTACTCGGGACGGTTTGTTGCCACCATTTTATTGCTGACCGAAGATGGATCATCGCTCAAACTTTCAGATACTTCGCTTTCATCACACAACCTCAAAGCAATGGAGAAAGCCGGCGGATTGTTCAAAGAACACTACCGGATGGATTTACAGAAATCGAATATCTTCAAACAAGTAGCAAAAGACGGAGAAACAACCATTGCGAACGGACCCGAAATTCTCAGCGAATTATTCCCACGGCCACTCGTCTCAGTAATTGTAAAAGTCATGGGATTAGGTAACCAGCCCTCTATTTTAACTCCTCTGTATCAGCGTAAAAATATTATTGGTGTACTTTCATTGAGTGCCCCCGAACACGTTGACTACTTCACCGCCTCCGTGAAGATCCTGTCTCACCACATTGCCATTGCTCTGGAACTTGCTGATGAGTATGATGAACGCAAACAAGCAGAGAACGCACTTCGAGACAGTGAAGAGAAGTACCGGACTTTGGTGGAACAGTCACTGCAAGGACACCTTATTCTCCAGGATGGTCGCATCGTATTTACTAATCAGTCTTTTGCGACTATTTCGGGATACTCAATAGAGGAACTCCTGGCCTTCAGTCCTCAGCATGTAGGAGAAATGGTTCACACCGAAGATCGATCGTGGGTTTCCGAGCGTTTCCAAGATAGAATGACAGGAAAGACGGTCCCCCTGCAATATGAGTATCGACTTCTTCGAAAAGACGGTATAGTTTGCTGGGTTGAGACAAATACAGACAGAATCAATTTCTCAGGGAAGATTGCAATGCAAGCCACCTTCCTTGACATCACTGAACGCAAGCAAGCAGAGGAAGAAACCAAAAAACTCAATGTTGAGTTAATGGAAGCAAACACAATCCTTGAAGAGGAAATTACAGACCGTAAACAAGCCGAGGAAGCCCTCAAACAAAGTGAAGTGCGTTTTCGCACTTTGCTTGAAAATGCTTCGGATGGTGTAGCCATTGTCGATGGGTACGGGACAGTGGCATATACATCCCCCTCTAATGACAGGGTACTTGGTTTTGAATCAGGTGAATCAGGAGCTGTAACTTTGTTCGACCAGATTCACCCCGATGATCGAGAGAGACTTGCCAAAGATTTTTCAAGGATACTAAAAGAACCACAAGAAAAAACCACTTCAAACTATCGTGCTCTTCACAAGAATGGCCAATGGCGCATGATTGAAGCCACCGGCCAAAACCTGCTCGATGATCCCATCATCCAGGGAATAGTTGTAAGCTTCAGAGATGTCACCGAAAGTATACAAGCCGAGGAGGCATTGAAAGAAAGCGAGGAGAAATTCAGGAACATCTTTGATAGCGCCAACGACGAAATTATATATATTGACGAATCAGGCATAGTTCTTGATGTAAACGATAGGGTAAACGATATTTTTGGTTATTCGCGAGAGGAATTGGTTGGGAAAAATTTTGCCGATTTCAACTTCATAAGTGCTGAAGGTATGGAATTCCTAGCTACTCAATTTTCCGAAGCAATCAGCGGCGGTTCCATTCCGCTGACTGAAGTCGATATCGAGCGCAAAGACGGGACTACAGTTTCTGTTGAGTTAAGTGTAAGAATGGTCCAGGTTTCCTCTGAGTCACATGGCCTTCTCATCATCGTTAGAGACATCACTGAACGCAAGAATGCTGAGGAAGAAACTAAAAAACTCAATGTACAGCTTATGGAAGCGAATGTAGTTCTAGAAGAGGAAATCAGCGAACGCAAACAGGCCGAGGCGGCGCTGAGATATCGCGAGGAGCGTTTCCGCTCCATGATTGAGAACGCTGATGACGCCATTACTTTAGTGGATATTGAAGGTATTATCCAATACGCAAGTCCATCGCTCGAACGCTTCGCTGGATATAAGCCCCAAACATTGATTGGAACCCCCTTTAGAGAATATATGCACCCAGACGATTTCCATGCTATGGAGAGTAATCTTACCAAAATCATCAGCAGCCCTGGACATGCTGAGTCTATTGTTATGCGGCTCAAACGCAGCGACGGCTCATATTGCTGGGTAGAGGGAGTTGGCAAGAACTTCCTCGAATATCCGCAGGTGAATGCTATCGTCTGCAACTACAGGGACATCACAGAGCGTAAACAGGCAGAGGAAGCACTCCAGAACTCAGAGGCTCACTGGCGATCCCTGGTTGAGAACGCACCTAATATCATTATGTCCGTAGATAAAAATGGCACCATTTGGTCCATCAATCGTATTGTTCCAGGACTTACTTCAGAACAGGTAATTGGTGATAAAATATACGATTTCATAGATTCGGAATTCGATAGCACGGTCCGCCAAATCATCAAACAGGTATTCAAAACCGGCAAACCCGGGGCTTACGAGGCAAAAGGAACCGGACCGGATGGCAGTGTTTCATGGTATGAAAGTCAAGTCGGACCTGTAGAGCAGGATGGAGAGGTCATTGCCCTCACTTTGATTACCACCGATATTACCGATAGAAAGAACTCGGAAGAAGAGATACTCCTGCGTAACCGTGAACTGGCTGCTTTAAATGATATTGCTCAAACAATAAGTCAATCGTTAGATTTGGATGTGATTCTTAACAACGCTTTCAATAAAACTACGGAGATTTTGAACATAAAGAATGGTAGCGTCCACATAGTAGACAGAGAAGAAGAACTGTTGATAATGCGGGTTTCAGCTGAGCCAATAGACGAAGACCTGGAGAAATTCCGCGTCATAAAAATGGGAGAGGGTCATATAGGGATAACAGCAAA
This sequence comes from uncultured Dehalococcoidia bacterium, assembly GCA_964634125.1. Lineage (GTDB taxonomy): Bacteria > Chloroflexota > Dehalococcoidia > SZUA-161 > SpSt-899 > JABMQN01. The sequence goes on from CAZWIP010000001.1 coordinate 53,137, forward strand.
GTCGGGCGAACCTTTATTTATTGAAGCACTTGATCGGGCAGTAGATTTGTTGCTCAACGGTGGCCCCGAAGTGATTTCAAAACGTCGACTCGGATCAGCTATGTTTATTCCCCTCAAAACAAAAGGGAATGTATTAGGAGTTATGGCTGTTTTTACAGGAGAGAAGCGGGTATTCACTTCAGATGAAAGAGAGCTTCTAATTACCATCGGGCATCAAATCGGTACCGCTATCGAAAACACTCAGCTCCTTGAAGAAGTATCTCGTACCGAAGCATTGGAGGAACTCGATAAGTTAAGAACCGCGCTTCTTGCCAGCGTATCACATGAATTGCGCACACCGCTAACTTCCATCAAAGGTCTTGCCAGTACGCTTACTCAACCGGATATCGAGTGGGACACCGAGACCCAGCAAGACTTCCTTAAAATCATTGACCGGGAATCAGACATATTAACTCACATCGTCGAGGATTTGATGCAAATGTCACAGATGGAAGCTGGAATAATGAGCATGGAGAAGACTCAAAGTAATATCACTTTTATTGTAAACCAGCTTGTCGACAAACTTAATGGCCTAACAATAGCCCATGAATTTGAAATCGAAATACCGGCCGAAACAGCACTAATTTACGCTGACGAGATACGCATCGGAGAAGTTATCACCAACCTGGTGGCCAACGCTGCCTCTTATTCTGAGGAAGGCACACCGATTATTTTGAGAACCGACCAAACAGATGGGCATATAATAGTCAGCGTCACCGATCAGGGTATCGGTATTCCACCCGAACACGTTGACAAAGTTTTCGATCGGTTTTATAGACTGGAGAGTGGTGTAGCTCGCAGAAGGGGAGGTACCGGACTCGGATTATCAATTTGCAAAGGTATTGTGGAAAGCCATGATGGTAGTATCTGGGTAAAGAGCACCCCTGATAAGGGTTCAACGTTCAGTTTCAGTCTACCTATTGCTGACAATTCTAAAATGACATCTACCGAACGGACATAACAATAGTGCACACGTGATGCTTGATTTGCCTGTATGAAGTGAAAATACGTTCAGAGCAGCTTTGCTGTGCATAACGTGGAGCTGCGGAAGGAGAATCACAATGGCATCGATTTGTTTCGTCGGACCGTACCCACCTATCATGTGTGGAATTGCCACCTACACCAGCTACCTGACAAATGGCAGTCCTGATGGGAAGTGGGGAATGTTATCCTTTGATTTAACAACATACGGAGCACCCCTGACAGACGATGCAAAAGGTGACCACATCTGGTATGGAATCCCAAGCCGTAATGACTTTTCCTCATCACACATCATGAACGGGTTGAACCAACTCAACCTATCCACCACTGAAACTGTCCTTTGGTTCCAACATGAAACAGCTATTTGGGATCCGCCACAGAAGTTCATTACAGTTCTCAAGCAACTAAATATGCCCAAAGTGGTTTCATTTCATACTCTTCACTTTCAGAGTGATGAAACTCCCAGCGGATTGCGCCAGTATCAATACGACCTGCTCGAAGGTCTATTGCCCTGTGTTGATGCCATAACCGTATTTACTTACGGTGTTTACAGAGCTGTTATTTCAGCATTTCCTGAATACTATGCCAAAATATTTGTAACTAAACACGGCATACATGCGTACCCTGAAATCAGAAGAATGAGCCGAAAAGACTCCAGAGAGAAGCTCCTCGACTTCCTGCTCTATGAATCAGATCTCGATCAGTCAACAAAAAAATCTTTACACAAGCACCAGGTTCTCCTGGACCCAAATGCGATAATTATTGGTCAAACTGGTTTTTTATGTCCACTTAAATCTTCCGAATCACTCCATTATGTAAGAGACAAACTGCAAGAGCTAATCCCGAATAAAAGAATCGTAGCCATGCGCATCGGAATGGCAAGGGAAGAAACCCAACAAGCTTATGCCCGCCAGCTTCGAGCTGTTTTGAACAATGCAGATTCATTACTCATCGAAACCTGGCTTCCTCCGGATATCCTTCCTCTAGCCCAGAGAGCCTTTGATATCAATTTCTACTGGCCCGAAGATTGCACTCAAAGCGGTGTTGTGGCACATGCTCTTGGGGCAGGGGCAGTTGTTGCAGGTCGTGATCTTGAGGGGGTGGGTGAAACCCTTAGAGAGGCTGGACAGATCGCAGACACAGATATCAACAACTTGATAATGAAGATAAAACATCTTGTACTCGATTCAGACCTTCGAGAAAAAACAGAAGAAAAAGCATTGAGTTACGCTGAAGAGTTCTCTTGGGAAAAGCAAGCCTCGAGACACTATGAACTTGCCGAACCTATTGTCCGTACCACACCTCTGTGGGAAAAAACTCGAATGCCTTCTGCGATCAATTCCATAGCTGCATCAGTGGCTCGCCAAGCAAACCAGGATCTGCCAGTTCATAGCCAACAACTCCCCAAAGATACCAGGCCACCGATCAGCAAGACAAAGAAACGGTTTAATCCAAAATCCCAAAGTGAATTATCGATTGATGATACACCTTAAGAAATCGTATTTGTCTTAGTTAAATATTTGCCATAATTTCCGTTTGAAGGAGATCGTAAATGAAGAACTCCCCTGCTAACCGCGCGCTTTCCAACAACTCTCTATCAAAAACACAGATACATCCATTTGAGAAGATAGAGGAGCGCTTCACGCAAGTCATGCAGGGGCCCATGGAGCAAGCACGACGAATAAGAGAAGCTGATATCGTTATCGGTATCCCCTTTTATAATGAAACTGATACTATTGCACACGTAATAAATACAGCACGGGAAGGCTTGAAAAAATACTATCCAGGTCAAAAATCCGTCATCGTAGCTGCCGGGTCCACAGTAGGAGATAAAGCACTCGAGATCATTAATAGTATTCCTCAAGAGAAGAAAATAGACCAAATAGCTTTCTTACTCAATGATGAACGACTCAATGGAAAGGGGTGGGGTGTTCGGGCTATTATTGAAATATCCCAGAGTTTGGGTGCCGACAACATAATTCTGGAGGCTGATTTAAAAAGCCGTAGAAGTGATGGCAGAATCGAGGGCCTGGCCCCAGACTGGGTTTACCTTCTTCTTGAACCAATCCGAAGTGGCCAGGCGGATATGGTCATCTCACGATTCAATCGCTACTACCTTGAGTCCCCCATCTCTTCTTTCATTGCCCATCCATTGCTTACCGCAATCTACAACTGCCCTATTCATCGTCTCGTAGGGGGACAGTGGGGAATCTCTCACGAATTGCTCCGAAGCCAATTTAGATATCCCAGAAATCTGTGGAGCAGCGACATAGGTGGGTATGGTATAGATAATTGGATAGCAAATGCAGCAATCGTAAGCAATTCCGTTATTTGTGAAGCCAATTTGGGAATCAAGATACACAAACTATCGATCCCTAAAAATGAATTGGTATTGCGCCAATTAGCCGGTGCTCTTTTTGCTCAAATTGTAGATGACAGAGAATGGTGGGAAGATATCGATAAAATCCGCAATCAGCCGTATCTCAAGCCACTAGCAACATTCGGGGTCAAGAAACTGGATAAGCCGGACCATGTTGATATAAGCCCTGAAAAAGCAATAGCTCGATATCGGCAGGGGTTTGACAAATTCCATCTGCTTTACAAAAGAGTTCTTCCAAACGATACATATTTAGAATTGGAAGAACTGGCTTCAGCTAATACTGACCAGTTTTCGGTTAGTCACGATCTGTGGACTCGCGTCATTTATCACCTTTTACTCGCCTACGCCTTTGGTAAGGATTTCGCCAAGGGTGACTTATTAGATTCATTGATCCCCCTGTACAATGCCTTCATGGCAAGTTTCGCTCTGCATATGAAGCTGCTTCACAATAAACTGGAACACCTGCCCATTGAAGAAAGAGACCGGCTGGTATATCTGGAAACTGAGAATAAATTTGAAGCCCTCACAACTGAGTTTCTTCGACAAAAACCTGAGTTTGTTGCCAGTTGGGAGATTTCCGAAGAGGCACTCAAACCACCGGTCCCACAGATCACTTATCGTGAGTTTATACCCGGAGTTCCTCTGATAGTGCCCACTGAACTAACAACTTCTGAAGGCAAGATAGTCCGCGCTAACGAAATATATGATTCTGTTTTCACGAAACAGAAAGCGGGATTTGAGCACTATATATACGAACGTTTGAATGTACCACGAGACGCCAGTTCCCTGGAAGTATCCCTGGCAATAAAAGATTTCATGCATTCAGTTGAGAGCGAGATACTCCCAGATATCGACTTGACAACAGTCGAGGGTACACAAGAGATGGTCAATACCATTATAGAAAACCTCCCACACGGGGATGGATTCTCTTTGATACCTGAGATGGCATCACGGTTCCTGGCGCAACACCCTCCTATTAGCCTCCTGACCAAATTGGGATACTCATATTTGGATCAGCTATTGGAAGACTATGATCCTCTCGACATCATGGCATTGGCCACATGGTCTGAAGAACGTGAATATTCAAGCGGATTATGGGATCTACTGGCAGATAACATCCGTCCGGAGCATTTCGTACCGTGTAAAATAAAGCCATTAGTAGTAACTCATGAGGACTTCCCATCACTGGTGGAGATGAAAGATTCATCCGCTCTCGATAGACTGACTTCCAGAATAGTTGTAAGTAACATTCACAAAGGTATGGGAGGAGAATTCCCAAAACTGAGATACTTGACAACCATCGGCAAGAATATCGTGGAAGCAGAGAGATTTGCCAATATTTGGAGAAGGTTCGCTGCAGAAAGAAAGGACTTCGGCCGCAAAGTGCTGGATTCTATCAGAGGGCACTGGGGCAAAGAACCGCTATCGGCGCACTTTATCTTCGAAGATGGTCACCAACGTATTTTGGTTGAGCGCGTCAGGGAGATGGTGGAAAGAATCGATAAAGAAGAGGAAAATGGTGATCGGGCTCGCTTCGCCCGGTTTAAACACCTCAGGGACCTGTGTGAATGCTATCATTTAGCGCTTGCACTTCCAGACGGCAAATTCGTTACTTGCTCGGCCTGGTCATGGGCAAGCTACAGCTTCAAAGGCGGTAGGGCTTCTCCCTCCCCGCTTTCTTTACACGTAGAGAGGGACTGGTCTTCACGAGAATTCCTCGTCGAATATTACAAGGCAATTGGTGGAACTGAAGAAGAGATCGAAGAGAAGATTATCGAGCTCATTGAGCAAGGCAGGGAATCGGAAAACCTGGCCCCAATCCTTTTGGGAGAAGAGAAAGGAGCTGGAAAAGTAGTATCAAGGGAGGCCACGATCATCTCGCCCGAGTACCCACCAGCAAAGAGCCTGAATCGATTCGATGGCAATCCTATTCTTGAACCCATCAAAGAGCACTCATGGGAATCAAAATATGTTCTCAACGCTGCTTGTATCCGCTTGAATGGTAAAGTCCATTTAGTTTATCGAGCCTTTGGAGAAGATAAAATATCCCGCTTGGGGATGGCTATCAGTGAAGATGGTTTCAATTTCACTGAAAGGTTGGATAAACCGATTTTCTCACCCAATCATGCCAGCGAAAAAATGGGTTGCGAGGATCCTCGTTTAACGTTGATTGGCGATCGTATTTATATGACTTATACTGCTTACGATGGACTGGTAGCACAAATTGCTCTGGCCTCTATTGGTGTAAAAGAATTTCTCCAGCATCGCTGGCGAGCATGGCGCAGACATGGCCTTGTGTTTCCTGGTTTCGATAATAAAGATGCGATAGTATTCCCTGAAACATTTAATGGGAAATATGCTATGTTACATCGTGTTGATCCTCATATATGGATAACCTTTTCACCTCACCTTCGCTGTCCATGGCCCCGCAGAGAGCATAAAATACTGGCAGGAACAACGACAGGAATGATGTGGGATGGGAGAAAAATCGGGGCCGGAGCTCAGCCTATTAAAACAAAATTCGGTTGGCTTTTGATAACCCACGGTGTTGATTATGATCACGTTTATCGTCTGGGTGTAATGCTCCTGGATTTGGCAGATCCCTCCAAATTGAAATATCGCTCACCCAACTTTATTCTGGAGCCCGAAGCCCAATGGGAGCTTGGGAAAGACGATACTTCCTGGGTGCCCAACGTCGTCTTTACATGCGGGGCCCTTCCCCTGGCAGATCATATTTTCTTCCTCAGTGCCGAAGATGAAATAATCGTTTACTACGGCTCGGCCGATACAGTAATGAGTGCGGCTACTACTAAAGTCGGAGACCTTATCCCTAAGGAGTTCCGGTAAAAAAAGGAATGGCGGGAGCGAGGGGAGTCGAACCACCATGAGCATCGAAGGATACCCACCAACGGTTTTGAAGACCGCGAGCACCACCGGGCACCATTCGCTCCCAGCTTCAGATTTTACCCCAATTTGCTCCTGAAGTCCACGATTTGGCGACATTTATGGACCGGATAGAGATATTGAGCGCAGTGGCAGGGATATCAAATGGTATCCAGACCTATTTCTGACAACACTACTTTTACTTTTGAGTTTCCATTTTCACAGCGCGTCTTCGCCAATCGATCCAAGAAACAAGGGCATCCCACTCTTCCCAACTCAGAGCTTCTTCCCAGCCAGTCCTGTGATGGGCATCTTCGAGTCTTATTACCACCCCTTCAGGCCGATCCTTTATTACAATTGGGTGTGGCGCTGCGTTTTTCAATTCGTACTTCGCCATTTTTCACCTCCCTATATTTGGAGATGGGATGGTATTATAACCGATTTCTGTAACCTGAGCAATAGAATGTGAGATTTCTTGATAGCGAAATGAGACCACCACTAATTCATACTATTAACCCGGCAATTAAATACTAGACAAAACATCGAAAATATATTACAAT
>CAZWIP010000002.1:0-54978 GCA_964634125.1 uncultured Dehalococcoidia bacterium
CCCTATTGTAATATATTTTCGATGTTTTGTCTAGTATTTAATTGCCGGGTTAATAGTTCAGCTACCCTATTCTCATTTCATAGTAACAGTTTATTTCTTTGTTTCGCTCTTTACTGGTTCAGAAACAAAGACGTGGAGAAGGCTTGGTAATACGAAAAGGGCCATCAACAACGCAAGCACAATCATAATGGCAGTCAGTATCCCGAACGTTGAAAACATAGGCATCGGTGCGAAAGCGATAACAGCAAATCCGAGCATGGTTGTTAGAGCAGTGCAGAATAGGGCAAATCCGGTGCTTTGAGCCGTCTTCTGTATAGCAGATCGTTTATCCAGTCCGTTGCTGATTTCCTCACGGAAACGTTCCGTGAAGTGTATGGAGAAATCGATACCGACACCGATAGAAATCGCGGCTATGGTTGCCGTGAGCATATTAAGCGAATACCCAGCGATATACATAAACCCGTAAAGCCAGGTCGCCACCAGCAATACGGGAATGATGGTCAGAACCGCATATCGTACGGAGCGGAAAATTATCAGCAGTATCAGCATCACCGCGGCAATAGCGATAATCAAAGAGCTTGTCAGCGCATCGGCGATGGCGTCGAACTGAACAACCCTCACATTCCCGGAACCGGTGATACCATACTTACTGATACTCTCAACGCCACCCAGGGCAATTTCCATATCCTTTTTGAGTTGTTCTTCTGAAAAACGAACAATCGATTGTTCACGCGTTCCCGGCACACCTACAGTCATTGTGGTAGCATAGTCGCCTGAATTCAGCTTTACAAATGTTTCAGCGATCTGTCTGGGCCGATACCTCAACATGCTCTCGTCTTTCGGCAGTCCATTCTCAATCACATAATCATATACTGCCTGTAGCTGCTCCTGTGAATCGGGGATCAGATCACCGTTTTCATCCGAAATCTCCACGCCAGTTGCTTCAGTTATTCGGTCCTGAGCGTATTCATTTTGAATCAGCACTTCCAGGATATCCAGCAGCAATGAATTTGCGTTTGCTTTACCTGTGATGGGATCGTTCCCAACATACTCTTCTTCGTCTTCGCGGTTCATCTGATTGATGGTTTCGTATATTGCCTCAATTGCTTCGAGGCGTGTAAGGTCACCTTTAAAATACAATACCGAAGGTTCGCCTCCTTTATCGGCTCCGTGCACGTCCCACTTATCCAGTCCCACCACAAAATCAGAATTTGATTTCAGAGCATCCGATGCGTCCATTTTTGTTTCGACGTTGGTCCATCCCCAGGCCGCGAACGCAGTTATGATGATAGCAACCGGCAGCACGATTTTCCATCGGTCACTGGTTGCGGTGACTGCATTGCCCAGCCACTTTACACGGGAACCGGCACCGGCAGGAATATCTGAAGTTTTGCTTTTTGATCTCCATACTCTCCATTTCATATTAAGAGTCGGCACAAACAGACCCAGCAAAACGAACGAGGCAAAAATGGCTATGGATGCCGCAACCGCAAAACCGATTACTGATTCGATTTCGGCAGTTGCGTTGGAAATAAAAGCGACGATGGTGGTGAACATAGCCAGTACCAGCGCTCTGCCGACTCGGGAAGTTGAATTTCCCAGAGCTTTACAAGCATCATCACCACCAGCGCGCTGCTCGCGGTAACGGAACAGTGCCTGTATGGCATAGTCAACGCCAAGCACTACTATTGCCACAGGCAATATTATGTCTATAATCATGCTGCCTTTGAGCCCGATGAGATTTGAAAGCCCCTTAAGCCAAATAATCAGCATACCCAGCCCACCAACGGTTAAAACCATAATTATGAACGAGCGGAATATAATCAATAGAAGAATGGCCATCAAAATAAGCGCGGCAAACAGCATAATACCGCCAATCATGCCTTCTTCTTCAATTTCGTGTTCCAGGTCCAGGGCGACACCGAAGACGTCATTTTCAATCTCATTACTCCGCATAATCTCCTGCACTTCCAGCGCAAAGGATTCCCGGGCATAGGTCTTATCCGCAATATCCGCTTCTTCCGGAGCAGTGCCTTCATCAAGGTAATCTGCCAGTACTCTTTCATCACTCGTTAGCACTGATACGATCAAAGCAGGGGAAGTCCATATACCGTTTTCCTCGTCATGCTCATACAATGAGGACAGGCCCTCATGGAACTGTTCTGCCCCGGGTCCATTCATCAGGAACTCTATGATCAGCTTGATCTGTTCATCAGTGATGTCTTCGCTGAAAATATCTTGAGCCCCTCCGCTTTGAATCAGCAGGGCTTCATTAACCGCATCTGCGATGGTATATATTCCCTCAATCGTCATACCAGCCGCTTCGTCGTAAAAAACATATAGATACTCAGCTAAATCACTTTGTTTGAGTGCTTCTGTCCGTTCATACAATTCGGCCAATTTTTCGCGGGTGAGCACATCTCCTTCATGGGCTTCCACAATGAATCCCACCCAGAAAACATCTAGTAAAAAAGTGTCCTCAATATGATCGGATAACTGTACTATATCGTTGCCGGTTGGATTGTCACTAGCCTGCTCTTCCGGAGCCATCTGGCTAAATGGGTACATCAGACAAATCGTAATAATAACGATTAAAGCAATCACCAATCCTGAACGGTGTTCAAGTGTATTACCAAGCCATCCATAAAATCCTGTTCTTGCTTCACTCATTGGTATGCCTCTTGTCCGAAGTAATTCTGGTAGTCGTCTTCAATTTTCCTGGGAAGGTTGTACATCTTTTGGAATGATGATAAATGTCAAGACAGCCGTAATCATCATGATAATAAACGCAACAAAGAAAGCATCAGTCATTCCGGTAACAAAGGCCTGATCAGCAGTGTCTATGATAGCTTGGGACACAGCGGGATCGGGTATGTTTCCTGCAACAATGTGAGCCCCTTGAATACTGCTCTCGATACCTTCAAGAGCTTCTTCAGAAAGCATGGGGATTTGTTCTTTCAAGCCTTCGATCTTGTTCAGGTAAATGCCATTTAATACAGTACCGAGGATCGCGATACCCAGAGCGCCACCCACTTGTCGTGTAGTATCGTTCATCGCGGACCCTACCCCGGCTTTGTTGACCGGGACCGATCCCATTATTGAATTGGTAGCCGGGCTCATGGCAGTACCCATGCCCATGGGCAGGACACATAATCCAATAAGAAGTACCCAATAATCTGTATCCACTTCAGGTACTTGCGACAGGAACAATAGGCCACATCCTGCCATGAATATTCCTACGCTAACCGTTAATTTGGTGCCGATACGGTGAGCCACTCTCGCCGAATTGATTGCGAAAATAAATGACACAATTGACATTGGGAACATATATATCCCTGTCTCCCAGGGCGTATACCCTAAAACCGTCTGAAAATACTGGGTCATGAAGAAGAAGGTTCCAAACATACTAAACATGACTAGCGTTAAAGCGACATTTGCACCAGTGAAGGACATGTTTCTAAAGAACCTTAACGGTAACATTGGATTCTTAGCATGTAGTTGCCACCAGCCAAATATACTCAACAGAATCAATCCTATACCCAAGGGGAGTAATACCTCATCATTGGTCCAGCTTCCCTTGCCCGCTTCGATAATGCCGTAGACCAGTGCAAATAAACCTGCAATAGATAGAACTACACCGGGAATGTCCGGTTTACGCGCCATGTCATCTTTCGATTCCTGAATAAAGAAATAACCGCCGATTAAACCGATGACAACAACAGGAATGTTAATGACAAATACGGAAGGCCACTCGAAGTGTTCAAGCAACGCGCCAGATATCATTGGCCCGAAACCCATTCCCAACGCAAATGATCCTGCCCAGATTGCAATAGCCTGGGCTCTTTCTTTAGGGTCGCGGAAAGTGGCAGTCAGAAGAGACAGTGTGGAGGGCATGATCATGGCTGCCCCAATACCAAGAAATGATCGAGCGGCGATCAGCATTATTGTCGACGTCGAAAGCATGGCCCAAACCGAGCCGATTCCAAAAACCAGCAATCCGGCCTGAAGTACCTTTTTTCGGCCTAATCGATCACCAATAGCTCCCATGGTGAGAAGCAGAGCTGCAAAAACGAGTACGTAGGCATCGACGATCCATTGCAATTCGCTGGCGTTGGCGCTTAAGTCTCGGGAGATTGATGGAAGTGCCACATTCAAGACAGTGTTATCCAGCGCAATAATCAACAGAGATACCATTAAAAATGCTAGCGCAAACCATCGTTTCTTATATGCCTGTTCTTCATCCACTATAAATCTTACCTTTCATTATCCGAGTTTCTTTGGCCAAGTGATTAACGAGTAATTACGAGGATATAGCCTTGCCAATCTCCTCTATCCTTGGGACTCCTTTTATCTCATAGGGGAAAAGCGGGACTTCGATTGTCCTCATTCCGCTACAGATAGAATGAATTTGTTTGATGTACCCTTGTTGTTGTTCCCGTTTGGTGCGTAAGAAATCGGAGTCCTCCGTTTGGATAACATTGTTAATGATAAGTTGACTGAATTTGAAACCATGTGCATTAAATTCAGAAAAGACCCCTTCCAGTTGTTGGACGGCAAGCGCTTCTGCAATAGTTACCATAGTAAACTCTACCTCAGTTCGGAGAAACTCCATATCCTCGGCTGAGATTTCTGACCAGTCTTCCAGTATTTTTAATATTGGGCGTTTGCTCAAACTTCCCAATTTCAATCGAGAATATATCTTCGGGGCAGGCTTTAGATGTTCACGCAACATTTCCGGCATATTGAGAAGATGCATGGTTTGCCCCAGTGGTGCCGTGTCCCAGACAATTCTCTCGTAGGTTCCACTTATGGCCAGTTCACGTATGTAATCGACCATGAATTCTTCCTGTAAACCCGGCAGGATCGATGTGACGAAATCGACAAACTCATCATATTCGATGGATACAAGTGATGAGAAGACCTCATAAACCTCATGTCCGAACTTTTTATTCCACATCTGTTTGACTTCCTGTGTGCCGAGTTCCGCTAGATGAAGATTGTCTGTTACCTTAATGGGCTTTTGCCCACCTTCAGCTTCAAAGATATCAGAAAGCGACGGTGTGGGATCAGTGGAAATAACCAGGGTGTTAAGTCCATTGCGGGCGAAATGTAAAGCAGTTGCCCCGGCACAGGTTGTCTTACCAACCCCGCCCTTGCCACTGAACATGAATACGTTCTTTTCAGGCAATGGTCATGTTCTCCCTAACTCTGTGCCAACCAGTCGCAGTAATAACAACGCAGAAGTTTGGGTGATCCAGGAACTTTGTAGAATTTGGGGATGGAATATTGTTCTTTATTGGTTATACAGCGTTCGTTGATACACCTGAGGTCGGAAGTGCCTTTGGATATCTTTACAGTAGCTTCATTTTTAAGTAATGTTTTCTTGGGTTCTGCTACTCCGAGCAGCAGAGCTATCAAAGCCATTCTAACCGGAATTCCGTATCCGGCTTGCCTGAAATAGGCTGCTCGCTTGTCCTGATCAACCTCATAAGCCAGCTCATTGATACGAGGCAAGGGGTGCATGATTACAGCATCGTCTCTGGATTTAGCTAGCAATTGCTTGTTGATTCGATAACTTTCCTCACCGGCGACGGAGCTTTCCTGAGTATCAAATCTCTCCCTCTGCAATCTGGTGAAATACAGCACATCAAGGCTTTCCAAAAGGAAACTCATGAATCCTTCCTGTTGGTTTTGCCCGGTTTTAGCCTGATGTACTATTAATGAGCCGTCATCGGCGATTTCTTCCAGTGAGCTATACTCCGTTATTTTACATTTGTGACTGTTTAGAATATCGCGAATGTGATCTGGCAACTCAAAACCTGGAGGTGCGATACAAGTTATTTCGGCTTTAAATCTGGCAAGAGCAACAGCCAGAGAATGCACTGTCCGGCCGTGGCGCAGATCGCCACATAAAGCCACGTTTTTCCCTTTTATTCCACCCTTCTCTTTGAGTATGGTATACAGATCGAGCAGTGTTTGAGTGGGGTGCTCGTGGGCTCCATCACCTCCGCTAATAATGGGAACGTTTGAATGCTCAGCAGCCAGCCTGGTTGAACCGTCAAGTGGGTGGCGCATGACGATTACGTCAGCGTATTTCTCCAGGGTCCGCACGGTATCAGCAATTGTCTCTCCTTTGGCTACTGAAGAAGTTACCTGCGCCTCGGCATGGCTTACCACTGTACCACCCAGTCTGTGCATGGCTGTCTCAAATGAGCTGCGTGTACGAGTGCTAGGCTCGTAAAAAATGGTGTACAATTCCTTTCCCTGGCATAGATCGAGCCGTTTCTTTGCCTCAAGGGCGGAATCCATCTTTTGAGCAAGATCGAGCACTGCCTCGATTTCCTCGTTGGAGAAATCATTAATCGAGATCAGATGTCGGCCTATAAACGTCATTTTGCCCTACCTCCTCAAGCTGTTGATGAGTTATCCTTGATAATTGCCACTTCGTCTATTTCATCGACTTCTTTTAGTCTCACCTGAACCCTTTCATGAATTGCTGAAGGGATATTCTTGCCAACGAAATCGGCTTTGATGGGCATTTCACGGTGTCCGCGGTCAATTAGCACTGCAAGCTGAATAGATTTTGGACGTCCCCAATCGATGAGGGCATCGATGGCAGCACGAGCACTTCTTCCAGTGAAGAGAACATCATCCACCAGAACCACTCTTTTATCGGCGATCATTGTGGGTATATCGCTAGGTTCTATAGTGAGGTCTTTTGGCAACGAATCGAGATCATCACGGTAAAGGGTAAAATCCAAGACTCCAACCGGTATTTCTTTGCCTTTTATACCAGCGATCTCGGAGGCAATGCGTTGCGCCAGGGGGAATCCGCGAGTACGTACGCCGATGAGGATCAAAGAATCTAATTGATCGTCACTTTCGATGATCTCGTGTGCGATACGTGTCAGAGTTCGGCTGATATCCGTTTCCGAGAGAATTATACTCTCAGACATAAAAAAACCTCTTACCAGTACTCAGCAAGAGGGATTCGCATTGCTTCAAGGCAACTATTTGGTGTGTACCCTGAGTCATATTTTGTTTCCCCTTGCTGGTCTCTCGGGACTAGCTTAAAGGCAGCTCTGGATTGATTATAGCAGGAGAGCTACACATTTCCAACATTCCTTATAGGTACGCCTTTTGAGGACAGATAATCCTTTACCTGTCCAATGGAGTAAGTTCCGTAATGAAAAAGACTGGCGGCCAGCACTGCATCGGCTTTGCCATCAACAACCGCATCATAGAAATGTTCGAACTTCCCAGCACCTCCGCTGGCAATTACAGGGACATTCACCGCCTCTGATATCGCACGGGTCAGTTCCAGATCGTAACCATCTTGATGTCCATCGCAGTCCATACTGGTAAGAAGTATCTCACCCGAACCTAATCGAACAACTTCTTCAGCCCATTTGACAGCATCGATCCCAGTGGGTTTGCGACCTCCATGGGTGTAAATCTCCCATCTGGAATCCTTATCGATATCATAAGGGCCCTCTTTGACACCCTGAATTTCACCCTCGATTCGCTTGGCATCGATTGCTACCACAATACACTGGTTGCCGAATTTGGCTGCCCCCTCTGCGATTATCTCCGGCGTGAACACGGCAGCAGTATTGAGAGAAACCTTGTCAGCTCCGGCCTCCAGAATCTGGCGTATATCTTCGACGTTTCTGAGTCCTCCCCCGACAGTGAAGGGTATGAAAACCTCATTGGAGACTCGCTCAACCACATCGATCATAATCTGGCGAGCATCGGAGGATGCCGTGATATCGAGAAAAACCAGTTCGTCAGCGCCTTCGCTATCATACAATGCTGCCAGATCCACCGGGTCGCCAGCATCTTTCAATTGCACGAAACTGATCCCCTTGACCACTCGGCCACCGGTAACATCGAGACAGGGAATTATGCGTTTTGTTAACATAGGCAGATCATTTTGAGTTCACATTGAGTTTCAGGAAATTGCTGAGTAGTTTTAGCCCTGTTTCACCACTTTTCTCTGGATGGAACTGGGTTGCTACCAAGTTGTCTTTGATGATCATACTGCAAAAATCCAAGCCATAGTCTGTCTCGCCGGCGACGATTGATTTGTCAGCAGGATCAACATAGTAGCTATGTACGAAATAGAAATTACTTCCGTCCGATATCCCTTCGAAAATTTGGTGGGACAACTTTTGTTTAACCTGGTTCCATCCCATCTCGGGCACCTTGAGGTCTGGAGGCAATAACCGGACTACCCCCGGAATCAAATTAAAGCACTCATATCCACCACTTTCCTCAGTAGAGGTAAGTAACACCTGAAGTCCCAGGCAAATCCCGAAGAAAGGTCGGTCTTCCACTATAACCTGTTTGATGGGCTCTACTAATCCCAGTTTTTGCAGACTTTTCATGGTATCCCCGGCAGCTCCGACGCCGGGCAGGATCACTATATTGGCTTCCAACACTTTATTGGGATCACTGGTGATTTCAGCCTGGTAACCCAGTTTGGCTATGGCTTTGGCCACACTCCGAAGGTTTCCAGCACCATAATCTATAATCGCTATCATCGGTTCAGTATTCCCTTATGGTATGTTGGATCGTGAAATACCTTTGTATTGTAGCACATTCCCAAGTATGGATGAGATCGGGTTTTTCGAAAAACACCCCGTAATTTGAGGGTATATCCCAATGTTGAAGATTTACATGTCTGGTATAATCAAAATATAGGTACCAAATTAAAGGTGTGAGCGGTTCGTTAATATGAATACAAAAGCGGTAATTTTTGCCCTACGTGTGATTATTCTCATGATTGGCATTGTGGGCTGTGATCGATCTAGTGATGATAGCATCTCTGCACTGACATGGCTACGTGATTGGGACGAAGCTAAACAACAGGCTCAAGAGCAAGATAAACCAATAATGATAAACTGCTACACAGATGTGTGTCCGGCGTGCCGGGAACTCGATAGTAAAACTTTTACGGATATTGAATTGGGAGCGTTCTTAAGCGATAATTTTATCAACTTGAAAAGCAACGCGAACAAGAGCGGCTTGTGCACAGACTATGATGTCTTCGGAGTTCCAACAACCGTTTTCACTGAACCTGATGGAGAGTACATTGGGGAGATCAGAGGATACTATCCTCCAAAACAATTCATGATTGGTGTGCAAGAAGCCGTTAATCGCTGGGAAAGCATTGCTGAGTTAGGTAATCAGTAAAGCATGTCGAAGAAAAAGTCGTTCTATTTCCGTTTGTTTCTACTAGTCGCATTTTTGGCTTTTGTAGGAACTACCGTGGCTTCTCAGTACGATGATGTTCGCAGCTCCGTCACTCAGCCCTGCTTTGAGTGTCTAGGAGTTGAGTACAAGCAAGGACCCATCTTCGAATGAAAAGACTGGGCATTTTCCGGTTGACTACCCAGTTTCTGGCACTGATAATAGTCAATCTGGGATTTACTCATTCTTTAAAAACCGGGGTCCTTTGCCCCGGCTTCTATTGCTACGGTTGTCCCTGGGCTTTATTTGCATGTCCAATTGGAGTATTGCAGACCTCAACTTTTTTAGGGCCTTTCCCTTTCTATGCAATTGGATTGCTGGGGTTATTTGGTATTGCATTGGGCAGAACATGGTGTGGATGGTTTTGCCCTTTTGGTACAGTTCAGGACCTGATGGCAAGAATCAGAAGGCGAAGAGATGTGATAAGCATACCTTCAGTTCCATGGATAAAGTACCTATCGTTGGTTGGAATCCTTGTAGCGGCATGGATCGCCATGGAAACAGTCTTCTGTAAAGTATGCCCGGCGGGGAGCCTCTTTGCAAGTATTCCCAACCAGTTCACTTCCTCAGCGGACAAGTTTGATATCGGAACGTTTTTCTGGGTGCATCTGATAACACTGGCAGTTTCGCTCGTACTCTTTGTTTTTATTGGGCGTTTCTGGTGTCGATATTTGTGTCCCCTTGGAGCAATCTACGGCCTGTTCAACAGGATCAGTATTGTAAAGGTGAAATTGGATTGGGAGAAATGCACCAATTGTGAACAGTGTCTGGAAGTTTGTCCAACAAATCTTAAGAAGGCCGAGGATATCGGCAATTCCTCAGATTGCATCCAGTGCGGGAAATGTGTTGAGGCCTGTCCTACTGCTGCTATCAAAATAGCTACCTCTGTTTGCAGCTAGTTCATGCTATTGTGTTGTTTATCCAAGTTGAGGTGCTAGTTTAAATAAGTTATCATCGAGCCGGGGTTAAGCCTGGTTTGAACGATAAGTATGAAGATTTGAGTGTTATGTCATGAACCTGCTGTTGAGTGGTAGATTCCGATTTGCTATCTCGGCAACTATTGCCGTTTTCGTCATTGGCACTATCGGCTATATGGCAATCGAGGGATGGTCCTTTTTGGATTCCCTCTTTATGACTGCCATTACCATTAGCACGGTAGGATACGACGAAGTGGGAGACCTCTCAAGTGGAGGACAGATATTCAGTATCGTACTTATAGTCGTTGGTGTGGGGATAACGTTCTACACCATTGTATTGATCGCCGAATACATCGCTGAAGGGCATTTGGGAAGTACAATAGGGAGACACAGGATGAAGGAACAGATAAAAAAGTTGAAGGATCATTATATCGTTTGTGGATATGGCAGAGTTGGAAGAGAAGTTGCATCGACAATCAATGATGAAAATGAGCCATATGTAATTGTTGAGCAGAAAAGCGATCGCATTGAAATGGCGATTAAAGATGAATGCCTTTATATAGAGGGGAATGTGACGGATGATGAAGTACTAAAAGAGGCTGGTATTGAGCATGCGAGAGCTCTTATTGCTGCTGTTGGTAATGACGTCGATAATGTATATGTTGTACTCTCAGCTAAAGCATTACGTCCGGATATTATGATAGTCGCCCGTGCTTCTGATAGCGATTCAGAACGTAAATTGTTAAGGGCAGGTGCTAACCGCGTGATATTCCCTCAAAAACTGGGGGGACGCCGTATGGCCATGGTTACGCTTCATCCTCAACTGATAGATTTTATTGACACTACTGTGTCTGGCCGAAGTGGAGAGTATTCTCTTGAAGATATATTGATTACCTCCGATTCGCCAATTGCAGGAATGACACTTAATGAAGGCCATGACCTGTGTTGTGGAGGTGTCATCGTTGCGATGAAAAAGAAAGATGGATTACTTGTTGCCAACCCTCAACCGGATTCAGTATTAGAAATAGGTGATGAAATACTATTCATTGGAACCAGACAACAACTGAGTGTTTTGGATGGTTCCAGCAACTGATACTTGTGCCAATATGACATCTGTGAGCATTTTTAGCTTTTTCAAACGTAAAGCGCACATAGATGTGTTTTTACATTGATTCCCTACTTTCATGATAAGGTAATTCACTGTTATAATAGAGAGTTGACTTCAGGAGGATTGTTTTGAAAGTATCGTCGGAAAGGCTCGAAGGTTGCCTTGTTGCCCTTACGGTTGAAATCGAGCCAGAGGAAATGGAAAAAGCTCAAGAGGGAGCATATCGACGGCTTGTTAAAAAAGTTGCCGTCCCCGGATTCCGCAAAGGCAAAGCGCCACGTGCTTTACTGGAACTCCATATAGGGAAAGGGTCTTTCGATGCTGAAGCCTTAGATCGATTGGTTCCGGAACTATATGATCAAGCAATTGAACAAGAGAAGGTTATAGCTATTGGCCAACCTGATTTGGAGATGACCCAGGCTGACCCACCGATATTCAAGGCCACTGTTCCGGTACGCCCTGAAGTAGAGTTGGGTGACTATCATTCCATCAGGGTAATGAAAGACGAGGTAGAGATCACCGATAAGGATGTTGAACAGGGGATTGATAACTTGCGACAAATGCAAGCCACCCACGAACCTGCGGAACGTGATGCAGGCCTGAACGATATAGTGATTATTGATGTAGAAGGCATCGTTGAAGAAAAAACTGTTCTCGATTCGAAAGAAAGCCAGTACAGGATAACTGAGAATTCTGTAATGCCGGTAGCGGGATTTGCGGATCAAATACAAGGGATGAAAGCGGGGGATCAGAAGGAATTCACGTTGCCCTTCCCTGAAGATCATGAGAGTGAAGAACTGGCTGGGAAGGACTGCCTGTTTAAAGTATCGATGTCTGATGTCAAAGAAGAGAAACTGCCCGAAGTCGATGATGAGTTCGCCAAAAGTATGGGGCAGGGCATCGAAACTGTTGAGCAACTCAAGGAAAGACTTCGAGAGAACATTACAACTGCTGCAGAACGTGAATCACGATCTAAGCTGGAGAACGAAACAATTGAGGCCGTTGCGGCTATATCAAAGGTGGAATTCCCTGCCATCTTCACAGAACAGGAAATTGATCGTCTTGGGAATGAGCAGATGATGCGGCTTGGTGGAATGCAGGTACAGGATTTTCTCAAGTATAGAGGGATTACCGAAGAGGATTTTCGAAACGAACTGAGACCAGCCGCAGAAAAAAGGGTCATGAGCTCGTTGATATTAAACAAAGTCCACGATACTGAAAACGTTGAGGTAGATGATGCTGAAATTGATTCAGAGATCGATAAAATTGTGGAAGAGGCGGGAGAAGAACAGGCTGAAGCAATAAAGAAAATGTTTGAGACGGCAGAGGCTCGAGAATCAATACGTGGGCGTCTTCTAACTGAGAAGACAATTAACTTATTGATTGACATTGCTACTACGGATGAGGTTGCACCTGTAGAAGAGGCGGTTCCGGAGCAGGAAGTTGCTGAGGAAGTAACTCAGGAAGAGGATCAAAGTGAGCAATCCCCAAACGAGGAGGATAGCGAATGATTGTAAATCCACAAAACATTATCCCGATGGTAGTGGAGACTAGCAGCAAGGGAGAGCGTGCCTTTGATATATTCTCGCTTCTCTTGAAAGAGCGGATTATATTCCTTGGTTCGCCCATCGATGATCACATAGCAAATTTGATCGTGGCTCAACTTCTATATCTCGAACGGGAAGATCCTGATAAAGATATCAGCATGTATATCCATAGCCCCGGCGGTTATGTATCCTCAGGATTGGCAATTTACGACACGATGCAACTTGTCAGATGCGATATTTCCACAATATGTGTTGGGATGACTGCTAGTTTGGCTGCTATCCTGCTTTGTGCCGGCGCCAAGGGTAAGCGCTATTCCCTGCCGCACGCGAAGGTCATGATGCACCAGCCTACGGGCGGACTGGGAGGGCAAGCCTCGGATATCAAGATTCAGGCCGAAGAAATTATAAAGACCAAAACCATGCTCAATGAGATAATTGCTAAGCATAGCGGGCAGAGCATTGAATTTGTTAAGCAGGAAACTGAACGAGACCGATACTTAAGCGCCGAAGAGGCCAAAGAATGGGGTCTTATCGATGAGATTTTAAGCAGCGAAGTTGCTGAAGGTAAAGAGGCAGAGTAGCGAGAGGGAGGAATCCAAGATGGATAGAGTAGACATGTCTGATTTGCAGCCTGTAGTGATAGAGAGTACCGATGTAGGAGTATTGGGCTATAGCATTTACTCACGATTACTTAAAGATCGGATTATCTTTCTTGGGGGTGGTGTTGATGATGAAAAGGCCAACTCCATTGTAGCGCAGATATTGTTTTTAAATAATGAAGATCCTAAGACGGATATTCGGTTTTTCATCAATTCTCCTGGTGGATCAGTTTCGGCTGGACTGGCGATATATGACACTATGCAATCTGTGAACTGTGATGTAAGCACTTGTTGTGTAGGGATGGCAGCGAGCATGGGGGCTGTACTATTGTTGGGTGGCACCAAAGGTAAGCGTCATTTACTACCAAATTCCAGAGTGTTACTGCATCAGCCATTGATGGGAACAGTGACAGGTCCGGCAACTGATTTGGAAATTCAAGCAGAAGAGATGCTGCGAATTCGTGATCAGCTGTACAAAATTATTAGCGACCATACCGGCCAAAACATAGAACAGGTCGAGAAAGATTGCGATCGTGATTACTGGATGGATGCCGGGCAGTCACTTGAATACGGTGTAGTTGACAGTATCCTGGAAAAACTGCCTAGTAGCGGTAAGTAAAGTAGGCGAATATTCGGTGAACTTGAAAGCTGCGTGATCGTAAGAGGTCATGCAGCTTTTTCTATTCCACTACCTGGTCTATTTCTTCAGACAGGTCATATCCTGTAATTGTGTTGCCACTGTTATCAATGATATTGCCACTTTTCACTTTCACCCGGCCTTCACTAAATGCCTTCACGGTGCTCACAATCAGCGGGAACTCCCGTTTCAGCCCGTGTTGACGTATAAGCTTGAAAAGTTCTATTTCCTCGCCTTCTTGTTTTTTTATGGCGGCGATTGACTGGGCTTGGAGTATTTTCCAATGTTCATCGAAGGGTTCACCACAGATTCTGAATCTGCAATAAGTAACTGGTGGGCCCTCATCCAATTCCGGAGTTGCCAAATGCATCATGACACCGGTATGTTCTGTTCTGGATTCTATTAGTTCCCATATCACTTCGCGCCAGGTACCTTTTGGTCCACCTGGTTCTGCGGGATGCAGGTTGACCATGGTGTATTGCTGGCACATTTCAGGACCCACAACGAGCATGTATCCGGCCAACACAGAGAGTTCGACCTCGAAATCGGCGAGCCGCTTCATTATTTCCCTGTCGTACTCAATTCGCCAGTTTGCCAGTCGGTCATTGTCCAGTGTATCTCGGAATTTCAGTGAAGAAAAACAAACTAGTGGAATTCCATACGATCTAATTTGTTCGAGGAATTTATCGGTCTCTTCGAATTGTCCCGGCTCTCTATTACAGAAAACAAAGGCAATCTCAGCCTTGACGTTACCGTTCTCAATGTTCTCATACATTGTTTTCAGCAAGTCGCGGGAACCTTCCCCTCGCCCGCTTGAGAACCATCCGATCTTATACACCGCGGTAACTCCTCAACCTCTTTGGTAAAGTGCTAATGCCAGTGGCCACACGATCGATAATACTGTTTTTTCTTCCAAATATCTGGCCTTTCCCCAATGCGATTTTGAATTCATCCGGGCCATCGAAACTCGGCATATCTACATATGCGTTGCCAACTTCCCTTGCAGAATGAGCATCGCTGCCGGCACTGCACAGAAACCCATGTTGTTTGGCGAACAGGCGGGCCTGATCGGAGAAATTATTCCTGATGGAACGGGCATTGAATACCTCGATAATATCGATTTGGGATAAAAGCTCTTCTCGATACTCTGCTTTGAGGGGATACCTGCCAAAACTGTCGAACGGATGTGGGAGGCATACCAGTCCTCCCTGGCCCTTAATACTAGTCACTACTTCCTGTGGTGAAATACCTTTCGGTATTTCCTTTTTAAGAAAATATCCAATAATTTCCCCGGCTGAACTCATGACTTCTTCACCGACGATGATGGGGAAAGGGGATATCGCTTGCATCCTGAGAGCCCCTTCGATAGTGTTGTGATCGGTAATGGCTAAACAATCAATCCCGATTCGTTTACAGCGTTCAATGATATTTTCAAGGGAGGCATTGGAATCCGGGGAGTAGATGGTATGCAGATGCAAATCTACTTTCATATCTGAAACGATTTGGTGAGAATGATTTTAACAATCAACCGCGTACCAACAGGATAACGAAACATAGGATGCATTTACATCCTATGCCCTTTCAACATATGTGCCGGTACGGGTATCAACCTTTATCATTTCACCGGTATTGAGAAACATTGGAACTTGGACAGTGATGCCAGTTTCCATTACAGCTGGTTTTGTTCCACCCTGCGCAGTGTCTCCTTTGAAGCTTGGGCCGGTCTCAGCAATCTCAAGTTCAACTGAGATGGGGAGTTCCAATCCTATCGCATCCCCTTCATATGTGGAAAGCTGTATGACCATTCCTTCTTTGAGATAGTTCAGAGCATCTCCCAATTGATCTCTATTCATTGGAGTTTGATCAAACGTTTCCTGATCCATGAAATAGAAAAAGTCGTCGTCATTGTACAGGTATTGAGCGGAACGTTGCAAAACCTGCACATCATTTAGTCTGTCGCCAGACTGGAAAGTTTTTTCAGTGGTATGTTTGCCACGGATATTGCGGAGTTTGAGTTTAACCGTTGCAGAGCCGCGGCCAATTTTAATGTGTTGGTATTCAATGACAGAGAAAAGGTGCCCATCCATCTCGAACGTTGTGCCTTTTCGTGCATCGGTGACTTCTTTCATGGATCCTCCTAGAGATTTGCCTTTTTTGAAGTGGTGAGTATGTGCGATCCCTTCTCTTTCAATAATACCATATCTTCGATTCTTACACCTCCCCATCCCTCGATGTAAATTCCTGGTTCCACCGTGAAGACCATGTTTGGTTCCAAAATGTCTTTTGAGTATGGCCCGAGCCTGGGATATTCATGCTCGTCAATTCCTACACCGTGGCCGAGGCTGTGTCCGAATGAGTTGCCATAGCCAGCCTTTTCAATAACGTCCCTCGCTATTTGGTCAGCCTCCTCTCCTTTCAATCCCACATGGATACTTTCCATTGCTGTAGCCTGTGCTTTGTGAACTATGCGGTAAATGCGAGAAAGATCATCGCTGGGCTTGCCACAACAAATAGTGCGAGTGATGTCACTGCAATAACCATTTACCCGAGCACCAAGATCTATTACAACCGGTTCTCCCTCCTGAATAGGTCGATCGGTTGGTTGAGCATGAGGAAGTGCCGAGTTTGGCCCGGATGCCACGATAACAGGGAATGGCAGGCTTTCGCTGCCTTCCTCCCTAAGGAACCTCTCCAAAACCCAAGCAAGCTCTTTCTCAGTCATTCCGGGCTTCAATTGACTGCTGGCGTGATCCTCTGCAGCATCAGCAAGTGCAGCAGCCTTATTAATTGATTCCATTTCTTGATTGTTTTTGATGGAACGAAGACGTTCAATGATTCCTTGTGTAGAGATGAGCCGAGGGCGGGATTTTGGAGGAGCTTTCCTGATTGCTTTTACCAGTTGGTGATATGTAATCAGGGAAATATCATCACCCTCGAAGCCGAGAGTTTTTGATTGAATCTCGGATATTAGTTTTGGAAGCCAGCCATCAAACGGCCCGCTTATATGAAATATCTGAAAATCCAGTGCTTGTTCTCTAGCCTGTTCAACGTAACGAAAATCAGTGGCCAATATGGCATCGTTGTGTGTTACCAGCAGAAAACCTGCTGATCCTGTAAATCCGGATATATAGCATCGGTTTGTATCTTGAGAAACGAAGAGAGCATCGAGCTGTTGTTCAGAGAGTGCGTGACGGAGATTTTCGAGGCGGGAGGGCATTTTTAATTCTCGTTTGAAAGTTCGCGAGCCAAGACTTCAAGGGCCGTGATATAACCTTCCCAACCCTTACCGCTGATTTGATGCCTGGCTATGGGTTCGATAACCGACTTTTGCCGGAATTCCTCACGGAAATGAATATCAGAGATATGAACCTCAATTATTGGCAGGCTGGCATCAATCAGGGCGTCCATTAGTGAGAGACCATAGTGGGTAAGTGCACCAGGATTAATGATAATTCCATTAGCTTCAGGTGCCTGCTCTTGAATAAAATCGATCAGTGCCCCTTCATGATTAGATTGAAATGTGCGTATTTCTATTTCAAGCTTTTCGGACAGTTTCTTAAGCGAGGCGTTGATGTCGTCGAGCGTCTTGCTACCATAGAGCGATTGATCTCGCTTACCGAGCATATTCAGATTCGGTCCGTTGATCACTAAAACTCGCATGATTTTTCATAGTATATCAGCAGAGATTGGACATCACAAGAACGAGGTGTGAAAGATCAGTTATCTGAAGAGACAGAAGATGCGGTATTCTTTGATTCACTGCTACGAGGGTGTGCCTCAAGATATCTGCTGCGCATTTGGTTTCGGGTCACATGGGTATAGACTTGGGTGCTTGCCAGATTAGAATGCCCAAGAAGCTCCTGCACTACTCTCAGATCTGCTCCACCATCGAGCATGTGTGTGGCAAACGTATGACGCAACATGTGGGGATACACTCGTGTCTTTATACCTGCTTTTTCGGCATATGTCTTAATACTATATTGTATTCGCCGTTCGGCAATGCGCTTACCGTACCGATTCAGAAAAAGAGCATCCGTACTATTTTGACCGAGAAGTTGTTCCCGTCCAAAGTTGAGATATTGCTCCAATACGAGAGCTGCCGGCTGGCCCATAAGAACCATTCTCTCTTTTGACCCTTTCCCCCATACACGGATTTGACGTGTCTCCATATCTACACTATCTGTATTGAGCGATGAAAGCTCGCTAATACGTAGTCCTGAAGCATACATCAACTCTAACATGGCCAGATCGCGAATACCTTGTGGAGTTGAAGTATCCGGCGCGCTCAGAAGGCTAATGATCTCTTCTGAGGTTAAGAAAGAGGGCAAGCGCTTTTCGCGCTTTGGACCGGATATATTACTTACGGGATCTTCAAGCAAAATACCCTGATTTTTAAGATAGCGGAAAAACGAACGAAGGGCACTCATCTTACGGGAGATACTTGCCCGTACTGTACCGTTATCCAGTAGTTGTCCGAGGTAATTCCGTATGGATGAGTGATCAACATTAACCAGTGAATTGATCTCTTCCCGCTTGAGGAAGTCGTAAAAACCGAGGATATCAGTGGAATAATTCCTGATAGTGTATGGTGACAAATTCCGCTCTACCCTAAGGTGGCGAATATACTCGTCAAGATATTCCTCCATGGAGCCCCGCTTTCTCAGGCCGATACTGGTTCTTTTTCGGTGAACTCCTCAACACTTCCCTCATGTCCGCATTTAGCACATTTGACCATCGCCTGGCCTTTTGGAACCAAGATGCCACCACATTCAGGGCATGGGACAGAGAGAGGTTTCTCCCAGACTGCGAAATCACAATTTGGATAGCTGCTGCAACCGTAAAATACACGTTTGCGCTTGGTGCGTCGCTCTACGAGTTTGGATCCGCATTTCGGACAATCAGCTTCGATATGAGTCTGTAATGGCTTAGCATTCTTACATGTTGGGAAATCACTACATGATAGGAATCTGCCAAATCGACCACGCTTGATCACCATTGGGTTTCCGCACTGTTCACACACCTGGTCAGTAGGCTCTGGGGCAGGTTTAACCTTTGGCATATTAGTGGAGGCATTCTCTAATTCTATAGCGAATGTTTCATAGAATGCCTCTAACGTAGGTATCCACTCACGGTTTCCGGAGGAAATTTCATCTAGTTTCTCTTCTAAACGAGCCGTGAAACTGGTATTGACTATTTCCGGGAAATGATCCGCGAGAAGATCGGTGACGACGAATCCCATCTCGTTAGGTATGAAGTGAGACTTTTCTTTTTGGACGTAATCCCGGTCTTGAATCGTCGAAAGGATTGGGGCATAGGTACTTGGTCGGCCAATGCCATTTTCCTCAAGCGCTTTGATCAATGTGGCTTCGGTATAACGTGATGGAGGCTTAGTAAAGTGCTGTTCAGGGATGATCTTCATAAGTTCTAGAGCATCACCCTGAGCCAATTCAGGGAGGGATGTCTTCTTGTCTTCGTTTTCTTCTTCGTCCTTTCCTTCACGGTAAAGAGTAAGGAATCCAGGGAATGCAAGGGTCGAATTTGTAGCCCGAAGAAGGTGTTTTTTGGTATTAGCACTAGCTTGAATATCCACCATAATACCATCATACATGGCCGCTGCCATCTGGCTGGCGACCATTCGCTTCCAAATTAGGTCATACAGTTTAAACTGATCTGATGTTAGATGGGGCCGCATATTGGCAGGTTCTCTCCTCACTGATGTGGGCCGAATGGCTTCATGGGCCTCTTGTGCCCCTTTCACTTTCTTTTTAAATAGCCGTGGCGATTTGGGAACATAATTGGCTCCGTATGTCTCTTTTATGTAATCTCTTGTTTCATTCAATGCCTGAGTGGCCACATGAGTTGAATCTGTACGCATGTAGGTAATCAATCCCTCGGGTTCTTCTTCACCAATGGGAATTCCTTCATAGAGGGCCTGTGCCGCTGACATCGTACGTTTGGCGCTGAAACGGAGCTTACGCCAGGCTTCCTGCTGCAGAGTACTGGTGATAAATGGTGCTACGGGCTGTCTGAGAGTAGACTTTTGCTGGATTTTGGATACCACATAATCTGCTTGTTGGAGATCTGCACAGAGCTTATTGGATTCTTCTTCATTTTCGATGGAGAGTTTTTTATCCTTTCCAATCCCTATAAGTTCTGCTCGAAAGGACTCCTTGTTTTTCTTGAGTTCGGCTTCAATTGACCAGTATTCCACTGAAACAAAACTTTCGATTGCCCGTTCCCGTTCAACGACCATTCGCACTGCCACTGATTGCACTCTGCCGGCCGATAGACCTTTCATGACTTTACGCCACAGAATAGGGCTTATTTTATAACCGACCAGTCTATCAAGTATGCGACGTGCCTGTTGGGCGTCGACCAGTTTCATATTGAGTTTCTTTGGATGACGAAATGCCTCCTCCACAGCTTCTTTGGTGATTTCGTGGAAGACCACACGTTTGGCAGGTAGATCCTGCAATTTGGCAGCTTGAACAATGTGCCAGGATATGGCTTCTCCCTCTCGGTCCGGGTCAGTGGCGAGATATACAACTGAAGCATCCTTAGCAGCAGCTTTTATCTCATTAATAACTTTTTGTTTGCCTTTGGAAGTAACGTATTTCGGGTCAAACCCTTTTTCCGGATCGACACCCAGTTCCTTTTCCGGCAGATCACGAACGTGCCCAAGAGTAGCTTTTATTATGTAGTTGTCCTTCAGGATACGTCCGATAGTCCTTGCTTTAGCTGGTGATTCAACAATTACTAGATTCTTTGACATCATATTCCTCGTACTGCAACGTAATTCATGGCGCCCAATTGATTTACCATACCTTTAAGTTCCATCATTGTCAAGGCGCTGCTTACAGTGGAAATAGGAAGGGATGAAGAGCGACATAATTCGTCGATATGTACCGGTCCCTCTGATAGATGCTTAATTAGCAGGGATTCAATGTCATTCTCGGGAAGAAGCTCGGTTAGTTCCAGTTGTTGGGGAATTGTGCTCAAATTCAGTTCTTCGAGAATATCAGCTACATCAAGTACTGTTTTTGCACCGTCATGGATCAGGAGGTTGCTACCTTTGCTTGCTGCTGAGAGAATACTGCCAGGTACAGCAAATACCTCACGATCTTGTTCCAATGCCATTCTAGCGGTGATGAGAGCCCCGCTTTTCTCGGTTGCTTCAATTACCAGAGTTCCCAAGCTCAGACCGCTCATAATGCGGTTGCGCCGGGGAAAGTGTTCTGGTTTGGGTTTGGTTCCTAGTGGATAATCACTAACAAGTACTCCATGCTCTATGATTTCCTGGGCCAGTCTCTGATTCTCTGCAGGATAGATAATATCCAATCCGGATGCCAATACCGCTATGGTTTTGCCATCGGTAGCCAGCGCTGTTCTGTGAGCGACCGTATCGATTCCTCGGGCCAGCCCGCTTACGATTGTTACCTTGTTTCTCACGAGATCGGTCACCAGTCGCTCTGTTACTTCTCGTCCATATGATGTTGCACGCCGTGAGCCGACCACTGCGAGAGACCATTTCTCGTCGGGCATGAGCGCTCCGCGAACGTAGAATACTGGTGGGGCGTCATAGATTTCTTTGAGTCTTGCGGGATATGAGGGATCATCTTGAATGAGAGCTTTGACCTTATATCGATCGAGTTTTTCCATCTCGGAATCGAGGTCTATAGTAGGTCGCCGATTCACGATGGCTTGAACCGACTTGGGTTCAAGTCCAGCAGCTTTGAGTTCAGATGCATCAGCGTCCCAGGCCTCGTGCAAATCACCGAAATACTCGAGGAGTCGGCCGAACTTGGCTCGGCCTATGCCCGGAATAACATTAAATCCAACCCAATACTTAATCTTGGACATTGTCGTTCTATCGGGAAAACCAGGTACGGAAGGGGAGTGTGACTACGTGGAGGTCAATCTTCGTTGGCTTTTGCAAGGGCCGTTTTCAATTTCTTGAAGAACTGAGCAAGCTGATCTGTATCCATTGCTGCCATTTCAGGCGTTAATGCTAAAATTAGTGGCAATTGGTTTGGCGGGCCTGTTTGAATTTGGATTTGTCCCGGTTCCTGCTTCCGGCCGCCATTCAGGCTTCTAGCTGATCCGTTTGACGTCTTTCCATTGCCGTTAAATCCAAGATCAATTTCAGCGAGCTGGCAGAGCTGTATAAAGAAACGAGTTGTTTTGGCGGCCATCTCGGCACCAAGGTAATGCTCGGTAACAAAGTGGTTATAGACGTCTTCATGAGAGTATTTACTACCATTGAATCGATGAAAAAGATCTTTATAGGCGGTTCGAATTATGTCCTGCAGTGCGGTTGTAAAAGGAGCTCCCTTTGTCTTAAGAAGACGGCTCTTGTCTGTTGGTTTTCCATCCTCATCTATGATTCCTAAAAATCTGAGTGCTCCAATGACTTTGTATTCATTTCCAGGAGCTATTTTGTTCAGACGAAGGAAATTACCGTCAACTTTAGCAGGGGTGCTTTTACGCATCAGCTGCAATGCTTGCATCATACCTTTTGTGGGCCCATAGGGTAGAGTTAGTCCCTGATCTCCGTTTTTCGATGATTCTGACACGCGTTTTCTCTCCAGTCCGTACTCGCAGTAGTCCGTGTAGCCGAAAGTATAGCATTGCAATTTTGGACTGTCAACCAGTCCTGCGGTCAATTGCACAGTGCGGACTGCCGTTGAGGTCGGTATATCACGTATAAAATTATTGTGAACCTTCTGATACAGTCCCTGTGGAATAGTGCAGATTTAGTCCGGTGCGGAGATGGTGACTCGTGACAAGGATGCCAGTATTTACTTCACGGACTGCCACTTAGGAGTGTTATGTGAAGAGGGTTATCAGTTAATGATGTCGAGGGCCATAGTAGATACTAGCCTTGCTATAGCTGGTGAAGCGGTTAGTCCAGGGGATTCGATACCGACCAAATTGATCAGGCCACAAAGGCCTGCCTGATTTTCATGTTCGATGACAAAATCACGAAACACATCATCCTGAGCCTGCAATTTGGGTCGAATGCCTGCGAAATCGGGCTGAAGGTCGTTTAAATCGATAAATGGTAGCAAACGCTTGGCTGATTCAAAAAACGCTTCCCTTTGGGTCTTGTCGACTTTATAGTCGATTGTATCAACATAAGTAGCATTGGGGCCAAGACGCATCATTCCGTCTAACGACAGGACCACATGAACTCCCAGGCTCGCTTGCTCTGGCGTAGGATAGACCAGCCTGTTGACACTGCCCCGATGTTTTGCGCTCAGGCTGAAGTACTCACCTTTACAATAATGGATTCGATACTCTTTATTCTCGATCCCGGCCAGGCAGGCGATTCTATCGGAATTCAGCCCGGCACAATTTATCACTACCTGCGCAAAGAGTTCAGATATCCCTTCCCAGTCACGGATGCTGACTTTCCATCCATCACTTGACGTATCCAACTCTACTACCTCAGCCTCAAAAAGGAATTCCGCACCATTTTCAACAGCTTTTTTGTAAAAGAACGCCATCAGTGAATGGGTATCGATGATCCCGGTAGAAGGAGATAGAATCCCTGCTCTTCCTTCTACATTAGGTTCCAGTTTTTTGATATCAGCTTGTGATAAAAGCTCAAGATCATCTACACCGTTCTTTGCTGCTTGTTCATAAATATTTTCCAACTTCGGGATTTGTTCCTCTTTCGTCGCTATAACAGCTTTACCCAATCTCCTGTGAGGAATGTCGTGTTCTGCACAAAGCTCATAGAGCAATCGATTTCCTTCAACGCAAAGCTTTGCTTTAAGTGAATCTTCCGGATAATAAATACCTGCATGGATAACCTCGCTGTTTCGGCTACTGGTCTCTTGCCCGAAAGTGCTGTTCCGTTCAAAGACAAAGACGCTTCTGCCTTGTTCTGCAACTTTGGCTGCTATGGCCAGGCCTACGACCCCGGCACCAATAATCGCTACGTCAACTTCAATCGCCATATTTATCTCATTGCCATTATATAACAAAACGG
The DNA here is from genome assembly GCA_964634125.1 of uncultured Dehalococcoidia bacterium. Lineage (GTDB taxonomy): Bacteria > Chloroflexota > Dehalococcoidia > SZUA-161 > SpSt-899 > JABMQN01. The sequence continues at coordinate 24,055 of CAZWIP010000002.1, forward strand.
GCCCCGGTTTCCCAGGACCCGTCCAGATTAAATTCACTTGTAAATAGTCTGCTAACCGTTGAGAATCTTCAGGGCCTCATCACGAGAGTGCTCCATGAGATACGGAATACCCGTAACCTTGGCGCATTCATCAGTCAGGGACATCAGATCCTTTCTGGCAATCGCAGGCAGGCTGAAACAGCGGGCGCCGGCCATTAGCTGCTGCAGGCCAACAGTCAGTTTCTGAGCATAACTGTACATGCCAATAGCACCCAGCGGGATATTATTGATTTCGCTGGAACCAACTAAATCTTTTACATCTTCGTAGTTGACGAAGATTTCTTCGACTGTCGAACCGAACCGACCAACAGTGTTCGGCAGCTTGCCGTCTTTCATCCACTGATCGATGTTCTTGCCGACCATGCCCGGAATCATCATCGCCCGGCCCATGCAAACGGCTTTGACATACGGAGCACCAAGCGCGAGTGCTTTAAAGATGCCGTCTTCACTGCTGAATCCGCCTGCAAAAGCAAGGTCGGGTACGCGTTCGCCCTTGTCATCCATTATCTTGGCGAATTCATAGGAAGCTGCATGCAAATATATACTGGGCATACCCCATTCTTCCATCATGCGCCACGGACTCATGCCGGTTCCGCCGGGAGCGCCATCGATGGTTAGAAGGTCAATTTTGGCCTTTGAGCACCACTTGATGGCCATAGCCAGCTCACGCAGGCCGTAGGCTCCGGTTTTAAGGGTAACGCGTTTGAAGCCAAGGTCACGCAGACGCTGGACTTCGGCATAGAAGCCTTCCTCATCAATGAAGCCAAGTCGGCTGTGACGCTCGAATTCCTTGATAGCCCCACTCTTGTAGGCTGCCTGGTTGATCGGGGCGGAAGGGTCAGGTGTTACGATATATCCGCGCTTCTGAAGCTCCTGGGCACGTTCAAGGCTGTTTACTTTGATTTCGCCACCGATACACTTGGCGCCTTGTCCCCACTTGAGCTCAATGGTGTCAAGTCCATGTTTCTTGGAAACGTATTCAGCTACACCCAGTCGAGTATCCTCGACGTTCATCTGGACGAGGATTTCACCATAACCTTGGTGATAGCGTCGATACTGCTCGATTCTACGATCCATATCCGGGGCAAGGGTAATTTTGCCATTAGAATCCAGTTCAAGCTGAGGATCAATGCCGCATACGTTTTCACCGCACACACAGGTGATACCGGATATGGCTGCACCCACAGCGAAATGGTCCCAGTTTTTACGAGCAATTTCAGTTGAACCTAATGCACCGGTGAAGACCGGGGTCTTCATCTTAACTTTGATGTCCCAGCCATAATCCGTTTCTGTATTCACCGAAGGGAAAGTGGCAGTATCCGGATCACCGGTAACTCCGGCAGGCATCCCCTCGGCACCTAGGGCATATCCCTGAATATTGAGATGGGAGTAATCGATGGGATAATCCTTGTCTCCACCGGCAGTAATATCGCCAAATGGACCCGGATAGATCAGTTCCCTGCCACGAAATGTTGCCTTGAACACCTCGCAGTTTCCGGTACACCCATCAATGCAACGGGTGCAGAGTCCACTCATAGGCACAACGCTCTTGGAGCGATTAGCAGTCCTGGTGGCATCGTTTGAATTTGGTCTTTGAAGATTCACTCTTCCTCCCCCTTTAAATTATTTTTCTTTGTTTAGCAGGTCCTCGAATTTAATGAGGTCCTGATATTCAACAGTTGTGCTCATGGCCTGATTCTCAGCTTCAATGCCTGCTTCTTCAGCAGCAGCAATAGGGTTCATACCCCCAATCAGGATCATTCCTATCTTATTCAATTCCACCGGAATCTCGCAAACAGACTCGCTGGTGCTACCCATCAAAGCGATTGTTCCAAGGCCAGCCTGATTCATTCCCGAGACGGCCTCTTCAACGATAGGCCGGCAAATAGCAGGGATTTCACGGAAATTGGCCAGTATCTTTCCATTTCCTTCACGGGAGGCTTTGCGCACCGATGTCATCTTTCCCCTTATAAAGACCTCAGACGGATCAAGTGACGATCCTGAGTAATGTATGAGTTCGACAAACCGGCGGGGCTGCTTGTTTCTAATTTGCAGGATGCCCCCAAAGCGCGAATCCATGGGTACACCGGCTTTGAGCAATACTCCGTTCATTAGAACACTGCAGACTGTAGCTAAAGCGATCTTACCCTCCGGGATAACCATGTCTCCGATTTTATCTCCTTCATTGACTACCGCTACACGATCCCCTGCACAAAGGCCTGCTTTGAAAACCGGCGCCATGGCAGTTAGAGCCTTGCTGAATTTCTCTTGCGGAAAGAAGGAGATATTTACCGGTATCGATCCTGTACGGACTTTCCAATCAAAGTTCGTCTGGAAAGCCTGCATCTCGATTTTGGAAAGTACCAGCCCAACCTTATCCTGAACCAGGGCGTTTTTGAGTTCCTCAACACCCTGTTCAGTAATGATTCTACCGTCTCGACCAACCAGTTCAGTGAGCCCACGCTCATCCATAAGTTTTAAATGGTATCTAACCGCTCTCTCAGTGAGATCGATTCCATGATCCTGCAAACGACGAGCGATTATTCGAGCTCCAACAGGGTCCTGAGATTCATGCACAATTCTCAGAATAAGGAGCACTTTTCTCTCTACTTCCTGCGATTCGGTTCCAATCATAATTCACTCACCGCTCGTTGAATAAGGTCGTAGGTAACTGTTTACCGTCCTCCAACTGTTACCCATGATACGCAACAGAAAAAGGTTTGTCAAGAGGGAATTTATTCTAGGTATACATTTTGCGGTTATGGACTTAACGGCCTGCGTGGAAACTTGTAGCAATCTGAACAAAGTCCGCAACAATGAAGCGGGTGATGAATGACCCTCAATTTCAATTTACTTCCTGCATACTCGACTGCAGGAAAGTCGCCAGATTAACGTCCTGATTGGTAATATTGAGTTTTCGTCGAATCTTTTCCCGATGGCGATTGATAGTGGCCGCGGATACGCCCCGGGCCTCTGCGATTTCTTTGGTCTGCGTTCCGTTACGAATCATATTGCAGATTGCGATTTCTGTTGGAGTCAATGACTGAAAGGAACGGGACAATTGGTTGATGAATGGTGAGGTGATTTCTTCGAGATTAGTCTGGAGTATTTCCCCATATTTTTTCTGGGATGGTGATAATTGCAGAGTCAAGGCTTGAAGGATCGGCATAAGGACTTTTTCAACGTTCATATTGATATCCCGGTAGATTTCCTGTTTCTCCTGTTCAATTCGGGCCATGACTATTCGCAGTGCTGTGTTCGATTCCTGTATGGCCTCGCGCTCCAGCGTCAATTGACGGTTAGTCTCCTGCAACTCCAGGTCTGATGATATTCGGGTGGTGATGGTGCCGATCTGTTCGGCTACCGCATCCAGTAGAGCTCGCTCCTCTGCCAGAAAAGGCCCTTCCTCTGCCGGAGGACATTCTTCCAGGTAAAAAATTCCAACCTCACCCACTGCCTCGTGATACATGTAAATCCGTGACGACTGTCTCCAGTTAGTCACCTCAAATCTCTTACTGGTGTATGTTTTTCCCTTATGAATGATTCGGGCGCAGGTAATCTCGGGATATTGCCATGAATGGGGCAAAAAGTTGACAATCTCCTTCAAAAGATTATCCAGAGAATAGAGATTGCGATCAGCCAACTGGGAAACCCCGTAAAGGCAGTTTAATTCTTTGATACGCTCTCGCAGAGCGTATTCCATTTTGTCGGGCTCAATTTCGGTAGGAAACGGGATTCGCCACAAAAGAGCCAGTTCTTTCGAGGGGAATGGCAACGCGTGACTTTCGGTTTGAGCCGGAATGTTTTCTATATTCTCCATTGAATCCTTCCTCATTAATGCCTATTTATTATAGGCATTATCAGTGCATTTATTCCGTATTTACCGCAATAATTCTATCAAGTATTCTAAAAGACATCAAGCGGAAGTCCGTATCTAAGGAGGTCAATATGCCACTCTTGGCACTCGATCAAATTCTGGAAGGCCGTCGAAGTCAACCGGATCAACTCATTGAGGTGCTTCAGGATATTCAGGAAAGCGATGGATATGTTTCAGAGGAGTCTATGAAAGCCGTATCTCAGGGTCTCGGAGTGCCGATTATTGAAGTCTACCGTGCGGCTTCTTTTTACAAGGCTTTTCGGCTCAAACCAGCCGGGAAGAATGTAATTACCATGTGTATGGGTACAGCGTGCCATGTCCGGGGCGCTCGTCTTCTTCTTGACCAGGCCACCGGGCAACTGGAAGTTGAACCCGGTGATGTAACTCCGGATGGACTCTTCTCCGTTGAACATGTCAATTGCCTGGGAGCTTGCGCCCTGGGACCGATTGTTACGGAAAACGAATCCAGCCATCACCACATGACGCCCGGAAAGCTTCGCAAACTTATTAATAAACTTAGTGAAAAGCAACCGGAGGAGAAATAAGATGTCCAGGCTTAATAGTAATCGTGAACTGGAACACCTGCGTGAACAGATTCGCAAGCAAAGAGAAAACATTACCACAACCATAATGATATGTGGTGGAACCGGCTGTCAGGCCTCACAATCGCAGGTCGTTATTGAAGCTCTCGGGCAAGAATTATCCCAACAAGGATTGGATTCCAGCGTGCGCTTGTGCGTCACCGGGTGCCACGGCTTTTGCGAGCAAGGTCCGGTTATGGTCATCGAACCAGAAAATTTGTTCTATTGCCATATTTCGCCGGAGGACGCTTTCGAAATCGTACATCTTACCATTATGAAGGGCGAGGTGATTGAGCGACTGCTTTACACCGACCCTGTTTCCGGCCAGAAGGTTAAGACCGAATCAGAGATTCCTTTTTACCAATCGCAGGATCGGCAAATCCTCTCTCAGAACCGAGGTGTTGATCCTTGCTCGATCGAGGATTACATCGTAGCAGGCGGGTATTCCGCACTGAACAAGGCAATTAATAATGGCTTATCTCCAGATAACATTATTAGTGAAATCAACGCCTCAGGACTGCGGGGACGTGGTGGTGGCGGATTCCCGACCGGCCATAAATGGAACGAGTGTAAAGAGGCTTTTGGGGATGAGAAGTACGTCATCTGTAACGCGGATGAAGGTGATCCCGGGGCCTATATGGACCGATGTGTACTTGAGGGCAACCCTCACCTGGTCCTGGAAGGCATGATGATTGGCGCTCGGGCAGTCGGCGCTCAAAAAGGATATATCTACGTTCGCAACGAATATCCTCTGGCTGTAAAGCATTCCAAGATTGCCGTCGAGCAGGCTCGCGAACTGGGTCTTCTTGGCAATAATATTCTAGGCTCATCATTCTCGTTTGACGTGAAAATTTCCCGTGGAGGAGGAGCTTTTGTCTGTGGAGAATCAACTGCTCTTATGGCTTCCATAGAAGGTAAAGTCGGCGAGCCCCGCGCCAAAGACGTGCACACTGTAGTGGATGGTCTTTATCACAAACCAACAGTACTCAACAATGTCGAGACCTGGGCCAATGTTCCCTCCATCATTTTGAATGGCTCCTCAACGTTTGCTTCCAAGGGAACACAAGGTAGCAAGGGCACCAAGATTATCGCGCTGACTGGCCGCATCAAAAACACCGGACTGGTTGAAGTAGCGATGGGCACATCCATTCGCGAGGTAGTGTTTGATATCGGTGGCGGCGGAATCAACGGCAAAGCAGTAAAAGCAGTCCAGACCGGCGGGCCATCGGGTGGCTGTCTGCCGGTAGAGAAGTTCGACCTCCCGCTAGACTTTGACGTTCTCTCCGAAGCTGGCTCGATGATCGGCTCAGGCGGTATGGTGGTAATGGATGAAGAGTCCTGCATGGTGGACGTTGCCAAGTATTTCCTGACATTCCTACAGGATGAATCATGCGGTAAATGTCTGCCCTGCCGGGTGGGGATCGACCGCATGCTCGAAATAATTACAGCTGTCACCGATGGTCGAGGAACACCGGAGCAGCTTGACCTCCTGGAAGAATTAGGTGACACCATATCCCAGACTGCTCTATGCGGATTGGGCAAAACCGCGCCCAATCCGGTTCTTTCCACCTTACGTTATTTCCGTTCGGAATACGAGGCGCATATCACTGAAAAGAAATGTCCTTCCGGAGTTTGTAAAGCTCTGATAACATACTCGATTGATCCCGAAAAATGCAACGGATGCGGCGTTTGTTTGAAAGGGTGTGTGTATAATGCCATTACCGGCGAGAAGAAGCAATCGCATGTTATTGACGCCCAACTCTGTCAGAAATGCGGGATTTGCCGAAGCGAGTGCAAGTTTGATGCTATTACAGTCATTTGATAAAAAGAGGTGCTAAGATGGAACAATATGTAAATGTTAATATAGATGGAGCCATCATTCGTGCTGTCAAGGGCACCAGTGTGCTCGATACTGCGATCGAATACGGTATCTGCATTCCCCATCTGTGTCATGTTCCCAATCTATCCGATATTGGCGCGTGTCGGCTATGCATTGTCGAACATGTGGTTAATGGCCGTTCCAAAGTCACCACCTCTTGTACATTGAACGTGGAAGAGGGTATGGTGGTACTGACGAGTACGGATAAGATCCGGAAACTGCGCCACAACCTTGCGGAATTACTGGTTGCTCAGGCACCCAATTCTCGTGCCATTCAGGATATTGCCGTACGTTGCGGAGTCACCGAAGTTCGCTACCCGTTCCGTAATGAGGATTGTGTGTTATGTGGCCGCTGCGTTCGGGTTTGTGAAGAAATCTGGAAAGCCCGAGCCATCGGGTTTGTAGGAAGAGGAAAGGACCGCCATGTGGATCACCCCTTCGGCATCAGACCTGAGTTCTGCAAGCAATGTGATAATTGCGTCCAGATTTGTCCTATGACCATCCCCCCCTGTAACGGGCCCATGAAACCCGGGGAGGAGCAACTTTGCGGTCAATGTGAATCGCAGCTCATTATTTCTGAGCAAGCACCTGGTGGTTGCGTCTGGTGCGAACTGGGTGAAGGATTTGCCTGCGGACGATACGCCTAGAAATTCTTCGAGACAGCCTATTCATATGCCGTTGCTTGAAATGATTGTTGGAACACAATTGTAAAAACCAGTTTGCACACTACAATACGGCCAGAAATCACCAAGATGATGCAACGAAATTCTATGGGGAGGTCATAACTCATGAGTGAGCGAGCTTACGTACTAATCAAGGCAGAAAAGGGCCAGGAGCCTACCGCAGTTACTGAATTGGGCAATAGGCCAGAATTATTGGCAGTGGATCGCGTGTTTGGTCAGTACGATATTGTGGCATTGATTGAAGCAGAAGATCTTGACGAATTGATTAGAATTGTGGGTGAAGACATTGCATCAGCAGAACACGTTATGCGTACAGAAACACTAGTTATAACATCCGGAAGGAAGCCTAGGCCCAAGAGCTGATAAATAGAGAAGAGAGGCTTGCAGACAATACCACAAGCCTCTCTCAGCCGCTTCGATACAGTTTCAAATTTACAGGATCGGCAAATACCTGTTCACTTCATAATCGGTGACCTGCGTTCGGTATTGATCCCATTCGATCTTCTTGTTGGCAATGAAGTTTTTGAAAACGTGGTCGCCAAGTGCATCCCGGACCAGTTCACTCTTCTCGGTTAGGAGTATTGCCTCCTTCAAGGTGCCTGGAAGCATTCCGATTCCCCTGCGCTCCCTTTCTTCATCACTCATTGTATAGACATTTTCCTCCACCGGATCGGGAGCCTTCAATCCCTTTTCGATGCCATCAAGTCCAGCTGCCAGCATCACCGCAAAAGTAAGGTATGGGTTGCATGCCGGATCCGGAGATCGCATCTCAAGACGGGTAGACTTCTCTCGGCCGACCCTGTATTCCGGGATCCTGATAAGATCAGATCGATTGCGCTGGGCCCACGAGAGATAAACCGGGGCCTCATATCCCGGAACCAGTCGCTTGTATGAATTGACCCACTGGTTGCAGATGGAGGTAATTGCCGGCGCATGTTCAAGCAATCCTGCGCAATAGCTCTTGGCCAAATCCGAAAGATGGAAAAGCGCATCTTTTTCGAAGAAAGCATTGGAATCCCCTTTGAATAATGACTGATGAACGTGCATGCCGCTTCCATTGACGCCGAAAACCGGCTTGGGCATGAAAGTGGCATATACTCCATACTTCTGTGCCGTTTGTTTTACAACAAGCCGATAAGTCATTACGTTATCTGCCATTGAAAGAGCATCTGTGTATCGCATATCTATTTCATGCTGGCTACCGGCTACTTCGTGGTGAGAATATTCAACGCCAATCCCCATCTCTTCAAGGGTAATAACTGTATCCCGTCTGTATTCGGTGGCAGCATCTGCGGTCAGATCGAAATACCCAGCCGTATCAAGCATTTCAGTTCCGACAGAATCCTTGAAATAAAAATATTCCAGCTCAGGGCCAACATAAAAGGTATAACCCATGTCGGATGCACGCTTTAGCATTTTTTTCAATACGTATCTGGGATCGCCCTCATAAGGCTCACCGGAAGGTTTCACCACATCACAGAACATTCGGGCCGCGGCACGGTGTTCTTTTGGCCGCCAGGGGAGGAGGCACCAGGTATCAGGATCAGGGAAAGCCATCATGTCACTTTCATCAATTCGGGCATATCCCTCAATAGAGGATCCGTCAAAGCCCATCCCTTCCTCTAGTGCTCCTTCCAGTTCTTCCACAGTAATGGTGAAGCTCTTCAGGAAACCCAGAATATCCGTGAACCACATCCTGATGAATTTCACATCATGCTCTTTGGCCATCTGGAGCACATATTCTTTACCTTTTTGTTTGTCAGTCATTTCTCCTCCTTATTTGCTTGACAGTATTAGCGTAACAACCAAATGTTACAAACAGATTACATCGTTTTTCCAGTTTCTAAATAGCACTTTCACCCTCGTCACCGTTACTAATCCGAATAGCATTTTCAACCGGCATGATGAATATTTTGCCATCGCCCCTCTCACCGGTTCTGGCCTTATTCCTGATAGTATGCACCGCCCTGTCGACATCCTCATCGATGACCACCACTTCAATTTTAACCTTCGGCAACAGGTCAACTTTGTATTCTCCGGCTCTCCATTGTAAAGTGATGCCCATCTGTCGACCTCGGCCGCTTACTTCGGTAACCGTCATCCCCAGTATCGCGAACTCAGCAAGGGCTTTTCTGACAGGCTCTAGCTTCTCCGGACGGATAATTGCTTCTATCATTTTCATGACAATTTGCCCCCATATGCTCTTTCACCGTGCTGCGAAATGTCGAGTCCAACTTCCTCTTCGTCGACGTGAACTCTTAGCCCGATTGTATAGTCAACCAGCTTGCCGATTACCCAGGTTGCGATGAAGGCAAACACGCCAACTGAAACTACACCAACGATCTGTTTGAGGAATTGCGTTCCGCCTCCCCAGAGGAGTCCATCGACCCCACCCACAGTTGCGGTGGCAAATATGCCGGTCGCAAGTGCTCCCCAGACACCACCCATGCCGTGAACGGCCCAAACATCTAAAGATTCGTCAATACCCTTCTTCGTTCGCCATAGAATGCAGTAATAGCCAATTACCGAAGCGCCGATCCCAATAGGAATAGCAGCCATCGGATGTACAAATCCAGCTGCCGGGGTGATCCCCACCAGGCCTGCGACGGCCCCGGTTGCTATGCCTAGCGCGGATGGCCTGCGATAAATCCAGCCCAAGATCATCCATGTAGCAGCGCCGGCAGCGGCGGAAAGGTTCGTGGCCACGAATGCATTGGCAGCCAGCCCATCAGCGGCAAGCGAACTGCCCGCATTGAATCCAAACCATCCGAACCACAGGATGCCTGCGCCGAGCATTACCAGCGGTATGTTGCCAGGTTCCATCGGCATTCCTTCGCGAAAACCCTTCCTGGGTTTAAGCAGAAACGCCAGCGCCAGTGCGGTCATTCCGGCGTTGATGTGAACCACCGTCCCGCCGGCAAAGTCCAGTGCACCCAGGTCTGCCAGCCAGCCACCATCTCCCCACACCCAGTGAGCTACGGGGCAATAGACCAAAGTGAACCATAGTACAGCAAATAGCAGAAAGGCACTAAACTTCATTCGCTCCACCACGCCACCGGTCCACAATGCTACTGTAATAATCGCGAACATCCCCTGGAATGCCATAAAAGCCAGATGGGGCACGCTCGTAGCGTATAAATCCGAAGGTTCTTCACCAACGCCCATCAGCCCCAGAAATTTCAGGTCGCCGATGAAACTGCCGATATCTCCCCCAAAGCTCAAGCTGTATCCGTAAACTGCCCACAGCACGCCGATGATGCCGAGCATGGCAAAGCTCATCGTGAGCGTGGACAGGATGTTCTTCTGGCGAACCATGCCCCCGTAGAAGAGCGCCAGGCCCGGAGTCATCAGCATTACCAGCGCTGTCGAGATGAGAATCCAAGTTGTGTCGCCAGTGTCCATTGTCAAGCACCTCTTTCTCAAATTTGCTTATCACTGGAGACGATAGTAACAAGCGGATGTTACCATCAAATTACCGTTAGGTTACGGTTGTGTTACAAGAAAGAAGTTTGAAGGGGGCAAAATGATTGAGGTTAAACTTTGAATTTATATCCGACACTCCGCACCGTCTCAATGAATGAATGTCCGGCATCCTCGATCTTGCTGCGAAGTCGGCGAATATGAACATCAACAGTGCGGTCACCGCCAAAGTAATCGTATCCCCAGATTTCATTGAGCAGGGTATCGCGGGTAAAAGCAATCCCTTTGCTGCTTGCCAGGAATCTTAGTAATTCATATTCCCTGAAGGATAGATTGACCGTCTTTCCGGCAACAGATACCTCATACTTGGCCAGGTCGATAACAAGGTCTCCGTGCTTAATCAGGCTATCGCTGTCAATATCTCTTATCCGCCATAAGACCTGTTTGATGCGCATAGCCAGTTCCACCGGATCGCATGGTTTAAGGAGGAAATCTTCGATACCGCGGGTGACATCGAATTCAGTCAGGGTATCTTCTGTGATAAGAGCGATTACCGGCAAACCGACTTCGCTCTTTAGCATTCGGACAAATCCGTATTCACCAGCGTCAGGGGAGGAAAACTCTATATCCGTCAGCAATAGATCAGGTTGGTATTCTTCTATTGCCTCGATGGCTCCTTTACCGTACGGCACAACAGAACTGCCATAACCTCTAGAAGCCAGTTCAATACATAGCTCCTCCAAAGCATCGCTACCACTGGTGATAAACAGTACCTTTGTCCGAACAGTTTGACCCTTGGAGTCGTTCAACTCACTCGAAAACGGAGTTACGGCGCTTCCAGTATTCCGAGTTTTTATGTTAATCATGATGCGTCCTATTCTACACTAAATAGCATATAATCTGCCATAGGGTCTAAGAGAAAGCGCTGAAAGTTTGGAAAATTCACCTCGCCCGATTATTTCCTCTGCATCGGCACCAAAATAGCTTGCATATTCTTCAATAAGTGGTATTAACACTCTCCAGTCATTTTCATCCAATTCTGCCACGCCGACTTCCTTGCCTAGTTGATAATCATTGATCTTCCCTCTCAAGTAAATCACTCCGCCATGCATACCGGTGCCCACAAAATTCGCCCGGTGATATTCTCCTTCAGAGAGATCAAGCCCGAGCACCACCAAAACCCCTCCAGCCATATATTCACCGAGGAAATCCTGGGAGGAATCTCCAATCACAATAGTCGGTTTTTTGCCTTTGTATTCTTTCATGTGGATTCCGTTACGATATCCAACGTAATCACGAATAAATATCTTGCCACCTCTGGCAGAAAGACCGGTAATATCCCCGGCATGGCCATGAATGACTATTAGACCTTCATCCATGGTATTGCCGGTGCCGTCCTGTGCATTACCATGTACCGTAATTCGGGGTCCTTTCATGAAAGACCCCAATGCGCCACCCGGAGTCCCATGTATTTCTATCTCCACCGATGTGTTGAGATTCGTACCGATATACTTCTGACCGTAACAGTTCCGAAGTGTTATGTGCTGTGAGCCATCTGCTACCAATTCCCTTAGCCGAGCATTCATTTGTCGATGGGTTAGGCCCATAGCATCAATTTCAACTGTTGATTTGGTTGCTGTTACCATTTTAAACTCCTTTCAGTTTCCAGCCTGCCGGACGCCAAGAACTTCCAGTTCGGTATCGGTCAAGTGAACTCCCCTCAGATGCAATCGATTGCCGCGTACGCTTTCCAGCGCGTTGATCCCCATGCCTCCCAGCATGTCTTTTATTTCCAGGCTCCAGCCACGCAGGAGATTGGTAAGCCGTTCAGCTCCAATTTCCGGATTGATCCGTTTGGTCAGAATCGGATCGGTAGTGCATATACCCCAGGCACATTTCCCCGTAGGACACTGCTGACAAGTAGTGCACCCCAGCGCAACCAGCGCCGAAGTGGCAATGTAAACGGCATCCGCACCCAAAATGACCGCTTTCAGGACATCGGTGCTCCGACGAATTCCCCCTGCAACTACCAGTGAAGCTCTGTTACGTATTCCCTCTTCTCTCAAACGGGTATCCACTGCTGCCAGGGCCAGTTCAATCGGAATGCCAACATTATCCCGAATTACTTTCGGTGCTGCGCCCGTCGACCCCCTCAGTCCGTCGAGAACGATCATGTCTGCCCCGGCGCGAACCATTCCACTGGCGATGGCTGCCGCATTGTGAACCGCTGCTATTTTCACCGAAACTGGCTTAGTGTAGTTTGTTGCCTCTTTTATCGCATAAACCAGTTGTGCCAGGTCCTCAATTGAATAGATGTCATGCTGTGGAGCCGGGGAGATCGCGTCTGATCCCTGCGGAATCATGCGCGTCATGGCCACGTCTTCACTCACTTTTTCACCCGGCAAATGCCCACCGATTCCCGGCTTCGCGCCCTGCCCAATTTTTATTTCCGCTATTCTAGCGGCATCCAGATATTCAGGATGCACACCGAACCTGCCAGAAGCCACCTGAACAATGGTATTATCGGCATATTTTTGTAGACTACGATGAAACCCACCCTCTCCCGTGTTCCACATTACACCTGCGGCCGTAGCTGCCCGCGCCAGCGATTCCTGAACATTGAGACTGACCGCACCGTAAGACATGGCAGAAAACATCACCGGAAGGGCAAGCTCAACCTGAGGCGCAAGGATGGTCTTGAGGTCCATCGTGACCGGATCCAACTCTACCCGCTCCGGTTTGCGCCCAATGAAAGTTGTAAGCTCCATCGGCTCACGAAGGGGATCGATGGAAGGATTGCTAACCTGAGCGGCATTCAACAACAGATGATCCCAGTAAACAGGGTATTCCTTATCATTACCCATACCGGTGAGCAGGATACTCCCCGTTTCAGCCTGCTTCTTGATATCCTCGATAACCTCCGGACGCCAGTTGTAGTTCTGCCGGTAATTGCGGGGATTCTCCCGAATTGTAATAGCATTGGTGGGGCAGAATAACATGCATCGATGGCATCCCACGCAATTGTGTTCCCGACTGCATACTTCGTCATCTTCGGGATCGTAATAATGTGTTTCAAAGCTGCACTGATTGACGCATACCTGGCATTGAATACAGCGAGTTTGGTCGCGTTCCACTATGAATTTTGCCGGCAAATATGTTTTCATAATAGTTATCCTTTACGCCTGTAAGACTTTTTCAGGTGACTGCAATCTCCCAATCACCGGCTGTCCTCCTGTGGGAATCCATGCCCTGTCAAGGTCAGGTTCGACAAGCCGAATAGCCGATTCCTCACTGGAAAGATACAACATGCTGCCCTTTTCTCCTACGGTTAACGGACGAAGCCGTATGCGATCCGTGAGGCCGATCATTTCACCCTTGTGCGCAATGATTACAGTGAATGGCCCGTTGAGCAAGAGGCCGGAATAAACCTGCCGCAAGGTGCAGCACAGTTCCTGTTCGCCTGCCGGCATCCGCTTTATATGTTCCCAGAAAGGAGGAGCAAATACTTTTGCGGCTATCTCCATTGGAAGATTGTGTTTTCGAACCAGTAGGTCAATTGCATAGATGATGACCTCGGTATCAGTATGCATGGTGCACACATAACCGCGCTCCTCAAGATAGCGCCGATTGGTTCCATAGGAAGATATCTCCCCATTATGAACTACCGTCCAATCGAGTATGCTGAACGGATGGGCTCCACCCCACCATGCTTGAGTGTTTGTCGGAAATCTGCCGTGGGCGGTCCACAGGTGTCCTTCGTAGTCCTCAAGCCCGAAATGCTCGGCGATATCTTCCGGGTATCCGACCCCTTTGAAAACACCCATATTTTTCCCGCTGGAGAAAACGAATGCACCTTCGATAAGGGTGTTGATTTCCATCACCCGGTCTACAACGTAATCATCATCGGATTGGCTTTCGTGTTTGGAACTGCCGACGGTAAGGAAATAGCGCCAGAGTTTCGGTGGATTGGAAATTCTGGGAGCTTTGAAAGTCGGAACCTCTTCGACATGATCCCAGTGGAATCTCTCTTTCAGAAAGGATTCCGTCTTTTCCCGCGCCTCGTTGCTCATGTACATGATATGGAATGCATAGTGATCGAGATGCTTGGGATAGATGCCATAAATGGCGAATCCACCGCCAAGTCCGTTTCCCCGCACATGCATGTTCCGAATGGCATCGATCACGCGTTTGCCGGAAAAGGGGTTTCCCGAAGTGTCCATTGCCCCAAAGATGGAGCAGGCAGACATCAATTTGTCGTCATTGTATGGGTTATTGATTGCTGAAAGATTTCTCATTTCATTATCCCTCGTCTGATACATCTTCAATTTCTTCAGGCACGGTAATGGAACTCAATTTACTGAGATCGGGCAATTCCAGCCGACTTCGCAGCACCTCTTCAGGGAGCGAAATAATCCCGAACTCTTCGCTCAGCAGCGAATCCTTGAAATCGCTCACATCCACCCCATCCCGCAGCAAACCGAAGTATATTCCGGCTTTCTCAATATCTCGAACCAGCACCATTCCCACCAGTTTGCCATTTTGGAGCACGAATTTTTGATAGCGACCGTCATCTCGCTGGCTCAGCACTTCACATTCGATATCTCTCATCGGATTGACCATTCCCGCAGAGGCAATCGACAAGCCAAAATATTTCAACGAGTTCATCGCAGTACCGCCAGGGTATTCCGCCTCTCTTCCGGCCATGTTATAGCCAGCAATCCTCCCGCCGATATGCGCATTGGGCCAGATGGGAACTACCCGATCACCATCAATGATGAAATCATATGATTCCGCTACATCGCCGCAGGCATACACATCCGGGTTGCTCGTTGCCATATGACAATCTACTAGAATTCCCCGGTTCACTTTTATATCGGTATCCTTGACCAAATCGATTCTTGGCACGACGCCAATGGCCACGATGACCAGGTCGCACTCTATCTCTTCCCCATCATCCAGAATTACGCCACTTACGATTCCATCATCTCCGACTATGGTTTTGACGGTATGCCTGGTACGGAATTGCACTCCCGTAGCTTCCACCACTTCTTGTGCCATCAGTGAGGCTTCCTCATCCAGCACTATGCCAAGGATTCTATCCATCAACTCAACAACAATCACATTAATGCCAAGCTTCTTAAGCGCATCCGTAACACTAATCCCAATTAAG
Source organism: uncultured Dehalococcoidia bacterium (assembly GCA_964634125.1). Lineage (GTDB taxonomy): Bacteria > Chloroflexota > Dehalococcoidia > SZUA-161 > SpSt-899 > JABMQN01. The sequence continues at coordinate 39,704 of CAZWIP010000002.1, forward strand.
CCTCCACCAATAACCACAGCTTTCTGAGCACCATCCTTAACCATTTCGGCGATCCCTTTGGCATTATCGAGTGTGGTGAAAGTAAAGACGCCGCGCTTTTCAGCCCCATCCATAGTGGGAAAGATGGGATTGCCGCCAGTGGATAATAGCAGTTTTTGGTAGGAAATCTTTTCCGTATCGGCCAGTTCCACCTCACCCGCAGCAATGTCGAGGCGGACAACTTCCTTCCCCAAAATTGTCTGAACCTTATTCACTGTGTAAAAATCATTCGAACGGTAGAGCATTCCGTTCAAATCCCTTTCCCCTGCCAAATGCTCTGAAATGAGCGGTCTCGAATACACCGGATAGGGCTCATCGGAAATGATCGTGATTGCCCCTTCCAAATCGATCAATCGAATGGTTTCGACTGCGCCGATGCCACCGGCAGAATTACCAATAATCAAGTAATCAGTTCTCATTGATCTCCCCCCAGAGCAATGCCTCGTTGGGGCAGTTGGCCACACATGCAGGCGTTTCTAAATGGAAACAAAGATCGCATTTGCTGGCTTTCTTCCTATTCACATCTGGCGAAATAGCCCCGTACGGGCATGCAATAACGCAAGTCCAGCAACCGACGCACTTATCGATATCAACGGCAACAATGCCGGTTACAGGATCCTTGGTAAGCGCTCCTGTCAAACATGAATACACACATAAAGGCTCATCGCAATGGCGGCATCCCAGCGCGAATGACATGGGCCCCTTCTCTTCGACGTGCAATCGCGGCATTGGCCTCGGCTTCTCTCGCTTGAATGTTTTTATCATATCGCCTGACTTTGAATGAGCTGTAATACAATGCACCTCGCACAACCGACAGGCCATGCAAACTTCCGGTTTGGGATAAACTTTTCTGGTAATCATCTTCATTTCCCCAACATTTACTAGGTTGTAGGTAACTGTTTACCCATCTACTTAGCTTAGATTACCACTCATATATTCACCTGTCAAGGGGGCATACGTCTCTTTTAATAGGTAAATTAGTAGGTAAATTGCATCAGTTAAGAAGGGGTTGGAAAATGTTTTTTGGCCTGTTATAATGTCAAGGAACAAAGACCTTTAAGCCAGTTCTGTGAGACCGGCAAGGGAGAAGAAAACATATGTGCTCTCTGGCGATGCAAAATCGAAAGAGTCGATGTAAAGCATAAATTCCTCTTGTTGAGTAATAGCAAGAGGAGTTTTTTTGTGCCCAAATATCGGTAAACCATGTTTGGCTAAGAAAAAAATTGGAGGTCTGCAATGGATATAGTCAAAGTCATTCCCTGCCTGGACATGTTGAAGGGGAGAGTCGTAAAGGGAGTACATTTCGTTGAGTTGCGTGATGCAGCCGATCCTGTCGAAACGGCAAAAGCCTATTCCGAAGGAGGGGCAGACGTAATCGCATTTCTGGATATCACCGCAACCATAGAAGACAGACGGACAATGTTCGATGTGCTTGAAAAGGTGGCGGCAGTGGTGAAAACACCGCTAACAGTTGGCGGGGGAATAAAGTCTATCGACGACATCGAACAGGCCATGAAATCGGGGGCAAGCTGTGTTTCCATTTCCAGTGCGGCTTACCGGGATGCGGACCTGGTCAAAGAGGCTGTGAAGCAATTCGGGGCCGGGAAGATCATGATAGCCATTGACGCCGATGAGAACAAGTCACTGCCCTCCGAACGCGAGGTCTACATCGATGGGGGCCGTACCGCCACAGGCAAGGATGCCGTGGAATTTGCCAAAGAGATGGCTACCATCGGAGTCGGACAGATACTGCCCACCAGCAAGGCCACTGACGGCACCAAAGCTGGATTTGACATTCACCTGACCCGATCCATCGCTGACGCGACCGGGCTGCCGGTGATCGCCAGCGGAGGCGCCGGCACCCTGGAACACTTTTACGAAGCTGTCGCCGAAGGGCACGCCCAATCTGTGCTGGGTGCTTCGGTGTTCCACTTTGGAACATTCACTATCAAAGAGGTAAAGGAATACCTTAAATCGCGCGGGATCGCGGTCAGCTTGTAATAAAAAACAGGAGGGAGTTCTTCAATGCCGAGACGGGATGATATCAAAAAGGTAATGATAATAGGGTCCGGACCAATTGTGATCGGGCAAGCTTGTGAGTTCGACTATTCGGGAACACAGGCGTGCAAGGCACTCCGAGGGCTGGGATACGAAATTGTGCTGGTGAACTCCAATCCCGCTACTATAATGACTGACCCCGGAATGGCGGATGTTACATATATTGAGCCGTTGAACATGGAAACGATGGAACGCATCATCGAAAAAGAACGGCCTGACGCGTTGCTTCCAAACCTGGGGGGTCAAACTGCGCTGAACCTCAGTTCTGCGCTTGCCAAAGCAGGGGTACTCGACAAGTACGGAGTCAAAATCATCGGTGTTGATATTGATGCTATCGAACGTGGAGAGGACCGAATCGCGTTTAAGAATATGATGGATAAGCTGGGCATTGAAATGCCCGAGAGTACAGCCGTTTACAATGTAGAAGATGCTGAGAATGTTGCCGCCGAGCTTGGCTACCCGGTGGTTATTCGCCCGGCATATACGATGGGCGGAACCGGCGGCGGCCTAGTATACAACGTGGAAGAATTGCGTGTAGTTGCCAGCCGAGGCATTTCGGCAAGCCTTATCGGGCAGATTCTGGTTGAGGAATCCGTGCTGGGCTGGGAGGAACTGGAGCTTGAAGTAGTGCGCGATGCCAAGAATCAGATGATCACTGTATGCTTCATCGAAAATGTCGATGCGATGGGTGTGCACACCGGCGATTCATACTGCACAGCTCCCATGCTCACCATCAGTCCTGAACTGCAAAAACGCTTGCAAGAGTATTCTTATAAGATTGTAGAATCGATCCAGGTAATCGGCGGCACTAACGTTCAGTTCGCGCATGATCCGAAAACAGACCGAGTAGTAGTAATCGAGATCAATCCGCGTACATCTCGATCATCCGCTCTGGCCTCTAAAGCTACCGGGTTCCCAATCGCGCTGATTTCATCCCTGCTGGCCGGTGGATTGACCATGGACGAGATTCCCTATTGGCGTGACGGAACATTAGAAAAATATACGCCGTCCGGTGACTACGTGGTCGTGAAGTTCTCACGCTGGGCTTTCGAGAAATTTAAAGATGCCGAAGACAAGCTGGGCACCCAGATGCGGGCAGTTGGCGAGGTGATGAGCATCGGGAAGAATTACAAGGAAGCCTTCCTGAAAGCCATTCGTTCACTGGAAAAAGGACGCTACGGCCTCGGATTCGCCAAGGATTTTAATGAAAAATCTCTCGAAGAACTCATGGAGATGCTAAACGAGCCCTCCAGTGAACGCCAGTTCATTATGTACGAGGCCCTGCGTAAAGGCGCTGACATTCAGGAACTCCACCAGAAAACCTACATCAAAGCCTGGTTCATCGAGCAAATGAAGGAGCTGGTGGAACTTGAAGAGAAGGTTCTTACATACAAAGGAAAAGTTTTACCGGACGATTTGCTCATTCAAGCCAAAAAAGATGGATTTGCCGATAGATATCTGGCGCAAATTCTTGTAATTGCCGAAAAGGAAATCCGTGAAAAGAGAATCGGACTGGGTATGACAGAAGGCTGGGAACCCGTTCCAGTCAGTGGCGTGGAAAACGCCGCCTACTACTTCTCCACCTACAATGCGCCTGACAAGACTACAGCCACGAGCAACAGGAAGATCATGGTACTTGGCGGTGGACCCAACCGAATCGGGCAGGGAATCGAATTCGACTACTGCTGTGTTCACGCGGCATTCGCACTACGCGATGAAGGCTACGAGACGATCATGGTTAACTGCAATCCCGAAACCGTCTCTACAGATTACGACACCTCAGATAAACTCTATTTCGAGCCATTGACAGTTGAAGACATCCTGAGCATCTATGAAAAGGAAAAACCGGAAGGAGTCGTGGCTCAGTTCGGAGGGCAGACACCACTCAATATTGCCGCTGAACTGGAAGCAGTCGGAGTGAAGATTCTGGGCACTTCACCAGATACTATTGACCTGGCCGAAGACCGTGATCGTTTTAGCGCGATGATGGCTAAACTTGGCATCCCAATGGCAGAATCCGGCATGGCCAGCAAGTTGGAAGATGCTCTGGCTATAGCGAACCGAATCGGATATCCCCTCATGGTTCGGCCATCTTACGTGCTTGGCGGACGCGGCATGGAAGTGGTTCACGATGAAGAAATGCTCGAAGAGTACTTTGCCGCTGCTGTGGGAGTTACCCCTGATCGTCCAATCCTGATCGACAGGTTCCTCGATAACGCTATTGAGGCCGAAGCGGATGCCATTGCCGACGGAACCGATGCCTTCGTTCCCGCCATCATGGAGCACATCGAACTGGCCGGAGTTCATTCCGGTGACTCGGCCTGTGTTATTCCGCCAGTCAGCATTCCCGAAAAACACATAGATACAATCTATGAATACACCAAAAAGATAGCCAAAGAACTTCACGTGGTAGGCCTGATGAATATGCAGTATGCCATCTGCAATGACATCGTGTATGTTCTGGAAGCTAACCCGAGGGCATCTCGAACCGTGCCCATCGTTTCCAAAGTGTGCGGCCTTTCCATGGCCCGGATTGCGATGCAGATCATGATGGGTAAAAAGCTTGCCGATCTCGACCTCAAACCACAATCAATCCCTCATTTCGGAGTCAAGCAGGCTATATTCCCCTTCCCCATGTTCCCCGAGGTTGATCCTGTTCTGGGACCGGAGATGAGATCCACCGGCGAGGTTCTCGGGATGGCCGATTCCTTCGGACTGGCCCTCTTCAAATCTGAGGAAGCCGGACAGCAGTGTCTCCCGGATGAGGGGGCTGTTTTGCTTACCGTGGTAGACAAGAACGAGGATACCGTATTACCAACGGCCCGGCAATTTGTAGAACTCGGTTTCAAGATTAAAGCAACCGAAGGCACACGCGAGTTCCTGACCCAAAACGGCATTGAATCCGAACTCATTCTCAAAATGCATGAAGGTCGGCCCAACATCGTTGACGGCATAATGAACGGAGAGATTCAACTAGTCATCAATACTCCGGTTGGCAAACGAAGTCAATATGACGATTCTTACATTCGCAAAGCAGCGATCAAACACAAAATCCCGTATATCACGACTCTGGCCGGAGCGGCTGCGGCAGTCAGAGGAATCGCGGCACATCGCAGAGGCGCTGCAGGGGTCAGGTCGTTACAGAGCTATCATGCCGATATTAAGTAATTTTCTGTAATATGTTTGTAACATTTCAGTAGTACGATATAAACTAGTCTGGTTAAACCTTTAAGCCAATCCCGTGAGATCGGCAAGGGAAACACAAATGAATCGAATAAAGAAATTCAACGAATGCCTCTTGCCAATTTATTGGTAAGAGGCATTCTTATATGCGATAAGAGAGCTATTCAAAAAAGAGTCGATAGGGTGAATAAACAAAAGGCATTTCTGGCACTGGAAGACGGATCATTCTACGAAGGTCATTCCTTCGGGGCTGAGTTACAGACCTCCGGTGAAGTTGTCTTCACCACCAGCATGACAGGGTATCAGGAGGTTTTAACCGACCCGTCATTTGCAGGGCAGTAATCCCCACCTACCCAATGATCGGCAACTACGGCATCAACGATCAGGATTACGAATCAAAAAGAATACAGGTTGCCGGATTTGTGGTTCGTGAGGAATGTGAGGTTCCCAGTCATGGGTTAAGCACTCGCACTTTGCATGAGTATTTGCTGTCACAGAATATCCCCGGACTGAGTGGCATCGATACCCGATCACTGGTTCGAAAGCTTCGCTCCCACGGTGTTATGATGGGAATCCTTTCACAGGGAATTGATCCGCAAGAAGCACTGGCGCAGCTCGAATCCATACCTCGCTATGACAGCATCGATTTCGTTAAGGAAGTAACCACAAGGGAAGCTTTCGAGTGGGAGCCTTCAATGGATCAAACCGGACCCAGAATTGCCCTGCTCGATTCGGGCACCAAATTCAACATCCTGCGGAGTTTGCATCGCCTGGGATGCTCGATCACAGCGCTTCCTTGCACGACCAGCGCGGAAGACGTGATGAAATTAAACCCGGACGGCATCTTCTTTTCGCCCGGCCCTGGCGATCCCGCCTTGCTTGATTATCTGATTGGTACCATTCGGGAATTGGTAGAAAAGAAACCGGTAATGGGTATTTGCCTGGGACATCAGTTGATCGGACGGGCATTCGGAGCTGAAACGTTCAAGCTCAAATTCGGGCATCGAGGTGCGAATCACCCGGTGAAGGATATGGAAACAGGTCGCGTGTATATCACTGCCCAGAACCATGGTTATGCCATCGATGCTGACACGGTGAAGAGTGGGCTGGAAGTTTCGCATATCAATTTAAATGACGGTACGGTTGAGGGACTAAGACACCGCGAACTGCCGCTCTTTACTATCCAATACCATTCGGAAGCCTCTCCAGGCCCGCTGGATAATATGTATCTATTTGAGCGATTTGTAGAGATGGTTAAGGAGAACATGTGATATGATTCACCCTCACCCAGCCTCTCCCTCAAGGGAGAGGGGCTAAGTACAATGTCTGAAATATCTAAAGTTCTAGTCATAGGATCAGGCCCGATAATCATCGGGCAAGCGGCGGAGTTCGACTATTCCGGCAGCCAGGCGTGTCGTGCTTTGCGCGAAGAGGGAATAACTACGGTATTAGTGAACTCCAATCCGGCCACAATCATGACCGACGAAGGTATCGCTGATACTGTCTACATCGAACCTCTCACGGTAGAAATCGTAAAAAAGATAATCGAAAAGGAACGCCCCGACGGTCTATTGCCTACTCTTGGCGGTCAAACCGGACTCAATTTAGCTGTAGATTTAGCCAAAGCAGGAATATTGGATGAGTACGGTGTTCGTACATTAGGCACCTCCATAGAAACCATACAGATTGCTGAAGACCGAGGATTATTCAAACAACTGCTAATCGATATTGGCGAACCAGTGCCTGATAGTGCAACCGTGACCAATATGGATGAGGCCCGAGAAGTGGCACAATCCATCGGCCTACCACTCGTAATTCGACCCGCATACACCCTCGGTGGAACAGGTGGAGGTATTCCCAGGACCGAGGAAGAGTTCGAATTAATAACCTCCCATGGCATTGCTATGAGTCCTATTCATCAAGTTCTCTTGGAAAAGTGTCTCATCGGTTGGAAGGAGATGGAGTACGAGGTGATGCGTGATGGTGATGACAACTGCATCACCATCTGTAATATGGAGAATATCGATCCGATGGGTATCCATACCGGCGAGAGTATCGTGGTGGCTCCCAGCCAGACACTCACGGACAAAGAATATCAGATGCTTCGCTCTGCAAGCCTGCGGATTATTCGGGCTTTGGGGATCGAAGGTGGATGTAATGTGCAATTTGCACTCGAACCCCATCCTATCGTTGGAACGCGTCGAGAAGGTGAAAGTCCATACTATGTAATTGAAGTAAACCCCCGTGTGAGCCGTAGTTCTGCGCTGGCAAGTAAGGCTACAGGCTATCCCATCGCTCGTGTGGCTGCCAAGATCGCGGTGGGAAAAACACTCGACGAAATCGCGAACAAAGTGACCGGCAAGACCACTGCCGCTTTTGAGCCCGCATTGGATTACTGTGTGGTTAAAATCCCGCGCTGGCCGTTCGATAAGTTCACCAAAGGGAATCGTAATTTGGGTACGCAAATGAAATCCACAGGCGAAACCATGGCCATCGAGCGCACCTTTGAAGCGGCATTGAAGAAAGCGGTGCGATCGTTGGAAGTAGACACTAGGACCATGCTTTGGGAGGATCCGACGTGGAGAGACGGATACTTTCCGCTCGAACCCACTGACCAGCGTTTATGGGCAGTTTTTGCTGCGCTCAGACAGGGCATGATCACAGAAGAGTTGTGCCACAGAACCGGCGGCATCGATCCATGGTTTCTGTATAAGTTCCAAAATATTGTCGATATGGAAAACCGACTACGTTCCGAACCGCTGGCTGCTAAGCTTATGCGAGATGCCAAGCGAATGGGTTTCTCTGATAGAGAAATCGGCATCCTTGCGAGTCATTCTGCCGAGGAAATTCGAAAAATGCGGCATCAATGGGGTCTGCGCCCGGTATACAAAATGGTGGACACCTGTGCGGCTGAATTCGCCGCAGAAACCCCCTATTTTTATAGTACATATGAACAGGAAAATGAAGCTATTCCAATAACAGGGGAAAAGGCGCTAGTCGTTGGTAGTGGGCCTATTAGAATCGGGCAGGGTATTGAGTTCGATTACTGTAGCATTCATTCTGCCTGGGCTCTGCAGGAGAATGGAGTGAAGGCCATCATGGTCAACTCGAATCCAGAGACCGTTTCTACCGACTTCGATACCAGCGATCGCCTTTATTTCGAACCTCTTGACGAAGAAAGCATCCGCGATATCTTGGAAAATGAGACAGCAGAGTCAGCCAGTCCTTCGGCATCGATTGTACAATTTGGAGGGCAGACATCGATAAACCTGGCGGAACCACTAACACGTAGCGGTTTGACACTCTTGGGATCGAGTTTCGATAGCATCGATCTGGCTGAAGACCGGGATCGTTTCCAGGATATGATGAACAAGCTTGGCATTCCGATGGCCGAATCTGGAATGGCCAGTAGTCTGGATGAAGCGTTAGTCATTGCTGAGAGAATCGGGTATCCGCTAATGGTACGGCCTTCTTATGTGCTCGGTGGACGGGGCATGGAGATAGTCTATGATGAAGAGATGCTCACGGAGTACTTTGTTGCTGCCATCGATGTTACCCCGGATCGACCGATACTAATCGACAGATTTTTAGAGAATGCTATCGAGGTTGAAGCAGACGCTATTGCTGATGGAACCGATGCATTCGTACCAGCGATCATGGAGCACATCGAACCGGCGGGGATTCATTCGGGCGATTCCGCCTGCGTCATCCCGCCGGTCAGCCTTCCCCAGAAGCACATTGATACTATTAATGAATACACCAAGAAGATAGCAAAAGAGCTTAATGTAATTGGATTGATGAACATCCAATATGCCATTTGCGAGGATAAGGTCTACGTCATTGAAGCGAATCCGCGTGCCTCGCGTACTGTGCCAATTGTATCCAAGGTTTGTGGGCTGTCTATGGCTCGGCTGGCGACGGAAGTAATGTTAGGAAAGAAAATTGCCGATCTGGGACTGAAGCAGCGTACAATTCCACACTACGGGGTTAAACAAGCGGTATTTCCATTTCCCATGTTTCCTGAGATGGACCCGATACTAGGCCCCGAAATGAGGTCCACCGGTGAAGTTTTGGGGATATCGGATTCCTTTGGGATGGCACTTTTCAAGGCAGAGGAAGCTACGCGTCAACCGCTTCCAACTGAAGGATGCGTACTCTTTACTGTCGCGGATAAAGACAAAACAACATTAACGGCAGTAGCTAAACAATTTGCAGATCTGGGATTCAACTTCAAAGCAACACAGGGTACAGGCGAATTATTGTCCAAAAGCGGCATTGATGCCGAGTCTATACTAAAAATGCATGAGGGCCAGCCAAACATCGTTGATGGAATTATTAATGGGGATATCCAACTGATCATCAACACACCGGCTGGTAAAACAAGCAAGCATGATGATTCCTATATTCGCAAGACTGCGATCAAATATAGAGTTCCTTATATCACCACTATGGCCGGAGCGGCCGCTGCTGCTAAGGGAATCGCTGCGTACTGTCAAGGGCACGTAGAGGTCAAATCCCTCAAAGAGCATCATGCTGGTATTAAGTAGCAGAATACCGCAATTTCGACTATAATGCATTCATCTCCTTCCGATACCGGGGGGATACGTCAAAATACAAGGGATGAACTTATGACTGAACAGAAACTCGAATATGGCCAATTGGAGGTAGGGCAGGAATTCCCTGCCGTAAGTTTTAGTCTGGATTCTGATTCGGTTACCTCATATTTGAAGGCGACTGGCGAAACAGATAGTCTCTATGAAGGCACAGGAATCGTGCCGCCAACGGCGGTAGCTGCATGGGCTTTAATATCATTACTGGAACATGTTGTATTGCCTGAAGGTACAATACACCTTTCGCAGGAGTTACAATGTCTCTCCATGGCAACAAAAGGAGACACCATAAACTGCCGCGCTCGCGTCAGCCGTAAACAGGAGCGTAGTCGGCTACGATTGCTTGATATCGAATTTGATGTTGTGGATAAAGAAGGGACACCTCTAATTTCAGGGAAAAGCAGTTTCAATTTCCCCTAGACGCATTATCGAGGATTATTATGGGAACAGAAAAGAGAATAGACGTATCATCACTACAAGAGGGAACATCTCTCTATGAAATGAAGAAGGAAGTTGTTCAGGAGAATATCAATCTCTATGCAGAGGCGAGTAAGGATTTTAATCCGATTCATATTAATGAGGAATTCGCCAGGAACACACCTCTGGGCGGCACCATAGCGCACGGTATGTTGATTCTTGCGTACGTTTCACAAATGATGACAGCCAACTTTGGCCAAGCCTGGCTCACAAGCGGAAAACTCAACACTCGATTCAAAGCTCCCGCTCGGCCCGGTGATACCGTGACTATCAGTGGCACTGTGAAAAAGCTTGAAACAACCGAGGAAGGGACATCAGTTAAATGCAATGTCCTTTGCCTGAATCAGTCTGGTGAAACCGTCATTTCGGGTGATGCTTCGATAATTCTGGGTGGTTGCTAGTATTAAGTCAACCCTGATCTGACGCATTGTCATTCTGAGGGAATCCGTATGGATGACCGAAGAATCTCTCTGATTGGTATTGAGATTCTTCGCTTCGCTCAGAATGACATTTAAAATGTGACATAACACTATCCTTCTTCTTTTTCCTCATTATCGCTCAATATTCGTTGAATGTGTGCTGTTGCGTTAGGTTCGTCATCACAAACTATTCAAATGCTTGAGTTGCCGGACTACGTGATGTATGCTGAGTGCAAATAGCAAGGAAAACGAAATGGACAGCATAGGCTCATTCATAATTGGTGTGGTCATTATTCATCTGATACTGGTGGTATTTGCTCTTCGAGATTTATTCACATTATCAACTATAAAAAACAAGTTCGGGAAAGGGGTGTGGGGGCTGTTGATAGTAGTGTTCCCGATAACTGGGCCCATCGTCTATCTCAATTATGGGAGAGGTGAACGTTCATGGAGCCAGAAGGTTAAAGAATTGCAGCAGCGTGCGCTTGAAAAGCATGCTGAAAATGAAGAGTCCGTAGATAAATAATGTCTCAGAGGTACCTGTGGCCAGGAAAGATCATTATACGTTACATCCATCAAACAGTTCGCTTCAAGAGGAATTCTATTACGGAAATATGTCCGTGAAACGAAAATCTCTTGCAGATGAATCGAAGCATACCAAGAGGATGGTTACGATCTTTGATTCATACTTAAAAGCAGGAATATTTCCCGCAGGAACCTGTTTGATTGGGGATTATCTGGAACATACGTTGACCAAAAACTCGCGTGATGAGCAGGAAATTGCTGGACGCTATCTCGGATTGGCACTTCCAAATGACAACTACCAATATGTACGGTTAGAGGGTGAAAGTATCGGAATCGAAAAGCATAAACTGAATCCTCCTGATGAGATAAACATCTTGACCGATACTTGTCTGTTCTGCGCATCAAATGCAACTGCCACTTTGGAAAATGGTGAAGTCGTTTCAATAGTAGCTCCCAAGACAAGAATCATAAGCCGGATAAAATCACTGGAAATATCAGAAAATCTATGCTTATATGAAATGGACGCTGTAGTTCGGCTTACAGATATAATTGCCGCAATGAAAGAGGGGAATACATCTTTTGCAAAGGCGATTGTAGCCATGCCAACGGTTGAGTATTGTTTCTATCTTATGGAGGCTTACAATAAGGGATTTGTTGAAAAAGAGATGATGATTCACTGGATTGCTCAGGTAAATAAGCATGCCGAGAAGATAATTGCTGTCATGAGAAAAAGGATTGGTTTGCCAATAATAACCTGCCAGCCACTGGATAGTGTTGAATACTACATTAAAGAGACCGTTGATTTAGGAAAACCGGCTGATTTTGAAAAAGTGAAAGAAATACTCTCAGAAGCGAGCCATCTGTGGAAAGAAGTACTTTCGATCACAAAGCCCCGAGAATGGAAGCAGTTAAACTACACCAATTATGCTATCGCTGTTTTGAAATCCGCCATGGCGAACGGAAACAGTAACCGACTCACGATTGATATTGAGAATCCATCAGAACAAAGGATTTTGAGAAATGCGGCCAAAATCGCAAAAACGCTTGGAAAGCAAGGTTCCTCTGACAATTTTCGAGTTATCGGTATCTATCCCCATGAAAAAGTATTCATTCCAAATATGGCAGAGTGTTCCCAATCATTTCCCCGACTTTACTACTTAGAGCAGACTCAGCTGGCTGGCAAATGTTATTACAGAGAGATCGTGGAGTCAAATCGTAGCAAAGTAACATGATGCATAGTCTTTTTAGAGAACAAAATGGCGAGGAGGTGGCAAAATGGTATCTTCCGAGATAGTCGATGCTTTACGAAGATGCGAGCTGTTTAGTAGTGTGGATCAAGAAGATGTCGAGCGGATTGCTACTCTGTGTCGTGTTGAAGAGTTCAATGCCGGAGATACTGTAATTGCACAAGGGGAGTTCGGGCGAAGGATTTATCTCATTGCGGAAGGCCAAGTAGCGGTAATGAGGTCTGTCAGTCTTGGTGGGCGTCAAGGATCGATGACAATTGATCTGTTGGGCAAAGGCAGAGGATTAGGATGGTCATCAATGCTGTGTGATCCTTGTAGCGCATCCGCATCAGCAGTTTGCCAGAGACAAACGACGATTGTGTCTCTCGCAGGAGAAGATCTGAGAGCGTGGTTAGAAACCAGACCTGAAGTAGGATATAAAGTGATGGATAGGCTAGCCCAGATATTGGGGAACCGATTGCGAGCTGCATATGGGGCCATGGATACCTTCAGGTAGGAGTAGTTAAAGGAGTTGTATGCCTAATTTAACACGTATTCTTTCTATTGATGGGGGAGGAATTAGAGGGATTATTCCGGGTCAAGTGCTGGTATCTCTTGAGCGGAAGCTTCAGGAGCATACAAAAAATCCCGATGCGAAAATAGCTGACTTTTTTGATCTTATAGCTGGAACCAGTACCGGGGGAATTTTAACCTGCATATACTTGTGTCCAGATATAAAGGGCAATCCATCACGACCCAGATTTTCTGCTCAGGAAGCTGTTGACCTATATTTGCTAAAAGGCGGAAAAATATTTGATACGTCCCTCTGGCAAAAGATACGAACGGGCGGGGGTATAAGCGATGAGAAATACGATGAGAGAGAACTTGAGGAGACACTTAAAAGTTATCTGGATGACTTGAAGCTCAGTCAGCTTTTGAAGCCCTGCCTTATAACTGCTTACGATATTGAATTTAGACGAGCCAAGTTTTTCACCCAACACGATGCGAAACAAAAGGAAATGCACGATTATTTGGTAAAGGACGTAGCTAGGGCCACTTCAGCGGCACCAACGTATTTTGAAGCTGAACGCTTGCTATCGGTGACAGGGGTACCATACCCGTGCATAGATGGTGGGGTATTCGCGAATAACCCTTCTCTTTGTGCGTATGCTGAAGTAAGGAAGAAATTCGAAGGCAATCCTGCTGCAAAAGATATGGCGATTCTCTCTATTGGCACTGGTTATGTCAAGAAATCTTATGAATATAAAGATGCCAAGGACTGGGGAACGGTGGAATGGATTAAGCCCTTAATAGACATCATGATGTCAGGTGTTTCAGAAACTGTGGATTATCAAATGGCACAGATTTACGATGCAGTTGGTCAGCCCAACCAATATTTAAGGGTCAATGGTGAACTACAGTTCGCCGATCCAGATATGGATAACGCTTCGCAGGAGAATCTTCTAGCTTTGAAACAGGATGACACCAAGATTGCTGAAAAGTTCGATAGTCAGTTGGATTCCTTTATAGAATTTCTCTTATAAAAACATTTGAACAGTGTCATCGCGAGCGAAGCGCGGCGATCTTCCTGCCTTCCGAGGAGATTGTCGCGTCGGTCCTCCTGACCTCCTCGCAATGACATTCCATAACATATCTTCGAACAATGACTGATTTCAATTCTAAGGGCGAATCAAGAGTTCCTGAAAGCCTGCTTTCTCAGATATGGAAAGGCCAGTGGCTTAAGCAAGGACCTTTCCCTGCTAGTGACGGTAGGGTTGTCAGAGTGAAATGGGCGGGAAGGGAAAACAAGGATAGCGGCCCCGATTTTCTCAATGCAGCAATCATTCTTGATGATGAAATAGTTACTGGCGATATCGAGCTTCATGTCAGGTCGAGTGACTGGCGCTCTCACGGCCACCATCTCGATCCTCATTTCAACAACGTCATTCTGCAGGTGGTTTTTTGGGACGATTCGAAAAAACCTGCTCAACTTGAAAATGGCGACCATATCCCTACCCTGCCGCTCCGTGAATTTCTCAACGGATCGATGGATGATCTCGCTGTAAAAGCGGAATCTCATCAGATACCATCATTGCCCTGCCGAAATATCGGAAAAGTTTTAGGTGAGAAAAGGATAGGCGAAATCCTGGATGAGTATGGTATCGAGCGGTTTTATTTGAAATCAGCGTCCTTTGAAATCGACCTAATAATTGAAGAACCGGAGCAAGTTCTCTACCAGCGCATGATGGGAGCTTTGGGCTATACCAAGAACAAGAAAGCTTTTGAGGAATTGGCGCGGCGATTGCCATATCGAGTTATTGAAAACATCATACAAGAACAAGAACTCGTAAATAGAACGCTCATGCTGCAAGCACTGCTTCTGGGTTCTGCAGGTCTGTTGCCTTCACAGTGTGATGGAAAATCGAAACTGAGTCGTTCTGTTGAAGTGGGTAACTTGGAGAGAGCATGGGATTCATTGAACGTCAGTGATTCCATGAGTTATGCGGATTGGCACTTTTTCCGAATGCATCCCAAGAATTTCCCCACTTCTCGGCTTTTCGCTGCTGGGTATCTTCTCGATCGTTATCTTGAAGAAGGATTGTTAAAGCAAGTGCTTGAACTTGTAAGAGAGGCAAATCCTGGCAAAGGTGCAACTATGATTGAGAGAGGTTTCGTTGTTCCCGACTGTGCGTCTTCAGCAAAAGTGGGACAAATGGGCCCGATAATTAAAGGACACA
>CAZWIP010000003.1:0-51887 GCA_964634125.1 uncultured Dehalococcoidia bacterium
CAACGTCGTGATCCAATACTCATCCTTTGAACTAGACTTGCTATCGGGATTATATGTTGTTGTGCTGCCAGTTGCAACAATTTATTCTTTAATCTCAGTCTATTCCAAGCCAAAAATGAGCCTCACCAGGCAGTAGTGATCATTTCTTTCGCTTTTGCTACTTCTCTCTTTCTCTGTGGACACTGTGAATTAGTGGGTAAGCCAGAATAATCAGGTGACCCGGTTGGCAAATCTGAAGATTTGGCGGAAGAGATCGGACCGAGTGTTCACCATCTTTTCTGCGAATTGATTGTCGTCCATTTAGTGGACAAATACACTCGCTTGCTTATCCCCTAACAACATGATAATATGGTGTATTCGCTAGGCTGGTATGTATTGGGAAAAGGCTTAGTGTTCAGATAAATATTAGGGAAGGAAATGTCAACGGATAAACAAAAAGCCTTAGAACTAGCAATTAGCCAGGTTGAGAAGCAATTTGGCAAGGGAACTGTAATGAGGCTGGGAGAAGCCCAGGCCAGAATGGCTGTGGAAGCTATACCCACTGGTTCGATATCCTTGGATTTAGCTCTTGGTATAGGGGGTATCCCGCGAGGACGGGTTATCGAAATTTTCGGTAACGAGGGTGCAGGCAAATCAACCCTGGCTCAACACATCATGGCTGAAGCCCAGAAGATGGGAGGGATAGCAGCATATATTGATGTTGAGCATGCTTTGGATCCTGCGTATGCCGCCATATGTGGAGTTGATATTGATAACCTTTGGCTCTCACAACCCGATACCGCAGAGCAAGCCCTGGAAGTCACCGAGAAATTGGTCCGAAGTGACGCACTCGATGTAATTGTTATTGATAGCGTTGCTGCTCTTGTCCCTCGTGCTGAGATCGAAGGGGAGATGGGTGATACTCACGTGGGGCTCCAGGCGCGACTTATGTCGCAAGCGCTAAGGAAGCTAACCGCAGCCATAAGCCGGTCACGAACCGCAGTTATTTTCATCAATCAGCTCAGAGAAAAAATTGGCGTGATGTTCGGAAACCCTGAGGTAACGCCCGGTGGAAGAGCTCTCAAATTCTATAGCTCGGTAAGAATTGATCTGAGACGGAAAGAAACCATAAAACAAGGTGCGGAAATCGTCGGATCCCGAGTGAAAGCTAAAGTTGTGAAAAACAAGGTAGCCCCTCCCTTTGCTACAACTGAGTTCGATATCATGTTCAATGGCGGTATTAGCAAAGAAGGAGACATCCTCGACCTAGGCGTAGCAAAAGAAATTATCAAGAAAAGTGGTGCTTTTTTCTCCTTTGGAGAAACACGTCTCGGGCAAGGTAGAGAGCACGCGAAAGAATTTCTCATGCAGAACAAAGATCTAACTGAGAAAATAGAACGCCAAATTAGAGCTGATGGAAAAACCTCCGAAATAGATATTCCTTCCCCAAAAACTGAACCCGAAACCGTATCTGACTCCCAATCCCCGCTCGAATAGAGACGCGGTGGAGTTATATACTCCACCATACTGTCTCTACCCGCAGTAGCCAGCGTAGCAGAATAACGTAGTATAATTCTGTTTACGTGAGCATTCGATGGTTAACGACATGATTATTACCGCCATCAAACCTCAGCGGAGGGGAAACAAGCGAGCAAGTCTGTTTATAGATGGCAAATTCGCCCTCGGTGTGAGTTCAACCGTTCTACAAGAAGCTGGAATTCACGCCGGACTGAGTGTTTCCCAATCCGAAGTGGATAACCTTAAAAAGGCCGAGCAGGGTCAACACGCAATGAATCGAGCCCTTCAATATCTAAGTTACAGGCCAAGGAGCGAATACGAAGTAAAGACCAGACTTCAACGCTATGGCTACGAGGACGATATAATCGCAACAACCTTGGATCGTCTGCGAAATTCAGGGTATGTTGATGATGTGGCATTCACCACATTCTGGAAGGAAAACCGTTCTAGCTTCAGTTCTCGCAGTGCTCGGCTCATAGTGCAAGAGCTAAAACAGAAGGGTATCGATTCAGAGACAATCTGGGAGAGCATTGCGGACATCAATGATGAAGCGGAGGCTTATCGGGCAGGACAGAAAAAGGCACATTCTTTAGGTACAGTGGAAAAATATGAATTCCGCAGGAAACTGGGCGCTTTCTTGCGCCGCAGGGGATTCGATTACGAAGTGATATCATCAGTAGTCAATCGACTGTGGAATGAACAAAATAGCGAGGATAAAAAATGGATTTAATTTGGGGAATTGGTGTATTTGCGGCCGCTGTAGTGGGCTGGCTCGTTGGCTTGCTTTTTCGAGGCATGACACTAACCAAGAAGGCTCGCGAGGCCCAGGAAACAGCAGCTAAACTTATCAGGGAAGCTGAAGATAGAAAGAAGGAGATTCTCCTTGAAGCCAAGGAGGAATCTGTAAAAGTAAAATCAGATGCAGAAGCAGAGAACAGACAGCACCGTACCGAGATCAGTCGCCAAGAAAAGAAACTCAATCAAAAGGTGGAAAACCTCGATCGAAAAGTCGAGGCTTTCGAGAGACGCGAACGTACTCTAACTCAAAAGGAGCAGGAAATCGAAAACGGTCTGGCCCGCGTAGAGAAACTTAAACAAGAGCAAAGACAGAAAATCGAAACCATCGCTGGTATGACCAGTGTTGAGGCTAAAGAGCATCTCTTAAAAGCGGTCGAAGACGAGACTCGAGACGCACTGGCCCAACGTATGCGTCAGGTAGAAAACCAGCTCAAGGCCGAAGCAGATGAAAATGCAAGGGTAGTATTAGCTGAGGCACTGCAACGCTGTGCTAGCGAAGTTGCCGCAGAGGGCACTGTCTCCGTGGTTGCTCTTCCGAGTGATGAGATGAAGGGTAGACTGATCGGCAGAGAAGGCCGTAACATTCGAGCATTGGAAAGTGCTACTGGAGTAGACCTTATTGTGGATGATACCCCTGAGGCAGTCACCCTCTCGTGTTTTGACCCGGTAAGGCGGCAAATAGCAAGAATTGCTCTGGAAAAGCTCATCAAGGATGGTCGTATCCATCCCGGGCGCATCGAGGATGTGGTAGAGAAGGCTACAAAGGAAGTTGAGGCCAATATACAGGTAGAAGGAGAGCAACTGGCATACAGGTCAGGAGTTGTTGGATTGCACCCGGAGATTATCAAGACACTAGGCCGTCTCCGATATCGTTTTAGCTATGGACAGAACATGCTCAGCCATAGTTACGAGGTAGCACAATTATCGGCGGCACTTGCCACAGAGATCGGAGCCGATGTGGAAATAGCCAGGACAGCTGGCCTTTTACATGATTTGGGTAAAGCAACAGGCCAAGAGGGAGAGGGGCCTCACGCTCAAGTCGGCGCCAATATTCTAAAAAGGATGGGGATGACTCCCGTTATAATAGAGGCAGTAGCGGCACACCATGGTGAGGCAGATACAATCGGTATGTATGGATTTATTGTCTCCGCTGCAGATGCGATCAGCAGCGCACGCCCGGGTGCAAGACAAGAGTCTGTCGATGACTATCTGAGACGTGTTCAGACCCTGGAAAACATAGCCAACAGCTTCCCTGGAGTAGAAAAATCATTCGCCATCCAGGCTGGACGAGAGGTCCGCATTCTGGTTAAGCCTACTGAAGTTGATGACCTGGCCGCGCTAAGAATGGCTCGGGACATAGCCAATAAAGTTGAGGAAGGACTCACGTATCCCGGCCAGATAAAAGTAACTGTTATTAGAGAAACTCGTTCGGTAGACTATGCCAAGTAAACAGTAAGAGCGTAACATCCAATTGAAAATACTCCTGATCGGCGATATAATAGGCAAGCCAGGTAGAAAGGCAGTTGCCAGACTGCTTCCCGGTTTGAGGCAGCAACATGGAATCGATTTAGTCATAGCCAATGGAGAGAATGCCTCTGGCGGAATCGGAATTACACCACCCGTAGCCAAAGAGCTTATTGAATCGGGGATAGACGTTATAACGTCAGGTAACCACATCTGGAAGCACAAGGAAATCATACCCCACCTCGATGGAGAGTTGCCGATTCTTCGTCCTTTAAACTACCCTCCGAATGTTCCTGGCCGAGGATATTTAATCAGGGACAATGTAATGGTGGTGAATTTAGAGGGTCGTGTTTTCATGGGAGAGATGGATTGTCCATTCCAGGCGATTGATCACTTATTGAACAAAATTGACCCTAAACCGCCAATCACCATCATTGACTTCCATGCTGAAGCAACCTCCGAAAAAGGTGCTCTTGGGCTATATCTGGATGGTCGCGTCAGCGCTGTAGTCGGAACTCACACTCACATCGGCACTGTTGACGCCAGAATTCTGCCAAAAGGTACCGCTTATGTTACAGATATTGGGATGGTAGGCCCGAGAGATTCTGTAATCGGTGATGATGCGGAAACCGTGATCGGAAAATTCCTCACTCAAATGCCTCGCAGGTTATCGGTGGGGAAAGGGACGGTTACATTTAATTCTGTACTGGTTGAAATAGAAGAAAACGGTGAAGCTAAGAATATCGTTCGAATAGACACAGAGGCATAGTGATGAAAATTGATCTTCACATTCATACAACTGCATCGGATGGACGAGCTACCCCTACGGAAATTGTCCACCGGGCATCTGAACTGGGGATGAAGGCTATCGCCATTACCGACCACGACTCCGTTGAAGGGATTGAAGAGGCATTAGCTGAAGCTCGCAAATTCCCTAAACTGTTGGTCATCCCCGGTGTTGAACTTGGGGCTGATGTGCCACATGGCGAAAGGCACATTCTGGGTTATTACGTTGACCATTACTCTACGGAGTTCTGTCATAAGTTGGAGATGCTACGCTACGCAAGAGCTACTCGAGGGCAAAAAATAGTCTCCAAACTAAATAATTACGGTGTTATCCTGAACTGGGATCATGTAGTCAACATTGCTGATGGAGCATCGATCGGAAGACCTCACATCGCCCAGGCTCTACTTGAACGGGGTTATATCGCGTCCCTTCAAGAAGCCTTCGACAAATATATTGGTGATAATGGACCATGTTTTGTGGTGAGAGAAAAATTTGGTGTTGTTGAGACAGTTGAACTGATCGCCAAGACCGGGGGTTTGCCGGCACTCGCCCATCCGGCAGAGACAAAAAAACTGAATTCGGTAATAGAGGAATTGAAACCAGCTGGCTTGATTGGTATGGAAGTATACTACAAAAACTATAGCAAGGAAACCAGAAAACGCCTGATGAACCTGGCTAACAAGCACGGGCTGGTATGTTGTGGTGGCAGCGATTATCATGGTTTCGAAGATACCGGGAATGAAATAGGCAACTGCGATGTGCCGCAAGATACGGTAGACCGTCTTATTGCCTTACAGAAATATCGTCATCGCAAGGGTGAATCCTAGCCGAGAGGCGTTTTAAGTGTATTGTCCCCGCCATCCTAAAATAGAAACCAACCTTCGATGCGGCAAGTGCGATGAAGTCATTTGCCCTAAATGCACCGTACAGACCCCTGTCGGAGCCCGCTGTCCAGACTGCGCCAAACTGACTCGCCTGCCCACATTTAAAGTCTCAGCTATTGACTATTTAAAGGCTGTGGGAATTGGACTGGTACTAGCCATGGTCCTTGGACTGGGATGGGGAATGGCTGTCCCCATCACACGCGGGTACTCTTATCTCCTAGCATTGCTCGCAGGCTACATCATCGGTGAACTGATAAGCCGAGGTGTCAAGAAAAAACGTGGGGTGGGCCTTCAGATAATCGCCGGGGTCAGTGTAGGACTTTGCTATGCTGCTGCTGTAGTTTTCGGTATCTCAACCGGTATATACAGTCTTGTTGCCCTGGCAGCCGGAATATTCCTTGCCGTTATTCACTTTCGCTGAAATTTAACTCACCCCCCATATGTACAAACTCGTCATCCGGATGCTTTTTGTAGTAACATATGAATAAGAGAACAAGGTAAAGCGATGACAGGTTTAACCAACAAAGAGGGGAAAGTAGGGACAGTCATTGTAGCTGCCGGTAAAAGTGAAAGAATGGGCGGGGTCGATAAGCTATTTGCTCAACTCAATGGAAAGCCGTTACTGGCCAGAGTGGTTGACGCCTTCCAGGAATGTAACGCAATCGATGAAATTGTCATCGTCTTAGGTCAAGTGAATTTAGAACGTGGACGGGAAATGGCCAGCGAATATGGATGGTCAAAAGTAACAGAGCTATGTCTAGGAGGCAAGAGACGCCAGGATTCAGTTAAGGAAGGGCTTAAAATGCTGAAGGATTGTCAGTGGGTGATGATCCACGATGGAGCCCGTGCTCTCATCACTATTGATACTATCGAGAGGGGACTTGCTGAAGCTTTGGAAAACGGTGCGGCTGTTGCGGCAGTCCCGGTCAAGGATACCATAAAGGCAGCTTCGCCAGAGGGTTTTGTCCATAGCACGCCACTTCGCGATACTTTATGGGCTATTCAAACTCCGCAAGTCTTTCGTTTCGATTTGATACGCCAAGCCCATGACAAAATTCACGAAGATGTAACCGACGATGCTACCATGGTGGAAAAACTCGGACATGACGTAAAACTCTATATGGGTTCATACGAGAATATTAAAATCACTACACCAGAGGACCTGGCATTTGCTGAGATCATATTGAGGAACAGATAAACATGCGCGTGGGGATCGGTTACGATGTTCATCGGCTCGAAGAAGGTCGCAAGCTCGTGCTTGGCGGGGTAGAAATACCCTTCGATAAAGGATTACTGGGATGGAGTGATGCGGATGTAACCACACATGCCATTATCGATGCTTTGCTAGGTGCCGCTGGTCTCGGGGATATTGGAACTTATTTCCCATCTGATGATCCCCAGTATAAAGACATTTCAAGCCTGATTCTGCTCGAGCGAACAGTAGCATTGCTCAAAGGTCACAACTGGCGAATCGGTAATGTGGATGTTACAATCATTGCTCAGGAACCAAAGCTGGCTCCTTACGTTGACCAAATGAAACGTAGAATGGCAGCAACACTCGCGATAGAAGAAGGCCAAATCGGGATAAAGCCAAAAACGGCCGATGAATTGGGATTTGTGGGAAAAGGTGAAGGGATAGTCACTCATGCGGCAGTATTGATTGAGGAAACCAAATGAAAATCTACGATTCACTAACAGCTCAAAAACATGATTTCACACCAGACAGTGACGAGGTGAAAATGTATGTTTGCGGTGTGACGCCTTACGACTCCTGTCACATCGGGCATGCAATGAGTTACGTCATTTTCGATGTTGTCCGGCGATATCTCAAGTTCAGAGGCTATAACGTCAAATATGTACAGAACTTCACCGATATCGACGATAAAATCATCGCCCGTGCCAATGAACGCGGCATCCCGGCTAAAGAGATGGCCGAGGAGTTCATCAACGAATATTTCGAAGATATGGACGGCTTGAACATCATGCGAGCCGATTTTTACCCCAGAGCCACCGAAGAGGTTCCCGATATTATCAGAGTTGTCCAAATTTTGATCGATAAAGGGCATGCTTATGAATTAAACGGCGATGTATACTTCCGTATTCAGAGTGCTGATAATTACGGGAAACTCAGCCATCGCAAACTGGATGACATGCGCGCCGGGGCGCGAATCGAGGTGGATGAAGCAAAAGAATACGCTCTCGATTTCGCCCTCTGGAAAGCTGCCAAACCAGGAGAACCCAGTTGGGATAGTCCGTGGGGACCCGGAAGACCCGGGTGGCATATCGAATGCAGTGTAATGTCTCAAAAGTACCTCGGCGATTCTCTCGATATCCACGGCGGTGGGCAGGACCTTGTATTCCCCCATCATGAGAACGAAATAGCCCAATCTGAAGCCTTTACCGGGGTTATTCCCTTCGTCAAATACTGGATGCATAATGGCTTGCTGCAACTGGATCAAGAGAAAATGAGCAAATCTTTAGGTAATCTGATCACAGTCAAAGAAATACTTGAGAAATCCAGCGCTGACGCGCTGAGATTATTCGTACTCAGTTCTCACTATCGAAGCCCATTATCCTTTTCCGATGAAGGGCTAGCTGCCATGGAAAGAGGCGCTGAAAGATTAACCCGCGCAGCGAATCTGGAGAATGGTACAACACAAGGCGATCCGTTAGATGCCAATCCATATCAGAAACGGTTCATCGAAGGTATGGATGATGATTTCAACTCCGCACAAGCGGTAGCGGCTCTCTTTGATTTGGCACGAGAAATAAACAAGGCCTACGAAGAAGGTATTCCAGTCACAGAGGCTCAGAACACTCTCATGAAGCTTTCGGATGTGCTGGGACTGAAGTTGGAAGAGGATCATGCTGAATTCGATGGCGGCCCATTCGTCGATCTGCTGGTCGAGATTCGGTCTGAGTTGCGAGTGGCCAAACAGTGGCAACTTTCTGATATGATTAGGGATCGACTTGTTCAACTGGGGATTTCACTCGAAGACACATCTCAAGGAACAAAGTGGAGACAAGAGAAATAAAACCAGCAATTCAGGGATACTTAACCTGATTGAGGGAGTTATAAAAATGGCTACGAATTCAACGTTCTATATTAAGTTCTTTGCCCCGATAGTACCGGAGACTGTCGCCGCACTGATGCAAATTGTCGATAACAAAATGAAGCAGGGCGCAACAAAACTCGTCCTGTTGATTTCAACTCCCGGAGGAGACGTTTTCCATGGGCTCTCTGCATACAACTACCTCAAAGGTATCCCGCTGGAAATAGAGACTCACAATTTCGGGAGTGCCGATTCGATCGGTGTTGTTCTCTATTGTGCCGGTTCAAAGCGCCTATCGGTCCCGCATGCCCGTTTCCTGCTGCACGGAGTGCAATGCCGGTTCCCTCAACCGATGAGCCTGGAAGAAAAACAACTGGAAGAAAAACTAAAAGGGTTGCAGATCGATATGGGAAACATCGCTCGGGTAATAGCGGATACGGTTCAAAAAGACAAAGATCAGATTCTTGATGATATGTTGAACCGCACAACACTATACCCTGAAGAGGCAATTTCGTATGGGTTGGTGCATGAAATTCGGTCGGAGTTGTTCGAGCCAGGGGCTCAGGTGATTTCCATACAACAAGCTCCGCAAACCGCAACAATCAAACCTAGAGAAGGATCACAAAATGTGGCAGATAATTGGACAGGATAGAACTGTTGATTTATTGAAACGCAGTTTTTCTGAGGGGCGCCTTTCCCATGCCTATTTATTTGTGGGACCTAAGCATGTTGGCAAGATGACACTGAGTATAAATCTTGCACAAGCATTGAACTGTCTTTCAGAAGACAAACCATGTTGCGAGTGCAGTCCCTGCCGGCGTATAGCTTCTGGCAACCACCCGGATGTACAGTTGATCCAACTCGCACAGAATTCGGAGAATGAACAAGTTCCAGCAAGAAAGTCGATCAGCGTTAGTCAGATAAGGGATCTGCAGTATAACGTCAATCTCAAACCATACGAGGGAGGCTATCGGGTCATCATCATCGATGGTGCGGAGTATATGAGTGATGGTGCAGCAAACTCACTACTCAAGACCCTTGAGGAACCACCTCCAACCACAGTATTTCTTTTACTTGCTGTTGACGAAGGATCACTTCTTTCAACTATCCGCTCCCGTTGCCAAAAGTTAGAGCTACCTCCCCTGCCATCGCATATTGTAAAAGGGGCCTTGATGGAAAGATGTGGAATCGACCCATCACAAGCCGATCTCCTTGCCAGAACATGTCAGGGCAGTATCGGGTGGGCAATCTCGGCAATCGACGACGATGGCATATTAGAAGAACGATCCCATCAGCTGGACAACCTCATCGCTCTTTCCAGTTCCGATATCACCGAGCGTTTTGAGTTTGCGGCCAGTCTGGCCACACAATTCAGTAAAAATCGAGTTGCAGTACGTGAACAACTGGAACTGTGGCTTAGCTGGTGGCGAGATATATTACTTACAAAAAGCAGTTGCCCGGATTTCATCACCAACAGCGATCAACAGGATGCACTTCGGCAGCATGCGGCACAATGCAGTACAAGCGTGATTGGAGGAGCGATCAGATCTATTCAAGAAACAATGCAGCAATTAGAACAGAATGCCAATCCTCGTTTGGTACTGGAAGTGTTAACATTGAATATTCCACATATTGAGAGAGAGGAAATATGCCTGACGTAACAACTATCCGGTTTAAACCAGCCGGCCCGTCCTATTACTTCGATCCTGCCGGTGTCGAATTTGATGTTGGTGACTGGGTTATTGTGGATACTGCCCATGGACAATCGATGGGTCAAGTAATCACAGATACCAAAGAAGTCCCCGCCAATCAGGTGCAAGAGCCATTAAAGTCCATAGTCCGCAAGGCAAATCCCGAGGAAATCGAAAAGGCAGAAGAACTCAAGCGGCAAGAAGGCGAGGTTCTAAACAATTCTGCTGAACTTGTTGCCAAACACGATCTTCCAATGAAGCTCATCGCAACGGAATACAACTTTGATGGCAGTCATCTGACGATATTCTTCAGTGCGGAAAACAAAGTGGACTTTCGTGCTTTGCTCAAAGAAATGGGAGCCACTTTTAAAACCCGTGTTGAATTGCGTCAAATAGGGGCTCGAGATGTCGCCAAACTGCTCGGTGGTATTGGCAGATGTGGTCGTCCTATATGTTGTGCTTCATCCCTCTCCAAGTTTGCCCCGATTTCAGTGAGAATGGCCCGTGATCAATCTTTACCCCTTAACCCTCAGATGATATCAGGCATATGTGGCAAACTTCTCTGTTGCTTAAAATATGAACACGAGCAATATGTTGAAATTAAAGCAACCTTGCCCATTAAAGGTAAAAATGTGCTCACGCCCCACGGGCCAGCTAAGGTGTTATCGATCAACTATCTCAAAAGGACTGTTACGGTCCAACCGGAAAACGAATCGGTCACGGAATTTGAGTTCTCGCAACTCACATCCCTGAAAGATAAAAATGCCGAAGACAAAGACAAACGATAACTTAGGTTTCCACTGCAACAGGATAGGCCATATTGAAGAAGGTGTTATAGCCAACGGTCTTACGCGGGGGGAATTCTTTAATCTCCCGCCAGAGGATTATGAAACTGTTAAAAAAGACATCCTCGATAAGCACCTGAGTATGAGTATTCACTCGCCACTGGTCAAGCTCGACTGGTATCCCAACCCCCCAACGTGGTCATTCTTGTGTGATGTGGATGAGGACAGCCGCAATCGGACTTTCAAAATGGTCTCTGAGACTCTCGCTTACGCAGAGGACATCGGAGCTGATCATATAATTGTTCATTTCCCTATTCCAAGTACAGATGGTGTCGGAGAAAGCGAATCCAAACTGGAGAGCATTGCCTGGAAAAGTTGCGATCAATTGGCAGAACTCAGCGTTAAACGCTCTGTTACGATTCACATTGAAGGTTTGGGAAACAGCCCATATTTGAATAATGGATTCTTAACCCAGTCACTGGCTCAGTACCCTTTACGGTATTGCTTTGATACGGGTCATATGAATCTGGCTTCTAAATTTAATAAATTCGATCTATATGAATTTGCTGAGAGAATCGCTCCTTTCGTGGGATCGATACATCTTTGGAACAACCGTGGCACCGAGGATTATCTCACATACCGTCATATCGCGGTCCATCCCAGTCAAGATCCCGAAGAGGGTTGGGCCGATATTAAAAGACTGCTGGAAATCCTGAAACCTGCATATCCAATTATTTTTGAAAGTCCCCTTTCCTATCCTGAGGCACTGGGAAATAATGACTACAGAGACGGAGTTCAATGGGTGAAAGAAATCTTAGAAACATCTTTTTGACCGGCTTCTCCTACACTGGAAAGACGCAAGTGAGCCAGATTGTCGCCAGACGCCTTGGTTGGGAGCTTATTGACACTGATGCTGAAATAGAGAAGCTGGCTGGCAAACCAATTCCAGAGATTTTCTCTCAGGATGGTGAACCACATTTCCGTCAATTGGAAACCCAGGCGCTTGCAAATGTTAGTCAAAAAAGTGAAACTGTCGTCTCCACAGGTGGCGGTATTATCATGAAAGAAGAAAACCAGGAGATAATGAAAAAATCCGGGGCTATTATCTGTCTGGAAGCCATGCCAGAGACTATTTATAAACGATTGATGATCGACTCAGAGAAGTCAGAAGACAAAATCGTTCGGCCTTTACTTGCCGTTGATGATCCGTTGGACCGTATAAGGACTCTCAAAGCATCTCGTCAACTCAACTATGATCAAGCCGATTGGACCGTTCGTACCGATCAACTCACACTGGAAGAGGTTGCCGGCGAATTGATACGGGGATGGGACTATCTTAGTCGAAGTCAGAAGCGTTCCATATCGGATACAGAAACTGCCTGCATAGTTACCACCGCCACTGAGAGCTACCCGATACTTGTCGGTTGGGGACTGCTCGATTCCCTGGGGCAAAAAATGAGTAATCTGGGACTTGAAGGCGAGGCATATATAATCAGCGATGATCAGGTCTACCCTCACTATGGAAATAGAACCAAAGCCTCCCTCGAAAAAGCGGGGTTCACTGTTGATTCCCTCGTTGTTCCACACGGAGAAACTAGTAAATCTTTGGCAGTGGCTATGCGGATTTATGATTTTCTTGTCCTGCATCGGGCAGAGCGGTCACACATTATAATTGCACTTGGAGGGGGCGTGATTGGAGACCTTGCCGGATTTGTAGCTGCAACCTTCTTGCGAGGTATTCCCATCGTTCAGGTTCCAACCAGCCTTATGGCAATGGTAGATTCCTCAATCGGTGGTAAGGTAGCCGTCAACCACCCTGAAGCGAAAAACCTTATTGGGGCATTCTATCAACCTCGACTGGTTCTCTCCGACGTTGGAGTGCTTTCCACTCTTTTAGAGAGGGAGTTCACATCCGGTTGGGCGGAAGTCATCAAGCACGGACTCATACGAGATGCTGACTATTTCAGCTTTCTTGAACAGAATGTGGACAAACTGGTGAATTTAGATAAGGAAGCTACAACCGAAGCCATTAGACGTAGCGCCATCATCAAAGCCAATGTTGTGAGCGAGGATGAAAAAGAAGCAGGTCTTCGCACGATACTTAATTACGGGCATACCATTGCCCATGGATTGGAAACGGCTACAACCTATCAGCAAATGCTCCACGGTGAGGCGGTGGCGATTGGCATGATGGGCGCTGCCCGGATCGCGGAGAGAATAGACCTTCTCAACAGCGACACTGTTCAACGGCAGGGAGCATTGTTGCATAAATTTGGTCTTCCGGTAGCATATCCGGGAGCCGACTCTCACTCTATCTTGAGAGCTATAGAACTGGATAAGAAAGTCCAGGAGAAAGCAGTTCGATGGGTATTGCTCAGTGAAATCGGAAAGACAACAATCAGGAAAGACATATCCTCCAACTTGGTAAGCGAAGTGGTTGAAGAATTAGTGAAACCAAACTGAGATTGTTTATGCCAAGACACGGACTTCTAATCGATTACGAATTCTGCACCGGTTGTCATACCTGTGAGATTGCTTGCAAGGAAGAACATGACTTGCCTGTGGGCCAGTGGGGAATCAAGATCAACCAATCGGGTCCGATGCAGTATGCTGAGGATAAGTGGACCTATGACTATATCCCAGTACCGACTGACCTTTGTGATTTATGTAGAGACCGGGTTGCCGGGGGGCTTCAGCCGGCTTGCGTTAAGCACTGTCAGGCTGGGGTCATGAAATACGGTACTATCAAAGAACTGTCGGAATATATGGAACTTAAATCAAAAACGGTTCTATTTGCCCCTGGGGTCGATAACAGATGATAACGAAAATTTCTTGCCGATTTTGTGCCAGCAGATGCGGCATGCTGATTCATCGAGATGATGGAAGGATTAGGCGAATCTCAGGCGATCCTGATCATCCGGTGAGTCGAGGTTGGTCATGTGCTCGTGGAAGAGCGGCTACAGTCAAGTATCAGAATGGTAAATAGTGGATAAACTTCACCAATTACAGCTATATATCAAAAGCCTCTATTGACTAAACTCTGGCTGGTAATCCCCGTCTTGTCAAACCTGTAAATCCATCCGAAGTATCGTCATACCTGCGAACCAGGCTTTTTATTCGAGCAACCAATTCGCGGGATCCAAAGGGTTTGTGTAAATAGCAATCAACTCCGTACGCAGCCGCCTTGGCCCAGGCTATTTCGCTATTACTATTGCCCAACACTATAATGGGCACATTGGATCTTTGACGTATTTGGGAACTAACTTCCCATCCACCATTTCCGGCCTTTTCCTCAACAATAATCGCATTCGGCAAAGCATCATCGATCTTCCTGATATTAGCATTTCGAGCCATCGTCGTCTCAATGCCCGCTTCTTCCAAAAGTGATGCGAGTTCCTTCGAAGAGATTTCATCGTCACCAATGACCACTACCTTAGGATCTGGTTGTACTTCAACTTCTGTTTCAACAGATTTTTCGAGTTTCATTATAGCATTCTCCTTGCCTGAGCGGCTTTCTATACTATTGTTCCAGTTTGGTCTTGGCGATTTGCATAATAACGTTCAAGCAATCACAAGATGAATGATGCTGACATCTTTGCCGTTTTCTGGTACTTTTATCCTATTACACGAAAGTAAAAGTCCCAGTAAACGAATGTCAAGAGATAGTTAAGCGAAGGTAAATGTTTGGTAACATTTTTCCACTGCAACTGTAATAAAGGTAGTGGCACAAACCTAGGAAACAGATGAAAGGCAACTTGAAAATGCTATTCAACAATGATGCAAATCACAGTAACACGAAGTACGTAAATCCCGTTGAAACAAAAAAAGGGGGCCATGGTAAACCATGAACCCCCTACCAGCCAGTTTTGTAGACAAATTACTTTAATAATTTATAGCCCACACCTCTTTCAGATAAGATGATCTTTGAATTCTGAGGGTCATCCATAAGTTTGACTCTCAGACGTTGAATGTATACTTTCAGGTAATCAGTGGAATCAACGTAATCAGCTCCCCATACTTTCTCCAAAAGAACCCGGTGCTGTATCACTCTCCCCGCATTTCTCGCCAGGAAATGGAGCAAGCTGTATTCCGTAGGGGTCAGTTTGACCTCTGTTCCATCTACCCTAACCTCATGAGAAGCAAAATCTATCCGAAGTTTTCCAACAGTCAAAGGTTCTTCCTCTTCTTCGAGCTGCGGCATTGTTGAACGGCGTAATACCGCTTTTATACGTGCCAGCAGTTCAACATGGCTAAAAGGCTTTGCGATGTAATCATCAGCTCCTAGTTCTAACCCTTTTACCTTATCGAACTCCTGATCTTTCACTGTGAGTATAATGATGGGCACATCGGAGAAAAGGCGTATTCTTCTGCAAACTTCGAAGCCGTCGATATCAGGTAATCCGACATCTAAAATAACAATATCGGGGGATTCCTTTTCGATTAAATCAAGACCGTTAATACCCTCATTAGCAGAGACAACCTCAACATCAGGCCAGCGAAGATCGAAACATAGCGAAACTGCTTCAACAATCTCCGGATCGTCTTCTATTATCACTACTTTCATAACTCCCCCTTTCGCACTATTCTACAATAAACCATCAAGTTTGTGTAGCATATCAATAAAGCAAGTAATTCTACAGTAAAGGCAGTATCATTTTGAATGTACTTCCCTTTTTGGAATTGCCGGAAACCTGAATGGTGCCACCATGCAACCTCACCAATTGCCTAACCGTCGCAAGCCCAACTCCCATACCTTTAACACCGCTTCTACTAATTTGACCCCTATAAAAAGGTTCAAATATCAGTTCCTGTTCCTCTTCAGGAACACCTGGCCCTGAATCCTTTACTTCCAATACAATGGTGTTGCCTTCAACCCGGATTGTCAACTTGATTTCTCCGCCTCCAGGAGTGAATTTGTTAGCGTTTCCAAGTAAATTCGTTACTATGAGTTCGAAACTGTCCGGATCGGCCATAGAGGGTGGGCATGATTCGGGAATATTTATTTTAAGCACTTGTCGTTTTTTCTCTATTGGAGGAGAGCAGAGATCGATTGCATTCTTCACCGAAGGGATAATATCCATAGGCCGTAGATTTGTCTCAAGAAACGTACTCTGAGCCTGTACCATGCTCAACATGTGATTAAGCATCGCCTCCAGTCGATCGGCACCCCGTCTGATATTGCCGATTAGCCGTTTTCGTGAAGCTTGCCTGTCCTTCGCCAGTTCCTCGCTGAGTAATTCGCTGGAAGATTTGATTGAAGTCAGTGGCGTCTTTAACTCATGAGATATGATGCCAAGAAAATCATCCCGCTGGTTATTCATCGCTTCCAGCCTGGCACGTTCGCTCTGCTCTTTTGAGTACAAACGGGCATTTTCGGTGGCTAGAGAAATCTGGTTAGTGACCTGTTCAAGAAACTCCACATCACTTTTGGTATAAGCGCTGACCTTTGAACTTCCTAAAATAAAAGAACCAAAAACGTCCCCCTTAGAAAACAGAGGTAAGTAAACCATCGATTTTATCCCCTGCTCAAGATGAACACCCCCAGTCCAGAAACGCCTGTTCTGTGCCAAATTGGATTCCACAAGAACCTTTTTCTTAACAGCTACCCACTCGGCGCCAGTTCCTGCAAGAGGAATCGTAGTTCCAGGTTGTCCCCAGGACGAATCTATTGCTGTTGATAAAGCAAAGAATCTCAATTCATCATCTTCCATAAGCACGATACTTGCCCAATCAACAGATACGGTTTTTTTCAATTCTTCTGCGAAAACAGAGTATATCGACTGGATATCCAAACTTGAACTGACGGTTTTATTCAGTGTACTGAG
This sequence comes from uncultured Dehalococcoidia bacterium, assembly GCA_964634125.1. GTDB lineage: Bacteria > Chloroflexota > Dehalococcoidia > SZUA-161 > SpSt-899 > JABMQN01. The sequence continues at coordinate 16,785 of CAZWIP010000003.1, forward strand.
CGCCGTTAGTTTAGCTTCTCTTTCGAGACTCGCTTGATATAGCTGGATATTCTCCAAAGTTAGGCCCATTTGTCCGGCAACAACCATGAGCAACCTCTCATCTTCCCAAGAATAGGGACGACTATCAAGCTTGGGGCCGACAACAAGCAGACCAACCAGTCGATCACCGGTACTGAGCGGGACGTACAAATCCCCTCGCATATCAGCAAAAGTCTTTTTTTCCTGCTTTGTGAGTGCTTGCATCTCAATTTCAATCTGTAGATCATCTCGCCGCTGAAGTTGCCTATGGGACTCCATCCATTTGATAATCGCGTTATCACTACTTAGAACAAAACGCTCATCAGAAACAACATAACCTGCACATGCTACCATCGCATAATCACCCGAGAAATGATCGGGCAATAACAAATAGATGTGTGAGGACTCCATCGCCTGATTGATAAGCTGCGGAAAAGACGTTTCTATGTTCGAGGGATCACTTATACTCTGAGCCTCCTCGCGGAGACGTTCCAAAGCTTTGAAGTGCTCATATCTACCTCGGTAGAACCATTTGTTTGTCGAATATTTAACTTTTCCCCATATTTGCTGCACTCCAGTCACAATCAAAAACACAAAGAGTACATGCAACCACAATGGCTCCTCATCAATTCCGCCCCACCATCGATACACTGCGAAATACAAACCAGCGTATATACCCCCCACCAGAATAAGCATTACGAGATAAGGTGTGACCCTGTGGGTAGCCAGTTGGACATCAAAGAGGTTATATCTAAGAACAGCAATACTCGTAAGAAGAATAAAAATGAGATTTGCCACGATCGTCCCAGGATAAATATCTGCACCCATTAGAGGAGACAAATCAATCAAGCCCCCTACCAAGACAGCCGAGCCACCAATAACGAAATACAGCAAACGATTTCTTTCGGCGTAGGAAGTTGAGGCCACTCGCACTGCATTCATTTGGTATGCAGCCAAAAGCACAAATACATAAATAGGGATAACGAATAACAGAAACAGAACACCCCACACCGGAGCATTTCCATAGGATTCCTCCTTCATGCCCTCGACCAACAATTCGGTTGGAGAAATAGCAATGATTGCCACCAAATATAGGTAAGCCCCAAGTAATCGGCGTGACCAATCCTTAGTTCTTGTATACCGGATAGCAAAGTGATAGAAGAATACCCATGTAGAAGCAATGAAGATAATCTCTGCCCTTTCCCACCAGACGGCCTGATCCAAATCGTTACTCAAACGTACTCCGAGTAGAGTCACCCCCCACAGGACCATACTGAGCAGGAAAAGTGCAAAGAGTCTGTTTTTTGTGTCATCCCAGCCTTTCCATATAATAAGAAATATCAAAACAGACGCAAGACACGCCTGTAAAAGAGGTAAAACTTCGTGAACTGTCATTGTGTTTTTTCGATTCCTTTTATCTTTAAGAACAGTTAATTGATTTCATATCAAAGATCACAACATTCAAACTGTGGTTGTGTGGCCCATCACACCTTTCCGTTCTCCATTATTTGGTAAATATTTGGTAAATATTTGGTAAATATTTGGTAAATATCGTATGTGGACAATATTACTATAAACTGGAATATTTGTCAAAGTCTGTTACGGCAAGAAACCCACAACAATGACCTGTGCCTGAGTAAGCATGTGGAGTCCGCAGCCAATTTGGAAGACATCAAAAACTATCGCATACCACAATGAGACTTAGTTATGACCATATTATAAACAGATGCGCCCTGATATGCCTACATCTGTACGATGCGTCTTGCTTTTAATAGGGAAATGCGCATAAAATGAAATCACGACACTAAATTCATCCTATATCCTGGGGACCAGAAATGAAGATACTTCTCGTTTATCCTCAATATCCAGACACTTTTTGGAGTTTCAAGCATGCTCTGAAGTTTATCTCCAAAAAAGCGGCATTCCCTCCGTTGGGATTGCTGACCATCGCTGCCATGCTCCCGCAAGAATGGGAGAAAAAGGTAGTCGATATGAACGTTTCAAAACTCAAGGATAAACATATCAAATGGGCCGATTATGTTTTCATCAGCGCTATGATAACACAGAAGGAATCGGTAAAAGAGGTTGTCGAGCGTTGCAATAATCTCGGCACCAAGGTTGTTGCCGGGGGTCCGGTTTTCACCACCGGATATGAGGAGTTTGACGGGATTGACCACTTCGTGCTGGGAGAAGCAGAAGCTGTACTACCACTCTTTCTGGAAGATCTTCAGAACGGATGTGCAAAGCCTATCTACGAATCCGATGAGCGTCCTGATATTTCAAAAACGCCCATCCCTCTGTGGAATCTCATCAAACACAAACACTACGCCTCTTTGCCCATCCAATACTCCCGTGGTTGCCCTTGTGATTGTGAGTTCTGTGACATCATCATCATGAACGGGCGAGTACCGCGCACTAAAACCACGAGTCAGCTCTTGCGAGAGGTTCATGCCATCTACAGAACCGGATTCCGAGGATCTGTCTTCATCGTTGATGATAATTTCATCGGTAACAAGGCAAAAGTAAAAGCCATGTTACCAAAATTAATCAGATGGCAAACCAAGGCAAAGAATCCGTTTGACTTGTTTACCGAAGCATCTCTCAATTTAGCGGACGATGATGAGTTGATGGACCTGATGGTCGAGGCCGGATTCGATAAAGTCTTCGTCGGACTGGAGACACCCGCAGAGGAAAGCCTTGCCGAATGTAACAAATTCCAGAACGAAAACCGCGATATGGTCGCTGCGGTAAAGACCATCCAGAATCACGGGATGGAAGTTCTCGGAGGCTTCATTGTCGGTTTTGATAGCGACCCAGATTCAATATTCGATAGCCAGATAAACTTCATCCAAAACATTGGTGTGGCCACTGCCATGGTAGGAATCCTTACGGCCCTTCCAAAAACCAGGCTCTACAATCGATTAAAGCAAGAAGGTCGCCTGCTGAAGAGCAGTTCAGGTAATAATACCGATGCCTCAATCAACTTTATCCCCAAAATGGATACGGAAGTCATTATCAAGGGGTACCAGAGAATACTCCAGACGATATATTCCCCTAAAACCTATTATGAGAGGATCAATACTTTTCTTGCAGAATATAAGCCTTCCACAAAAAAACGCAGGAAAGTCAGGTTAATGCAAATCAGGGGATTGCTGCATTCAGTTTGGTATCAGGGGATTATAGGTAAAAAGAGGCGATACTACTGGAGATTTATGACCAGAGCTTTCATCAAGCATCGCCGGGCATTTCCTGAGGCTGTGACCCTGGCTGTCTATGGGCATCACTTCAGAAAAATCGTCGAATCGGTTAATAAAGTGCCCGTTGCCAAATAATCGATCATTACAGCGCTATGATGATCACGCACTGATCTCCGTTTTTAATCGGCTGAAGCTATCTGATCCTTCAACTGGGCCAGCGCATTGTCATAATCCGCATCAAGTTTCCCTGAAACCTGACGCCAGTTCTCTTGAAACTCAGGAGTTTGCTCCACATTGAGATCCGCTGGTGCATTTCCTCCGGTTTGCTGCTGAATGGCCTGCCTCATCATCTGTTCAACCTGAGCTTTCAATTGCTCAAAATGCTGCTTCCTCGCTTGAACGTAGTAGTCCGATAGATTCTGCAGCTGTTCCTTCGCTTGCTGTAAAGCATTCTTGTTTTTCTTGAGAGAGAAAAGACCTATAAGAGCCTTCTCAGTATTGGCCATATCGGAGTCTTTCTTGGGTAAAGTAATATTCTGCAGAAGGATCGATTCCAGCGCCTTTGCTATGTATTTTTTCGCTTCTTCATCGTATTGAGCTAGGGCACTCGCTACATCATATTCCGGGTCTTTTAGGAATGCAGATGCAAGTCGCTCTCCCTCCGAACGATGTTCCATTTCCTTTAGCTTTTCTTGCGGTACTTCGATTCGATCGGCTCGTTCCATAGCTCGATCGAGAGCGCTTTTCATAAAATCATCACTCATGGTTTTGCCTCCATTGTGTGAATCGTTTCGTTATCGCCAGGTCCACCACTTATTCAACGCGAAGTTAAATGTCATTGCAACAGCTATTGCAATTAGTAACGCAAACATATCATAAAAGTCGAAGGCCCTCGTCAGCAGATACCACACCCCGAAGTTTATGGCAGCCCCTGCCCCACAAATTAAGTTGAATTTAACCGCTCGTATAGGCATTGATCCATCAGCCCTTCTATCTCTGAACGTCCAAATATCATTTAAAACAAAATTCGTAAGAATTGATAACTCGATGCTAATCGGTTCTGCAATTACATCCCTAACCCCTACAGGACGAGTCATGATCCAGTATGTTCCTATGTTTACTAAAACACCACTCGCACCTACAAGGCAGAATTTCAATAATCGTCTAATCTCGTGCTCACTCCGTATAAGTCGATAGAGATGCTTTAAATAGTTGACTTGCTCAGTGGCATTAAAGGTGCTTGTTCCTCTCTCTCTACCCTTAAAAACATAAGGGACTTCTGCTATCCCATTATGATTACCCTTTACTAATATCTCCAACAATATTTTGTATCCGACTGGATTTAACTCAATATCCTCAATCGCCTTTTTTCTGAAAAGGAAGAAGCCTGAAAGGGGGTCTTTTACAGTTCTGATCTTGGCAAACAGGAACTGAGGGGCAAACTTCGCCCCTCGCGAAATGAATTCCCTTGTTATGGTCCAACCCTCTACTCCACCACCATCTACATACCTGCTTGCTATTACTATATCGGCACCATCTATCGCCCGGAACAGCTCAGGAATATGTTCCGGCGGATGCTGCAAGTCGGCATCTATTACGCCCAGCACATCTCCCGAAGCATGGTTAAAACCATCGATGACAGCTGAAGCCAATCCCAGTTTGCCCTCGCGATGAACCACCTTGATAGGCTTCTCCCGGGCTAGCTCTTCTGCCAGTGCTCCAGTCCCATCCGGGCTATTATCATCGACTACGATTAATTCGTAGTCGAATTCACACAAACAGGAATGGATTCTATCAGCAAGAAAGGGGAGGCTCTCTACCTCATTATAAGTGGGAACAATTATTGAGAGCTTTGCCAATTTCGGACATCCTTTTTAAGGCGAATGATTTGGTAAATTAATAGATAAACGAGTCTATTCAAACTCTACCCCAAAACATAGTAGATAGCAAGTATTATGCATCGTGTTTCACTCTCGCCCTTGGTCGCTTTTACACCAGAAAACAAAAGAAGCGGGGCTCTAGGGCCCCGCTTCAAGTTTCCAAGTCTGCTTCTCGATTGAATCTAGAGTCCGTAGGTCACCAGTCGCGGTGCGGTCTTCTGGAGTTCCTCAACCGTCCAGCGGTCGCCTTTGCTGAAGATTGTTCTCTCCGGCATCATTTCGCCGTAAAGTCTGATCTCCCGGCCTAAGATGTGGAAGACGCAACCGTTGATCATTTTGGCTTCCTCTGAAGCCAAATAAGCCACTATCGGCGCGTTATCCTCCGGCATAAGTTCGCCGGCCTTCATCTTGTCCAGAACAACTGTAGTTGCATCCACAATTCCCTGAGCGGCTCTGGCATCCCAGGCCTGCTCTAGTTGATCGCTCCAACCCATGCGGGTTTTGGCTGCCGGGAAAATAACGTTGCAGGTGATATTCTTTCTCCCGCCTTCCATAGCAGTGGTTCGCGAAAGTGCAATGATTCCTGCTTTAGCTGCGGTGTAGTTAGCCTGGCCGGGATTACCCAACGGTCCGCCACCGCCGCCGCCGATGGATGAGAAATTGATGATACGTCCAAATCCCTGTTCTCTCATGTAAGGCATGGCTGCTCGAATAGTGCCGAACGTTCCATAGAGGTGAACCTTGACCACCGCATCGAAATCTTCCCATTCCATTTTGTGGATCATTTTGTCGCGCAGGATACCGGCGCAGTTGACCACGATATCAATTCTGCCGAAGCTGTCGACAGCGGTCTTGATCAGGTTTTCACTCCCCTCTTTGGTGGCGATATTATCAGTGTTGGCTACTGCCTCTCCACCTGCTTCCTTGATTTCGGCAACGGTCTGATCCGCAGGTCCGCCTTCCGTGCCTGTGCCGTCGAGGCTGGCTCCCATGTCGTTTACCACAACTTTGGCGCCTTCCGATGCCAGTTGCTTAATGACAGCCTGCCCGATTCCCCTGCCGGAACCGGTGACTACAGCTACTTTGCCTTGTAATGAATCTCCCATTAAAATCCTCCTAAATTTAATAACCTTAATTGACCAGGTCCTTACCCTTTTGAGGGCAGAACAACAGTTGCTTTGTGGGGCGCATATACCGTGCCGTCCACTTCGGTCCAGATATCAACCAGCACAGTGTTTTCGCCAAGTTTTTCAGCTATCTTTCCTTTGCAAAGAACTTCCTGCCCCGGAAAGTGGAACTGTTTCCATTTTACTTCCAGCTTTTTCACAAATCCGTCCTCGCCCATCCAGTCGGTGATCAACTGTGCCAGGAAGGATGAAGTGAGGTGCCCCTGCACGATTACGTCGGGCAGGCCACCTTTTTTGGCAGCGTCTTTATCGTAGTGAAGCTCGTTCCAGTCCTGAGATGCTCCGGCCCATTTGACCAGTTGCCGAGTGGTGGGCTTCTTGGTCATGGCAGGTAGTTCGGCTCCAACTTCTACATCTTCATAGTAAATCTGTGCCATTTCTTGCATTTCCTCCTGTTCCTACCACCTGGCGGCTGCCATTGTTTCCCTGGCGATGACTTCGCCGTTCTGGTTTTTGAATTCCCTTACAGTGGTGATATTGATCATGAACCCTATCTTGGCTTCTTTGCCGCTGATATCGGCTACTTTGCAAGTAACGGTTATCTCATCGCCTGCTTTAAGGGGCTGGAAGAAATCAACATCGAAACCTTTTACGATTCCATTCTTTTTGGGACCTATCGGGATTTTGGTCATCAGCGCTGCCTGCAACTCCGGTGCTCCCAGTGTAGTCACCATCAGCAATGGAGCAATATTTGCGCCATATTTACTCTTTTTGGCATATTCAGCATCTGTATGAAGAGGATTAGGGTCATCGATTGCCTCGGCCAGCTTTCTGATGGCTCCCTTTTCCACTTCAAATGTGAGTGGTGGGACCAGGTCTTTGCCGACCATATCGAGTGCTTCTTGCGGGACGGTTTCACTCATCAACTGATCTCCTTCGGAATATATCCATGATTTTGGGGAGGATTTTTGCCCAGACTACCTGATTTTGCCTTTTTAGGGTGTGTCTTGTCAAGTGCTGTAGCTTTACATGCCCAGCATACAATCGAACTTTTTTACAAAGGTTGATTACCCCACTAAAACAGAGTAGAATATGCCCCAAATAGTCCAAATTACATTTATAAACCAAAAAGGGGGTTATCGATATGGGGCTAGTTGAAGGAAAAGTCTCCCTGGTCACCGGGGCAGGTTCTGGAATTGGGAGGGCTGCGGCACTGGTATTTGCCAAAGAAGGTGCCAAAGTCATGGTAGCCGATATCATGGTTGAAAGTGGTGAAGAAACCGTTAAGATGATCAAAGAGGCTGGTGGTGAAGCCACTTTCGTTAAGGCTGACGTATCGCAAGAGTCAGAAGTCCAAATGATGGTTGCCAAGACGGTTGAGAGCTACGGCAGAATTGATTGTGCGGTCAACAATGCAGGCATAGATGGAGATAGTGCAATAACAACTGAATGCACTAAAGAAAATTGGGATCGAGTTATTGGCATCAATCTCACCGGTGTATTTCTGGGACTCAAGTATCAGATTCCGCAAATGCAAAAGCAGGGCGGGGGAGCTATTGTGAACATCGCTTCCACAATGGGTGTTGTGGCACATCAAAACGTTCCTGCATATGTTGCCAGTAAACACGGAGTTGTGGGCTTGACCAAATCGACAGCACTGGGATACGTCACAGAGAATATCCGAGTCAATGCCGTATGCCCTGGAAATACGCGAACAGCCATACTTGACCATGTTATGAAGGAGATGCCAGAGATTTTCGAAACGCTGATGGCTGCAACTCCAATTGGGCGGCTGGCTGAACCCGAGGAAATAGCCAATGCCATTGTCTGGCTTTGTTCTGATGCGGCTTCCTACACCACTGGCCATGCGATGGTTGTGGATGGTTGCTATAGCATTCAATAATCCAGAAATCACAAAATTCAAACATCAATTTCCAAATAAACCTTCATGACTGAATAACCAATGATCCAAACGGGTATTGGGGATTTCATTTGTTGGAACTTGAGATTTGACTATTGGAATTTCCAAATCTTTTTTATCATGGTTTGCCAACGCAGGTATTTTAGCGTCCCTTGACAGTCAAAACCATGGTGCTTATGATGATAATCGAATCAATGTCTATTTCGGATTGAACTTTGACTGAACCTGACTCCCTGCAAGAGATACTTGGTGTTTCGTTTAAAGACACGACCCTCCTTCAGCAAGCGCTCGTTCATCGATCCTATTTGAATGAAGCCCCCGAAGGCTTCTCTCTTGAATCAAATGAGCGGCTTGAGTTTTTGGGTGATGCCTTTCTGGGACTTGCTGTCGCCGATAAGCTCTACCGGGATTACCCCGATTTCCACGAAGGCAATCTGACGAAGCTTCGATCCGCACTGGTTCGAACAGACACACTGGCTCGCGTTGCCCGTTCCCTGAATTTGGGTAAGTATCTCTACCTCGGGAAGGGGGAGGATGAGAGCGGGGGGCGCCTCAAGCGCAGGAACCTTGCCTGTGCTATGGAAGCTGTAATCGGTGCAGTCCTCATTGATCAAGGAACCGAGATAGCCAGGGGATTCGTGGTACAACTACTTAGCGACGAATTCGAACCCACTGTCGAAGAGAAACTGAGAAAAGATCCGAAGTCAAAGTTACAGGAAATCATGCAATCACAGCGGCAGTCAACCCCGGTTTATCGCACAGTCGATTCAAGTGGTCCGGACCATGAAAGAGAATTTACAGTTGAAGTACTTGTTGATGATGCCCTTCTGGGCCGTGGCAAAGAAAAGAGTAAGCGCAGAGCTGAAAAAGAAGCGGCCAGGGATGCATTGCAGAAGTTAGAAGGAGAAGAGGGCCTTGTTTAACATATTTAAGAAAACCAAAGACAGCCTGGAACGTACACGCGAAACCTGGCTTGGAAAGATAAATAGCATATTCGATCGTCCGGAATTTGATGATAGTCTCTGGGACGACTTGGAAGAAGTTCTTATAGCTGCAGATGTGGGAGTCAGTGCTTCGTTAAAGATCGTCGAAGGAACAAAGGATCGGGTTAAAGCAGAGAACCTCAAAGAATCATCCGCAGTACAACAAGCGCTAGCTGACGAAATGGTTAAGATACTTGAGTCTTCGTCAGAGAAATCCTTTGCTTTGTCAGCCGGAAATCCAGCGGTCATATTGGTTGTCGGGGTGAATGGTACTGGCAAGACTACGTCGATTGCAAAACTGGCCCACAGTTTGAAAGAAGATGGTAAACATGTGATGATGGCGGCCGGTGATACATTTCGGGCAGCAGCTATAGATCAACTCAAGTACTGGGGCAAGCGTCTTGATGTCGAAGTAATCGCCAGCCAGCCAGGTGGTGACCCGGGAGCTATTGTATTTGATGCCCTGGAAGCAGCCAAGAAACGTAAGGCTGAGTTCCTCATCGTTGATACCGCAGGGCGAATCCAAACTAAATCCAACTTGATGGAAGAGCTTAAAAAAGTCAGACGAATTATTGAAAGATCCGAAATAAAACCTCAGGTACTCTTAGTTCTGGATGCCAATACTGGTCAGAACGGATTAAGCCAGGCAAAGTACTTCACCGAGGCAGTCGATGTAGATGCTGTCATTCTAGCCAAACTCGATAGCACATCCAAAGGAGGAGTTGTGCTGGGTATCGCAGATGAACTCAAGATACCTATTGTGTTTTTTGGTACAGGGCAAGAACCTGAAGACCTTTCTCCTTTTAACGCAGAGAATTTTGTTCAGGCGCTCCTCGAAAGATAATTTCAGCCACAGAGGGCACAGAGGTTTTTTGACATTTAGTATTTGATATTTGGAATTTTACTTATGCCATTCACCCATCTTCACGTTCACACAGAATACAGCCTGTTAGACGGCATGTGTCGTATTCCTCGGCTTATTGAAAAAGCCAAGGAATTTGGTTTGGAAAGCCTGGCTATAACCGATCACGGCTCCGTCTATGGCATCATCCAGTTCTATCTCAAAGCCAATGAAGCTGGGATCAAACCAATCCTCGGATGCGAGCTGTATGTAGCACCCAATGAACGAAGCTCACGCACACCAACAGAAAAGTCCGCATATCACCTTGTTGTCCTTGCCAAAAACGAAGTCGGTTATCATAACCTGCTCCAACTAAGCAGCAAGGGCTTCCTCGAAGGATTTTACTACAAACCCAGAGTGGATAAAGAATTGCTGGCCCAACATCATGAGGGACTAATCGCCCTTTCCGCCTGTCTTCAGGGAGAACCCGCAAGACTAATCCAAGATGGTCGCCTTCAGGATGCCGAAGAGGCAGCCAAATGGTATAAAGAAATCTTCGGCGATTACTATCTTGAAATTCAGAATCACGGTATCCCGGAACAGATTCAGGTCAACAAAGCGCTCGTTGCTATGAGCAAAAAGCTGGACATACCGTTAGTGGCAACAAATGATACTCATTACGTCGAAAAAGAGGACGCTCCTATTCACGATATCCTGCTTTGCATTCAGACAAATAATACAGTTCATGATGAAAAACGCATGAGAATGGCCGACGATTCCTTCTATCTCAGAAGTCCTCAAGAGATGGCAGAGTTGTTCGCTGAATGCCCCGAGGCCATTGAGAATACTGGCCGCATTGCTGATATGTGTGAACTGAACCTGGAGTTCGGGCGACTTCATCTCCCGGAAATCGAGATTCCTAAAGACAAAACACCCGATGAATACCTGACCGATCTCTGCTGGAAAGGGCTGGCAGAGCGATGCCCTGATGCCTCTGAAGAAGCCAAAGAACGGCTAATATACGAACTCGATGTTATAAAGAAGACCGAATTCGCAAACTATTTCCTTGTGTGCTGGGACATCGTTGATTTTGTCAGGAAGCAAAAAATCCTCTTTGGAGTCAGGGGAAGCGCTGCCGCCAGCCTGGTCCTGTATTGTCTTGGCATCACTGATATTGAACCACTGGGGCACAAGCTCGTTTTCGAACGCTTTCTCAACGTGGAACGCAAAGAGATGCCGGATATCGACTTCGATTTTCAGGACAATCGCCGTGACGAGGTAATCCAGTATGTATCTCGAAGGTATGGATCGGACCGCGTAGCTCAGATCATAACATTTGGAACACTTGGTGCCAAAGCAGCATTGCGAGACGTGGGACGGGCGTTGGGCATGCCATATGGACTTGTTGACTCGGTAGCTCGACTAATTCCACCGATTGGAAGCAACCTTCCAGATGCTATTAAAGAGGTTCCTGAACTCAACAACATGTATGGCGGTGATGGAGAAATCAAAAAACTCGTCGATACCGCAATTCGGCTGGAGGGAGTAGCGCGGCACGCATCAACCCATGCTGCCGGGGTCGTCATCTCCAGCGATCCTCTAATGGAAAACGTGGCGCTGCAGCGTCCTACTGGCAGCAATGAGAATGCTCTCCCCACAACCCAATTGCCGATGGAAGAAGTGGGAAAGATCGGTCTTCTTAAGGTGGATTTCCTGGGACTCGCTAATCTCACTATTCTGGGGAAAGCCAGGGAGATCATCGCTGAAACCACTGGAATTGAGATCGATCTCCAGCAAATCCCCCTCGATGATACCAAAACCTATGAACTCCTTTCCGCTGCAGAAACCGCCGGTGTGTTCCAGCTTGAAGGTGTCGGCATGCGGCGCTATATAAAGGAATTGAAACCCAACAACTTCAGTGACATCGCATCAATGGTGGCCCTCTATCGTCCCGGACCCAAGGATCATATTCCTACTTTCATCGGTTCCAAACACAAGAAGATACCGGTGGAGTTCCCTCATCCTGCCCTCGAAGAGATACTGGAAGAGACATATGGTGTAATTGTCTATCAAGACCAGGTTCTTCAGATAGTCCGGACATTTGCCGGCTATACGTTGGGACAAGCGGATATCGTCCGCAAAGCCATGGGAAAGAAAAAAGCAGAGATCATGGAAAAGGAGCGAGAAGGCTTCATCGCCGGAGCAAAGAATAACGGCTTCTCCAACAAGATAGCCGAAGAGGTGTTTAGCTTGATCGAACCATTCGCGGGCTACGCCTTCAATAAAGCTCACGCCACCAGTTATGCGATGATCGCCTATCAAACCGCCTACCTCAAGGCCAACTATCCGGCGGAGTTTATGACCGCTCTTCTCATCACGAATATGGGAAATTCGGAAAAAGTCTCATCTGCCGTGGCTGAATGTCGCAGATTAGGAATACAAGTCCTTCCGCCCGATGTGAACAAAAGTAAGCAGTCCTTTATCATCGAAAAGGGCGAAGATGAATCACAGACCATTCGTTTTGGATTAGCCGCTATCAAGAACGTTGGAGAAGCTGCTATTGAATCGATCATTACCGCGCAAGAAAAGGACAGGGCATTCAAATCGATAGAAGATTTTTGCCGTCGGGCAGACCTTCGTGGCTTAAATAAACGAGCTCTTGAATGTCTTATAAAAGTGGGAGCCTTGGACTCTCTCGGAGATCGTGGTGCATTTCTTGGAGGCATGGATCGCATTCTCAAACTATCCCAACAAGAACAGCAAATAAAAGAGAGCGGACAGGTTACTATGTTCGACCTGTGGGGAGAAAGCGCCACGGCACCATTGCCGGTTCTTGAGCTTGAAAACATCGAAATACCTAATAGCGAAGCTTTGAACTGGGAGAAGGAACTACTCGGAGTTTACATTTCGGCACATCCGCTGGTATCAGCTACCAAGGAACTTGGCGATAAAGTCACTGCTTTTTGCGGGCAAATAGATGAAGAAATGGCTGGACATGAGGTAACCATAGTTGGCATGGTTTCTTCTGCACGAAAAAGCACTACTCGCAACGGTAAACCTTTCGTCGGCGCTGTTCTCGAAGATCTGGGGGGAGATATTGAAGTCACTGCATGGTCTGAGGTGTTCGAACGAACTGAAGAACTCTGGGAAGAGGGGAATACCCTTTTATTATGTGGAAAGGTCAACATGCGAGGTAATCGAGTGCAGCTTACATGTAAAGATGTTATCGCCTATGAGACCGGAGTGGAGATTCCGTGGGCGCCGTCTGCACCGCCTGTGCCACGGACGCACTCACTCACTATTAGTATAGCCCAAACGAATGATGAAGATGCTGACGTATCTCGATTACGGCAGGTTTTAAAGATCCTCGAGCAATTCCCTGGTCAAGACAACGTACAGCTTGCTATCATCAACGGAGTTGGGACTATCATGATGAATCTGCCAAGTCTACGAACGAGCTACTGTCCAGACCTCCATCAGCAATTGGCTGAACTGGTTGGAGAAGAAGGGTTACTGGTAAGATAGAACGTTGGGGAAACGGTAAGTAAGATCGACTATCCCTTCCCTGTCGATTCCAATTCAAGCAATCTCTTTTTCAGCTCCAACCCACCGCTGTAACCACCGAGTGACCCGTTGCTTCCTACTATGCGATGACACGGTACTATAATAGGCAATGGATTTCTTGCCATGGCCTGTCCTACCGCTCGTACACTGCCAGGTTTTCCCAACTTGCTTGCGATCCATCCGTATGTACGTGTTTCCCCGTATGGTATGGAAGAAGTTAATCTCCAGACATCCTTTTGGAAACGTGTGGCATTTCGCAAATCTAAGTCATCGGGAAAATCAATTTTTTCACCTTCAAAAAAAAGACCCAGTCGAAAGACCAATTCACGAAATATCCCTGTGTTTACAGTAGCATGTGGAAGCAAATCGGATATAAGAACCAATGCTTTGTCGGCTGCTGGTTGGGGGAGGGTAAGTCTACAGAGTCCCTTTTCAGAAGCGACAATCGCCATCCATCCGAATTCAGTATCAAATACAGTATATGAGTATGACAACGACAACTCCTTAAATTATTCAGTTAATTCCCTACGCTGCACCCGCGCTTGAGTAGTCACTGGCAAACCCCAGATGTGAATGAATCCCAGCGCTGCGCTCTGATCGTACACATCGCCTTCATCATAGGTAGCCAAACTCAAATCATATAATGAATAGGACGATTTCCGCCCTGCCACAACTGCGCTCCCTTTATGCAACCTTACTCTCACCATACCAGTGACGAATCGCTGTGAGCTTTTCACATAGGCATCCAGATCGTATCGCAAGGCGCCGAACCACAATCCGTCATAGATAAGATTGGAGTATGTCTGTGTTACGATCTCCTTGAATCGCTGTTGATCCCTGGAAAGCACCAGTGATTCAAGTGCCCGATGCGCTTTCAGCAATACCGTAGCCGCCGGAGCTTCATATATCTCGCGCGATTTTATTCCTACAAGTCGATTCTCCAGATTATCTATTCTCCCTACTCCATGTTCTCCAGCCAATTCCGCTATTCGATCTATCAGAGAAACACCATCCATCTTCTCGCCATCGAGGCTAACAGGCATACCTTTTTCAAATTCAATTTCTACGTATCTAGGCTCATCCGGGGCATTTTGAACAGATTTCGTGTATCCGTAGATATCTTGCGGAGGCTCAGTCCAGGGATTCTCCAACACGCCACATTCAATACTCCGACCCCAAAGATTTTCGTCAACCGAGTACGGGCTCTCAGAAGTTACCGGTATCGGGATTCCATGCTTTTTAGCATAAGCGATTTCTTCTTCGCGCGTCATTCCCCACTCACGAGCCGGAGCAATAATCTTTAGCTTTGGATCAAGGGCATTGATGCTAACATCGAACCGCACTTGATCATTCCCTTTTCCAGTACAACCGTGGGCAACAGCCGTAGCTCCTTCTTGATGGGCTGTATCGACTAGCAGTTTCGCAATCAGGGGCCGAGCCAGAGCAGTTGCTAAAGGATATTCGCCTTCGTATAAAGCGTTAGCTTGTAGCGCAGGAAATACGAATTCTTTGGCGAAGGTTTCTCGCGCATCGATAACTAACGACTTGACAGCACCTACGTCCAATCCTCTTTTTTGGATGGAAGGATAATCTTTTTCCATCCCGATATCAATTGCCAGCGCAATTACTTCGCAATCGTACGTTTCAGCAATCCATTTGATAGCCACCGACGTATCCAATCCACCACTGTACGCCAATACCACTTTTTCTGCCACGATCAACCCCCTGAAAAGAGTGCCAGAGTTAATTCTAGCATTCGCAAGTGACTACGGCAACACTCTTGACACTAGATACCACTCCCGAATATCATGACTCTGGCACCCAAGAGATGGGGGTCAGTCGTCAGGGGTCAGAGTTATTGGATGAACACCCAGAGCTATCGAGACTTGGAGGTATGGCAAAAAGCAATGGATTTGGTGGTAGATTGCTATCAATCAACGAAAGGATTCCCGAAAAGCGAAGTCTATGGCCTGACCAGTCAATTGCAACGGGCAGCAGTATCAGTTCCAGCTAATATTGCCGAAGGACGAGCCCGACAACATACAAAAGAGTTTCTTCAACACATATCCATTGCTTACGGATCTCTTGCAGAGGTGGAAACCCTTGTTCAGATTGCTCAGCGCCTGGATTATCTCAATGTGAATCAAACGAAAAACATATTAGACAAAACAGCAGAGATAGGTCGGATGCTCAACGGTTTACGAAGATCATTGAGAAAGACTGACTTCTGAGCCTGATCCCTGAAAGCTGAGAACTGTGCCGACGTAGGAGGAACGATGTTATGACATATGAAACAATCACAATTGATAAACGGGACGGAATCGCAATACTGACGCTTAATCGACCGGAAGTGATGAATGCCTGGAATCCGCTAATGGCAGAGGAAGCTTCTAACGCAATTGAGAGTATGGATAGTGATGATGATGTCCACGTATTGATAATTACCGGCGCTGGAAGAGCCTTTTCGTCGGGAGCTGATGTTAGCCGCCTCAAGGAGATGGCTGAGAACAAAGTTCCCCTTCTGGAAACGACTTTCGGACGAGTGTTGACCGGTGAAACAAGCCTGCTGACAGCAGTGGAAAATATCCGGAAACTGAGCAAGCCGGTAATCGCTGCTATTCATGGGGTAGCTGCGGGTGCAGGTCTTTCGGTTGCGTTGGCGTGCGATATTCGGATATCGACAGATGATGCACGTTTTTCTATGGCGTTTGTAAAGCGAGGCTTGATACCCGATCTCGGCGGAACGTATTTGCTACCGCGGCTGGTGGGTCCTGGCATCGCAGCCAAGCTCATGTTCACCGGCGACGTAATCGATGCCAAGGAAGCAGACAAGATTGGAATGGTGGATGAATTGGTTCCCCCTGACAAACTGATGTCCAGAACAGAGGAACTTGCTCAGAAAATCGCTCAGAATCCCCCGCTTGCTGTAAGAACGGCCAAGAAGGCTCTATACAAAGGGATGAACGAAACCGATCTGCGATCTCAAATGGACTACGAAATATTCATTCAGGGAACTCTGATGCGCACCGAGGATTTCCTGGAGGGAGTCAACTCCTTCTTTGAGAAACGCGAGCCCAAATTCAAGGGGAAATAGGCACCAGAGCAACACTGGCTGGTGGGTCTTAACGAGAAACTTTCTTCGTTGCCCGGCGGCGGTCAGCTTCCCTGAGGAATCGTTTGCGTAAGCGTATCGACTGAGGAGTCAGTTCCACCAATTCATCACTCTCAATATACTCCAGCGCCGCCTCCAGTTCCGGTCTCCATGCGGTCTTCAGTACAATGGCAGCGTCTTTGGCTGCGGCACGCACATTGGTGAGTTTTTTCTGCCGAATGATGTTCACTTCAAGATCCTTGTCCTTGCAATGTTCCCCGACGATCTGTCCTGCGTATACCGCATCCCCCGGTTCAACAAACGGGGTGCCCCGATCCGCAAGCTGGTCAAGAGCATATGTGGTTACATTGCCTGTACCAGCAGCAACGAGCACACCACTGGTTCTGCCGGGAATCTCTCCCCGAAAATCACCGTATTCGAAGAAACGGTGGTGCATGACCGCTTCTCCCTGAGTAGCAGTCAGTAGCTTTGAGCGCAAACCAATCAGTCCGCGGGCAGGCACTTTGAATTCGATATGAGTACGGGTATCTGAAGTCTCCATGTTGGCCATCTCGGCCCGCCGATTTCCGAGGAGTTGCATGACGGCTCCCGTGCTTTCGTTGGGCACATCAACCACTAGCAGCTCCAGCGGTTCCTGCAGCTTACCATCCTTTTCTCGATAAATGACTTCCGGCTTGCCCACAGTCAATTCGTAGCCCTCCCGGCGCATGTTCTCCAGCAGTATGCCCAGATGAAGAATTCCCCGGCCCGAGACAATGAATTCGTCGCCTCTCTCTTCCAGACGAAGAGCCACATTGGATTTCAATTCCTTTCGCAGCCGATCCAGTATCTGCCGACCGGTAACGTACTTGCCATCACGGCCACTGAATGGACCATCGTTGATGCGAAACGTCATGTGGATAGTGGGCTCGTCCATGTCCACAGTTGACAACGGGATCGGGTGATCGATATCAGCGATGGTATCTCCAATATCGAACTTATCAAGACCCACTACTGCAAATAAATCCCCGACATCAATACGGTCCACTTCCTTGCGGCTTAAGCCCTCAAATCGAAAAAGTTGGCTGATTCTCTGCTTGGAATGGTTACCTTCACGATCGATAACGATGATATCTTTTCCGGAATTCAACGTCCCGGCGAACACACGCCCAATGCCGATTCGCCCAACGTAATCGTTATAATCCAGTGTAGTTATCAGTGCCTGTAGTGGCGCATCAGCATCAAGCTGCGGAGCAGGGATATATTCGATGATCGCATCGAACACATCATGGATATCTGAAGAATTCTGCTCATCCGGATTAGCTGCCGCCCACCCATCACGCGCGGATGTGTAGATGGTGGGGAAATCAAGGGTATGGTCATCAGCCCCCAGGTCCACCAGTAAATCAAAAACCTCGTTGAGCACATCGTTTGGTTGGGCATCCGGACGATCCATCTTGTTGATCACCACCACCGGTCTCAGGCCCATCGAGAGCGCCTTGGAGAGAACATAACGTGTCTGCGGCATGACGCCTTCAAAGGCATCGACCAGCAGCAGAACGCCATCAGCCATCCTGAGTACTCGCTCGACCTCACCGCTAAAATCGGCGTGGCCCGGAGTATCAATGATGTTTATGTGCAGTTCCCGTCCTTTGCGATCGGTATAGTCGATAGCACAGTTTTTGGCCAGAATTGTGATCCCACGCTCACGTTCGAGGGGGTTGGAGTCAAGGATCAGGTCACCAGCAAGTTCGCCCTGGCGGAACTGGCCACTCTGGCGCAAAAGCTGATCGACCAGCGTAGTCTTGCCATGATCAACGTGCGCTATGATGGCTACATTGCGGATGTTCTCACTGCTCATGGATTTCTCACATAACATACGGAGCTCGCTGTTCATGCAAGCTCCAAAGTAACGGCGTTCTTCCGAATTCGATATTTACCGGCCTTGGCCAGTGTCTGGGGCACATACTGCTGCGGCACATCAACCAGGGTGTATCTATCGAGGATACTTATCTCGCCAATGGTATGCCCGGGAATGTCTGCATGATAGGCTATCGTGCCCACAACATCAGCAGGACGAACGCCATGCGCCTTGCCTGCACTGAGAGTCAGCCGTACCATCCCCTTCTCATGAGAATCGTTCGTACTATTATGGCCATTTCCATTTCTATCCCGTTTAACCTCGCGCTTGGCTTTCCGTGGACGCCCTTCCTGCACCTCGCCAACCGGTGCGATAGGACGCTGCTTCTCCTCCGCCCGGGACATTTTCAAAGCTACCGCAGCAATCTGAATCGGATCTTGCCCCGCTTCAGCCAGTTCGGTCACTATCTGCCGTTCTTTGTGGCATCGGCCCCGCTTCAGCCAGACCGTTAGTTGTTCCATTAATTGTGCTTCCCGGCGCTCTTCGATTTCTTCCACCGTAGGAATTTTTATCTGAGTGATCTTCTGTTTAGTGAATCCTTCGATCCGGCGCAAGCGCCACATTTCTTTGGTGGTAAGCAGCGAAATGGCAATGCCCGTTTTCCCGGCACGCCCCGTGCGCCCAACGCGATGCACATACATTTCCGGGTCCATCGGCAAATCATAGTTGAACACATGTGAAATATCGTCAATATCCAACCCTCTGGCTGCTACATCGGTAGCCACCAGTACGGTGCTTTGATTAGACCGAAAGCGATTCAAAACCTGTTCTCGAGTCTGCTGGTTCAAGTCGCCATTTAAGGCTTCGGCGGGAAAGCCGCGTCCCATCAACTCATTCACCAAATCGCTGGTACCAACACGCGTACTTGCGAAAATAAGCGCGCTGGTGATATCCTCAACCTCAAAGAATCGGGTGAGAACCGCCAGCTTGTCTTCTTTGTTGACCAGACAATATCGATGATCAACAGTATCCACAGTGAGCTGTTTACTTTTGATGGTGACGGACTGTGGAGAATGCATGTATTTATCAGCTAAACTACGGATTTCCGCCGATATAGTGGCGGAAAAGAGAGCGGTCTGACGTTCAGATGGGATTTCACTTAGAATCTCTTTAATATCATCGATAAAACCCATGCTGAGCATTTCGTCTGCTTCATCGAGGACGACGGTGCTTACACAAGTTAGATTGAGTTCTCTCTTCTCTATCAAGTCCAGCAAGCGCCCAGGTGTTCCCACCACGACATCCACACCCTGTCTGAGCCGGCTGATCTGCCTGCTATACGGCTGTCCGCCATATACTGCCAGCACGCGCACTTTCTGGCAACTGCCGTATTCAAGTGTCGCCTGTGCTACCTGGTTTGCCAGTTCACGGGTGGGAGCCAGCACAAGAGCCTGAACACAACGCTGGTCTCGTTCTAGAGTTTGAAGAATAGGTAATGCAAAAGCAGCCGTTTTACCGGTGCCTGTCTGGGCCTGGCCAATCACATCGTGGCCGTCCAGCATTAATGGGATTACTTCCGACTGAATGGGTGTTGGGGTGGTATAGCCAAGATCACTTACGGCCTGCACCAGCTGCGGATGCAGACCCAATTGGGTAAATTCGTCTGTCATTAAACTCCTACTTGCGTCGTTAAAAGTCCACTGTATTACCTGATCCTCGCGGACCAGGGTCCTCTGTTGCTTTCAACAGCGGACCCTTTTTTACAAGTAAGAGCCTGCTGTTACAACAAAAAAACCGCCCGTCCCTCGTAGAAAGGTCCGGCGGCATCTCTGCAGCGCATATCCTTGGTTTACGTGGCTATTAATCATTATAACACAGATTGCCATGGGGAATTCAAATTGATAATTGGGGAGACTTATTTGGGATTCCAAGAAGCTAACTGAAAGCTGTCTTGATTGCCTCGGACAGCGTCCGAACTTTTAGTAAACTGATTCCATCAGGTACTGAAAAACCGGATGGGATCGAGGCAGGCAACATACAGGTCTCAAATCCAAGCTTAGCTGCTTCCCCAATACGCCGGTCCAGTTGATAGACTGGTCTCAATTCGCCGCTTAAACCTACTTCCCCTACAGCAACCATCCCGGGATTGACTCGCTTTCCACGGAAGCTTGAAGCAACTGCCAATGCCAATCCCAGGTCAACTGCTGGCTCGTTGACCTTGATACCACCGGTAACATTGGCAATGATGTCTTGATTGGCAAGTGAAATACCTCCCCGCCTCGATAGAACAGCCGCAACGAGTACCAGTCGATTAAAATCAATCCCATTGGCCGTGCGGCGTGGCGCACCAAAACTGGTTGGGTTGGTCAAAGCCTGGATTTCCACCAAAAGAGGTCTGGTTCCCTCGAGTGTAGGAACGATCACAGATCCAATACTGCCCTCGGTGCGTTGCGATAGAAGTGCTTGAGATGGGTCGGTTATTTCGAAAAGACCCCGGTCTCTCATCTCGAATATGCCTATTTCATTAGTCGATCCGAACCGGTTCTTCACGCTGCGAAGGATCCTGTTGGCACTGAAACGCTCGCCTTCCAGATACAGGACAGCATCGACCATGTGCTCCAAAAGATGCGGCCCGGCAATTGCCCCTTCTTTTGTAACGTGTCCTACGATGAATACTGGTATGCCGTTTGATTTTGACCACAGCATAAGTCGCCAGGTACACTCACGAATCTGGCTTACACTACCCGCAGCCCCGGCACCTTCTAGATAGACAGTCTGAATTGAATCAATGATTACCAATCGTGGCATCAACTCTGTAGCACGATCCAGTATAGCGTCCATTCGTGTTTCCGGCAATGTGAAAAGGTCCTGTCCACTCAAGTCCAACCGATCTGCCCTCAATTTCAACTGAGAAATCGATTCCTCACCAGAGACATAGAGTATCTTGCCTTCGTTCTCCGCAATAGAGGACGCCACTTGAAGCAATAGTGTAGATTTCCCAATTCCGGGATCGCCACCGATGAGAATAAGTGAGCCGGGGACAATTCCCCCACCCAACACTCGATTGAATTCGGAAAATTGCAAAACCATACGAGGGGTATCTTCTAGCGAGATACTACTCAATTCTTGCGGTGGAGATGAAGTTATATCGATACTGGCTACGCTGACTGCCTGCTCAGCATAGCTATTCCATTCTTCACATTGCGGACAGCGGCCCGCCCATTTCAGGCTCTCAGCCCCACAGTTCTGGCAAACAAATACGGTTCGCGATTTGGCCATTTACCTAATTATACGAGCGGGATATAAAAAAGGGAAGCCTCATCTGGCTCCCCCTTTTTTATCATTTCGGATATCTTTCGACCTATGATGCTGCGGATGAACCCGCTACCGCTGCCGCTCCTTTAAACACGAGCTCTTCGCCTTCTCGATCAAGATGCACGGTATCGCCATCATGGTACTCACCCATAAGAATCTTTTCAGAAAGCGGGTCCTCTATCATGTTCTGGATTGTCCTTCTCAGCGGGCGCGCACCAAAAGTGGGATCAAATCCCTTCTCAGCCAGAAGCTCTTTGGCCTCTGTAGTCACCTCCAGGCCAATCCCCTGTTCCTTGAGTTGAATACCGACTTGGAACAGCATCAAATCGACTATCTGTATAATATGTTCCCTGGTTAACGCGTGGAATACAACTGTGCCATCCAATCGATTAATGAACTCAGGGCGGAAGCTTCTTTTCATCTCTTCAAGAAGTTTGTCCCTCATCTTTTCATATGAGAGTTTCTGTACCTTGGTTTCGTCTGTCCTGCTGACAAAACCAATAGTTCCTTCTTTCTTAATGGTCTCAGCACCAATGTTACTCGTCATAATGATTACGGTATTACGGAAGTCAACCCGTCTTCCCTTGGCATCAGTGAGATGTCCATCATCGAATATCTGCAGCAGGATATTGAATACATCCGGATGCGCCTTCTCGATCTCGTCCAGAAGTATACACGAATATGATTTGGTCCGTACGGCCTCAGTAAGCTGTCCGCCCTCTTCAAATCCAATATATCCCGGAGGTGCTCCCATAAGCCGCGATACGGCGTGTCTCTCCATGAATTCCGACATATCCAATCTAATCAGAGCGTCTTCACTACCAAACATGAACTCGGCCAGTGCCCGTACCAACTCGGTTTTACCCACACCTGTTGGTCCCAGGAAGGTAAATACCCCAATCGGTCTTTTGGGATCTTTGAGTCCCGCTCTAGCTCGACGTACTGCTTTTGAAATTAGTTCGATAGCTTCATCCTGACCGATAATGCGTTTGTGCAGGGCTTCCTCCATCTGAAGTAACCTGGCTGTCTCATCTCCGGCCAGTTTAGTTACAGGAATGCCGGTCCACATGGCACATATTTCAGCGATATCCTCTTCGCCTACCTCAATATGCATTTCAGCATGCTCTTCTTTCCATTCCTGCTGTGTCTTGGTTATCTTCTCTTCCAACTTCAGTTCGCGGTCACGAACTTCAGCAGCATACTCATATTGCTGATTTCCAATAGCCTGTTCTTTCTCTTTCCGAACCGTTTCAAGAGCTTTTTGCAGTTCTGCTATTGGGAGCGGTGGCGTTAAGTTTGAGATCCGTACCCGAGAGGAAGCTTCATCAATAAGATCAATGGCTTTATCCGGAAGGAAACGATCTGGAATGTATCTAGAAGCAAGATTTGCCGCTGTCTTCAAAGCCTCGTCACTAATTGTCAGTTGATGGTGCTCCTCATATCTCGATTTTATCCCGCGAAGTATCTCAATAGTCTCTTCGATTGTAGGTTCTTCAACTAAAATAGATCCAAATCGCCGCTCTAAAGCGGGATCCTTTTCCACATGTTTCCGATACTCACTGGCAGTAGTTGCTCCAATACACTGCAGTTCACCGCGCGCCAGGGCAGGTTTAAGAAGACTGGAAGCATCGACTGCCCCCTCTGCTGCGCCAGCCCCGACTAAAGTGTGTATCTCATCAATAAAGAGCATCACATTCCCGGCCGCTTTTATTTCGGCAATGACCTTCTTTAAACGCTCTTCAAATTCACCTCTGTATTTGGTTCCGGCAACGAGGGCACCAATGTCAAGCGTAACCAGTCTCTTTCCACGCAGGGTCTCCGGTATCTCTCCTGAAGCGACTCTATGAGCGATAGCCTCAGCGATGGCAGTCTTGCCCACGCCAGCCTCTCCGATCAGAACAGGATTATTCTTGCGACGTCGACTCAGTATTTGAACCACACGCTGCTGCTCTTTCTCACGGCCAACAACGGGATCCAGTTTGCCTGCGGCTGCTGCTTCAGTGAGATCAACTCCCAATTGATCCAGTGTAGGAGTCTTACTGGTGGAAGCAGCTTTTGCTCCAGACCCAGATCCGGCCCGAGCCTGAGGTAAGCTCTCACTCAAGAAACGGGTTACCTCCGAGCGTGCCTTCTCCAAACTCACACCAAGACTTTCCAAAACTCCGGCAGCCACTCCTTCGCCTTCCCGTAATAAGCCCAGGAGCAGATGCTCAGTACCAATGTAGTTATGATTCAGGTGTCGTGCCTCATCAACCGCAAGTTCAATCACCTTTTTGGCTCTCGGGGTCAGGCCAACTTCACCCTGACTCTTGCTTTCTCCCCGGCCAATAACAAATTCAACCGCAGTTTTAACTTTCGAGAGTTCCACTCCGAGGTTCCCCAACACCTTGGTCCCCACACCGGAGCCTTCTGACACTATCCCCAACAGAATGTGCTCAGTGCTTATATAGCTGTGGTTAAAGCGCTGGGCCTCTTCTTGAGCCAACGCTAGAACTTTCCGCGCTCTTTCTGTGAATTTATCAAATCGGCTAGACATCTCTCCCCCTACGTTCCATATCTCCGTCTAAGTATATTATACGCTCCATATGGTTAAAACACAAAATTTATGGGACTAATTTCTCAAATACTCTACTCAATTTCCACCAGACTGTTTATCACGTTGTTTTTTGTGACTGATCCGCATCTGCCGATCACTTTCACGAAGTACCATGGATTTCAGCCAGCGGCAAAATAGGTCAATTAGATCAATATACGTTCAGCGATATCTGATGAACGTATATTAGGTACGAAGAAGTATAACAGAAAGCTAATCTGTGTCAAGAGGGTAGACCCGAGAATCGAGGATCAAATTGGAGTAAAACCTACCTAATAACTGCAAGAGTCAGTTCATGCCCATCGATCTTGTGGGCCTCCACATAAGCTGCATTCGGAGGTTCACCTTCATTAAGTTCTTTGGACAGGGTTTCTTGTTTGATATAATCTGCAAATTTAACCATGACTTGACCAATGGATTGGTCGCCATGATAGCTGGTTTCGATGTGGTCAGCAATGTCAAATCCCGCAGAACGCCGCATGTTCTGTAAACGATGGACTATCTCGCGCACCAGACCTTCTTCCAGAAGTTCAGTGGAGATTTCTGTGGTTATTCCAACCAGATAACCGCCTTCTTCGGCAACAGCCACTCCATCTTTTGGTTTGGTAGCCACGATTATCTCATCTGGAAGTAGGCTTAATCCTGAAACCTGAACTTCACTTCCCTCTTTGACACTAGCCGCTATTTCATGAGAATCGAGTTCCGCCAGTCCGTTTCTTATTTTACCCAATTCTTTGCCATATTTGGGTCCGAGCAACGTCAGATTAGGTTTGATTTCGTAATCAACCAACTCGCTTTCATCAGTGGCAAAAACCATAGATTTAACGTTCAGTTCCTCCAGCACTTGATGCTCCAGTGCTTTCAATCCATGTTCTTCCGATTTTACTCTGACTTTTACGATCACTTTTTCAAGCGGCTGGCGCACTTTGATGCTGGCTTTGCTCCGGGCAGAGCGTCCCAGACTGGTGGCCTTAATCACTAGTTCAGTATCAGCAGATAATCGTTTATCGATCTTGGAATGATCCGCTATTGGGAAATCAACCAAATGCACACTCTGTGGGGCCTCGGGATAACAGGTGTACACCAGGTTCTGATATATCTCATCAGCAATAAACGGAGCAATCGGAGCAAGGAGCTTTGCCAAAGTGGTCAGGCATTCATAGAGCGTGGCATGAGCAGATAGCTTGTCATTATCGTTTTCGCTCTTCCAGAAACGCCGCCGGCTCCTCCTGATGTACCAATTGGAAAGATCATCTACGAAGCTTTCGATCTTTCTTCCGGCAGTGGTAACGTCATAGTTATCCAGTGAATTACCAACCTCATCAACAAGCTGGTTCAACTCTGAAAGAATCCAGCGGTCCAGTTCAGGCCGGTTTTTCAGATCCTCGACGGTTCGGGGATCGAATTTATCGATATTAGCATAGGTTACAAAGAAGGAGTATGTATTCCAAAGTGTCAACATAAATCGGCGTACACACTCCAGAATAGCATCGGTAGAAAACCTGCGTACATTTCCCGGAGGCGACGAAGTAACCAGATACCAGCGCAAGGCATCAGCTCCGAACTCGTTGATCACCTGCCAGGGCTCGACTACATTCCCTTTCGATTTGCTCATCTTCTCGCCTTCGGCGTCGAGAATGTGGCCCAGACAAATCACGTTGCGAAAACAGGGTTGATCAAAGAGAATCATCGAAATGGCATGGAGACTGTAGAACCATCCTCGTGTCTGGTCGACAGCTTCGCAGATGTAATCCGCCGGAAAACGTCCGTCAGTAAGCAAGGTTCCATTTTCGAAAGGATAGTGCATCTGGGCAATAGGCATGGCGCCGGAATCGAACCAGCAATCAATGACTTCCGGTACTCGATGCATGATACCGCCACATCGACATGTAAAGATTATCTCATCCATGTATGGACGATGGAAATCCGGCTCATCGATTATACCAACGACACCTGGTTTACCCTTCAAATCGTCAAACCCGCCGATGCAGTCAAGTTCCCCACATGCCTCACAACGCCATACTGGTAGCGGTGTGCCCCAGTATCGCTCCCGAGAGAACGCCCAGTCAACATTATTCTGAAGCCAGTCACCGAAGCGTCCATATTTGATATGCTCCGGATACCAATTTAATTGATTGTTGCCATTGATAAGGGCATCTTTTTTGGCAGTAGTTTTGATGTACCAAGACGGTTTGGCATAGTAAACAAGGGGGGTATTACAGCGCCAGCAGAAGGGATAAGTGTGCTTTATCGTCTCTCGATGATGCAGGAGCCCGCGCGATTTCAAATCATCCAGAATAAGAGGGTCAGCTTCCTTCACAAACTTGCCTTCCCAGGGCTTGCCCGAAGGCATCATGTTCCCATCGAGGTCCACAGTATGGATTATAGGCAGGTCTTCAGCTTGGCCTATATCATAGTCTTCTTGACCATAGGCCGGGGCAATATGGACAATTCCAGTGCCATCTTCCATAGAAACAAAATCGGCTAAAATCACCCGATTGTATTGGCGTAACTCTCCGCCACCAACTACAAAATCAGGCTTCGGTTCGAAGAGACGCTCATATTCGATTCCAACAAGTTCCTCTCCTGAGAACTCCTCCAGAATCTCCCAGCTATCAGGGCCCAGAACCTGTTCCAAAAGTGCTTTGGCAAAGATGAGCTGCTCGGCCGTTCCCTCCGAGGAAACGGCCTTGACCAATACATATGTTTCATCCGGATTGACCGCTAATGCCACATTTGCTGTAAGCGTCCAGGGAGTAGTGGTCCAGGCAAGGAGATGAGTCGGTAAATTGGCTTCAGATTCAAACGGTATGTCTGAGGCAATTTTGAAACGAACAAAAATCGAAGGATCGGGGGTGTCATCCTTGTAACCCAGAGCCACTTCATGTGAACTCAGAGACGTACCACAACGGGGACAATGAGGAGTCACCCTGTAACCCTGATAGACCAGGTCCCTATCCCAGAGCTGCTTGAGTAACCACCAACAGGATTCGATATAGCTATTGTTGTAAGTTATATAGGGGTGATCCAGATCAACCCAGAAACCAATGCGTTCAGTTAGTTTGTCCCAGTCCCCGATATTGTTGGACACACTTTCTCGGCATAGCTGATTGAACTTTCCAATGCCATAGGATTCAATCTCTGTTTTGGAAGTAAACCCGAGCTTGTTCTCAATCCCCAATTCCACCGGTAATCCATGTGTATCCCATCCAGCAATACGAGGAGTGTGATACCCCTTCATCGCTTTGTAACGTGGGAAAACATCTTTGAATACCCGAGAGAGCACATGATGAATTCCGGGGGCAGCATTAACTGTTGGTGGACCTTCGTAAAGTTGATATAGAGGAGCACCCTCGCGTTGCTCAACGCTCTTCTGGAAAATGCGTTGCTCTTGCCAGAACTTGAGTATCTGCTCCTCTAGGGCAGGAAATTTGGGCTTGCTGTCTATGGGGCGAAACATGAGGCCGACTTAGCACATCTCCACTTCAACTTCGTTTCTTCGGATAAACAACCACCTTGCGACGATCGCCAGTACCCACACTACCAGTAGTAATATCCAAATCGTCACGGAGCGTAATATGAACTGCTCTCCGTTCCCAGGCCAGCATCGGCTCCAACATAATGGAACGTCCTTTGGATTTCACCATATCTGCGATACGCAAGGCTGTATTACCTAATTCTTCCTGGCGTCTTTTACGATATCCCGCTACATCAACAATCACTCTGACGCCACTTTGGTGTTTTCGACTCGCAATAAAGTTCACCATGTACTGCAAGGCTGATAGGCTTTGGCCACGTCGGCCGATAAGAATCCCCGGATCATCACTTTTTATTTCGAGTGTCAGTGGAATATCATCACCATCAGAAATTGTCATCTCAACAGACGCAGAGACATCCATTAGGGAAAGTATCTGCTCAATTACATCTCTAGCTGTTTCACCAATTGCATTGTTATCTGGCGCTGCCTCAACCGGTTTGACGCTCCCCTCATCTTCCATGCTCTTCCCCTCTCCCGCAGATGCCAGCGGAACAACTTTCACCAGTGCTTCCTCACCACCCCATCCGAGAATACCACGTTTTCCTTCCTGCAATACTTCAATTTCTACATCGGAGCGATTAAGCCCCATCTCTGATAATGCGGTTTCAACTGCCTCTTCTACGGTTTTTCCGTTTGCTTCTCGAGCTTCCATCTCCAGTACCTTTACCTTTCTCTGTAGTCATTTTGTTTTTCTTGGCTGCTGCTTTAATCTCTTTTGCTGTTTTATCCTCCGGTGGCGGAGGTACCTCAACCCCTTGCCCACCAGGCGTTGCAAGAGCAGGTCTGCGCAATAATCGCGTTCCAATCTCTGTCCATCTGCCAGTAATAGAGAACTGGACAATCATCCGTATGATATTTGCAATCAGGATATACATTGGTAGTCCGCTGGGAAAATTAATAAATACCACACATAGGACAACAGGGAACATCATCTGCATCATCTGCTGCATCTGTTGCTGCTTGGGATCAATTGCCGGCGTCGCTGAAATTTTCTGAGTAAACCACATGGTTATCCCAACCAGAATCACCAGCATAAAGTTGGGTTCGGCCAAGTCTATACCAAGAAAAACTCTATCCGGAGGTACACCTTCCTGAACTGGGGACCACGAATACAGCTTTCCTGACAGCGTTACCATGCGTTCCGGGGTTGTTGCCAGAGCATTCATGATTCCTTGATAAATAGCAAGCCAAATAGGCATCTGAACGATAAGTAGCAGCATCGGAGATATACATCCTGCAGGACTGAAACCGTGCTCTTTCCAAAGCTTGAAAGTTTCTGCCTGTAGTTTCTGCTTGTCCTTGGCATACTTTTTCTGCAACTCCTGCATCTTCGGCGCCATCGCGCGCTGTTTCTCCTGCATGGCAATCATTGAGCGCGTCTGCTTTATAGTCAGTGGAAGCATGATGAGATTAATAATAACGGTGACAACGATAATGGAGAGCCCGAAGCTGTCTCCAAATACATTGGACAGCGCTATCAGACAATTGAGGACTGGTTCAAGAAAGACTGTATTAAAGAATTCTATCAAGGTTTTTCCTCGTTATTTGTCCCCAAGGGATTCCCTGCGGGGAATCCCTTCTTCTACACTAAAAGTGTACAACGTGTCATTATGATTAAGTACATAAGCGGTAGTTCCGGAGATGAAAGGGTCAGCAAGAATCTTTTTCTCAAGGTTAATCTTGTTCGATTTCTCAAATCCGCTCTCCGGATCTATTCTGTAAACAAAACCATCCTTGGAAGCTATCAACAGGGTATTATCGACAATCATAGCTGCCGCTCTGATTGCGCCCCCAGTTCCAAACGGCCTGTTCCATTTCGCCTTTCCGGTGGCAGCATCAAGAGCATAGACACTATGATCCAGGTTGCCAACATAGACCGTTCCATCGCTGTAGACGGGTGTCGTATAGAACCAATTCTCAGCTTCAAACGGCTGGTCCCATTTGTCATCACCAGTGGACGCATCCAGGGCATAGAATCTATTTTCAAACGTACCTATGTAAAGCGTATCCTCAGCTATTAAAGGAGTCGAAACGACAGCCCCACCAAAGTCTCTTTTCCAGACCTCATTCCCGGATTCTAGATCGACAGCATACAGACCATGCTTTAGAGTGCCAAAATAGATCTTACCGTCAGAAATCACTGGATTCCCCCAGATTTGCCCATCAGCTTCGAAAGATCTCCACAAAGAAGTCCCATTTCTAACATCCAGAGCATCGAGTTTATCACCAGATGCCACAACAAGGATATTATCACTAAGTATCGGGCTGCTCACTATGTCGCGATCGGTATCATGGGCCCACCGAATGCCCCTTACCGTTACATATTCTCTAATCTCGCCTGCATGTTCTTCAGTAATAATATTGCGCTCAACTGCAAGCTCAAGCCATGTCATTTGACCACCAAGAGTGCCCTCAACACCAAGCCTGTCTTCTATCTGCTTACCCTGGTCTTTGGAAATAATGCCTAAATCTACAACATCATCCATATCTATACCCACATTTGTAATAGCGACATCTTCAGTATCTGGCTTCTCCTTTTGCCTTTCGTACTCGATGAGATTCGCGTACTCCTGAGAAGCGCTACCACTGTTGATGGCATATACTATTCCATCGTAGGCAGCTATGTAGACCATTTCGTCATCAACCGCTGGATTGCCATATACAACCAATTCACTGGAAACCGGCGCCGAGCAGCCAAAGCCTCCGCCCGCAGTTTGTGTATTCCCGGGGGCAAATTTCCAGGCCACTTCGTGGTTTTCAGATAGGTCCAAAGCCAGAAGTTTGCCTTGATCTTTTGAGACTACATAGAGGGTATCATCGGATACAACAGGCCCTGCCAAACCGTCAGGCCCAAACCTGTCACCACCCGGCATGCATCCTGTGAGGAGCAAACCACATACGAGGACAATTATTGCGGATTTCAGTATTAAGTTATTTTGAGAAACTGGCATCTATTCCTAATTCTGGAACAGCACATAATGTGCTGTTTAATTCAAAATCTACGGTACCGGGTCGAAGCCACCTTTGGCAAACGGGTGACAGCGCACAATTCGGCAAGCAGTCATCCATCCACCTTTCCAGAACCCGTGTTTATTAATTGCTTCATACCCGTAATGAGAGCACGTTGGCTGGTAGCGACAAGCGGGTGGTGTTAGCGGGGAAATTACTCTCTGGTAGAACCAAATCAACCCCAGAGCAACCTTCTTCATCTACCCTCTCCCCAGCAACTTTGCCCGGTTTAAAATACCAACAAATGCTGGCTCAATCTCCTGATATCGGGCTCCAACGGCTCCCTTACGAGCAATTATTACTATGTCCCAGCCCGATTCAACGGGTGTTAATCTCACTGCTTCCCGCAGAAGCCTTTTCACCCTGTTTCTTACAACTGCATTCCCGATTTTCTTACTGGCCACAATGCCAAATCGGCTTTCTTCCAAACTGTTGGGCATTGCCTTAATGACCATCGCATCGTTCGCCCAGAATTTGCCTTCCTTAAAGACTGCGGCGAATTGAGAAGT
The DNA here is from genome assembly GCA_964634125.1 of uncultured Dehalococcoidia bacterium. Classification (GTDB taxonomy): domain Bacteria; phylum Chloroflexota; class Dehalococcoidia; order SZUA-161; family SpSt-899; genus JABMQN01. The sequence goes on from CAZWIP010000003.1 coordinate 48,232, forward strand.
TTTGGTTAACCGTTCCTCCTTCCCCTTCCCCACCATAAACGTCCTTATAACTGCCTAAACAGTCAAACGGTGACGCCCTTTCAGGCGCCTTCTGGCTAAAACTGCACGACCGCCGCGTGTACTCATGCGGGCTATAAAGCCGTGTTTACGCTTTCTAGGTTTTCTTTTTGGTTGATAAGTTCTTTTTGGCATTTTCAGCTATTCCTTGGAGACACGTAGGGTATTATACCCTCATAATGCCTTCTCTGGCAAGGAGCCGACTATACTCTCGAAATGGAGCTGGTTAGTAGTCCTCATAGGGCAGGGATAAGCACTACTATCTTTTGCTCTGCGGGCAAATCCCCTTTCTCGAATGTCTTCTCGCTGGTATTGGCTCTTTCTACGTTTGATTTCCCCTGCAGAAAATCTTCAACCGTTGCTATCGGAAAGCCACATTTATCGTTGCTTACATGCATGGGGATTACAACTTTCGGATTTATCTGGTTACAAACTTGAGCTGCTTCCGCAGCATCTATGGTGAAAAAACCGCCAACAGGAATTAGCAATACATCGACTCCACCGATTTCGGTAACTTGCTGATCCGAAAGTACATGTCCCAAATCGCCCAAATGACAGATATTCATTCCATCAACAGCGAAACAGAAGATGATGTTATCACCCCTCTCTTTTCCACCCGACGGATCATGATAACTGGCAATTCCCTTGAACTCAATCCCCTTGGCTGTTGCACTACCAGCTTTTGCGATTTGCTGAGGATTCCCTCCGACCTTTCCCCCAACATGATCACCATGCTGGTGACTGATGAGTGCAATATCGGCGGACTCGTTTATCGGTGCATAATTAAGCCCGTTGTACTCTCCAAATGGGTCGGTGATGATCTTTGTGCCATCAGCGGCTGTGATAAGAAAAGAGGCATGTCCGAGCCATTTTATTTTCATATCTCAACCTCCTACGTCAACATGAGCGAGGCTAAAGCCTCGCTCTACATGCAAATTTAGCCAGCATCACTGACTTCGGGAGTATCTGGCTCAATAGACTGCTCTCCATCTCCATTCCCCCCAACTACCGCCTGCAAGTCAGCCGGTGGAGCACTATCCGCAGGTTTATCGAGCAAAGCAATCGAAGATACTTCATCTCCTTTTACAAGCCTGATGGTCCTAACACCCTGAGTGCTTCTGCCCAGTTTCGAAATTCCTTTCAAAGGCATCCGGATAATAGTTCCGTTCTTGGTCGTAACCATCAGTTGCTGGGAAAGATCAACAATTGTAGCATCCGCTACCATGCCAGTCTTCTCATTGGTAAGATGAGCCCGGAGTCCACCACCCCCACGAATCTGCTGACGAAACTCTTCCAAATCCGTACGTTTGCCGTAGCCATTGGTAGTAACGGTCAGCAGGAACGCTTTAGGACGAGGAATCTGCATTGCCACCACATTATCTCCTGCCCGAAGCCTGATACCTCGCACCCCCCCGCTAGTTCGCGAGGCTGTACGCAGCTTGTCAACATCAAACCTAATAGACTGTCCGGATGACGTTACAATTATGGCATCATCCTCAGCAGTGGCTGCCTGGACCGAAATGAGCTCATCATTTTTCTCGATATCCATCGCAATGATACCAGTAGCCCGGATCGCCGCGAATCGCTTAAGTTCGGATTTCTTCACTTCTCCCATTTTGCTTGCCATCACGATATATCCATCCGGAGGGAAATCAGCGGCAGACATCACCGCTGTAATTCGCTCATCCGTCTCAATAGGAATGAGATTGATCATGGGAATACCCTTGGCTTGTCGTGTGACTTCCGCGGGTATTTTAAAACACCTCAATTGAAAAACACGCCCACGATTGGTGAAGAACAGCAGAGTATCGTGAGTATCGGTAATGAGAACAAGTTGAACATCATCAGTCTCCCGGATTTTCATTCCGGTGACTCCTTTGCCGCCTCTATGCTGCGTTCGGTAGGTCTCACTGGGAAGCCTCTTGATATGACCTCGAGCGCTCAAAGTAACGACCACCCGCTGATGAGGTATCAGATCCTCAGCAGTGAATGCCCCTATTTCCTCATCGCTCAATTGAGTGCGGCGTTCATCCCCATATTTCTCTTTAATATAGATCACATCCTCTTTAATAAGGAAATCGATCTTTCGTGGATTGGCCAGGAGGTCTTCCAGATAAGCTATGGTCTTTAACAACTCGGCGTATTCGTCATCGATCTTCTTGCGTTCCATTGCAGCCAGTCGACGCAATTGCATATCCAGAATCGCCTGGGACTGCACCTGTGAGAGAGAGAACTGCTCCATGAGAGCATTTCTGGCTGCTTCCACGTTCTTCGATGCACGAATAGTGGCAATGACTTCATCGAGGTTATCCAGTGCGATCTTAAGGCCTTCCAGAATATGAGACCGCTCCTGAGCCTTGCGCAGATCGAAGCGAGACCGGCGAGTGATGACTTCGTGGCGGAATTTGATATACTGTCTCAGCGCCGTCCTAAGGTTTATTACCCTCGGTTGTCCGTCAACCAGGGCGAGCATGTTAACAAAGAACGAGGATTGCATGGCAGTATGTTTGTACAAGTTGTTTAACACCTGATTCGGTTGGCTACCTCTTTTCAGTTCAAGTACTACCCGAATTCCGTTTCGATCAGATTCGTCACGGACCTCACTGACTCCCTCGAGTCGTTTATTCTTCATAAGATCAGCTATTTTGACTACCAGCGCTGCTTTGTTCGTCTGAAACGTGAGTTCAGTGATGACAATCTGGTACCTCGTTTTACTTGCTTCCTCGGTATGACTTTTCGCCCTCATGACGATCTTGCCACGGCCAGTGGTATAAGCATGTTCGATCCCTTCTCGCCCCAGGATCATTCCTCCGGTAGGAAAGTCAGGCCCTTTGACCAGTGGTAGAAGCTCCTCTATGGAAGCTTCGGGGTTATCGATGAGGTAGGCAACACCATCACATAGCTCCGAGAGGTTGTGAGGCGGGATGTTGGTTGCCATTCCCACAGCGATCCCAGCCGCCCCATTCAGAAGTAAATTAGGAAGTTTTGCCGGAAGCGCTGTCGGCTCACTGAGAGAATCATCGAAATTGGGAGTGAAATCTACTGTGTCCTTTTCGATATCAATCAGCATTTCTTCGGCAAGTTCTGTCATCCGAGCTTCTGTATAACGCATGGCCGCCGGAGGGTCATTATCCATGCTGCCGAAGTTACCTTGCCCATCCACAAGAGGGTATCTCAGGGAAAAGTCCTGAGCCATTCGCACCATGGCTTCATATATAGCCGAATCGCCATGAGGATGATATTTACCCATGACCTCACCAACGATACGCGCACTCTTTTTGTAGGCACTGTTGTGTGCTACGCCCAGGTCATTCATCCCGTAGAGAATCCTTCTCTGTACCGGTTTCAACCCGTCCCGAGCATCAGGGAGGGCCCGGGAAACGATTACGCTCATGGCGTAGTCCAGATAGGCGCTCCTTACTTCATCTTCAATGCTTATTGGTTTTACTACCCCGATGTCCATTTTCTTTCTCCGCTTCTTGTCAAGTACTCATATGGAGTGTATCCAATGCAGGGTGAAAGGTCAAGCAAGCAGCATCGTTACGTACTATTAACCCGGCAATTAAATACTAGACAAAACATCGAAAATATATTACAAT
>CAZWIP010000004.1:0-44114 GCA_964634125.1 uncultured Dehalococcoidia bacterium
CTTATGATTAAATGGAACGATGGGCTGTAGGCTATACTATATTAACAATGCCGATATTTGAAACATGACAAAGATGCCATTTGGAAGGGAGAGCGAGTTGTCAGTGCTCTAAGGAAATTGATTGGTTTGCGCGATCCCAGCGAACCCAGTGTTGCAGAAGGTTACAATCAGCGAGGGATTAAATATGCTAAAGTGTGTAACTATGATCGGGCCATTGCCGAATTTACCGAAGCCATAAACACTTATCCATTTATTGGAAACCTTTATTACAATAGGGCCATGGCTTTCGAAGAACTGGGGAGAATAAATGAAGCCATTGCTGATTATCAAAAGTACATCGAAATCGGTGATGATGCGAGATTAATAGAATCTGCTAAAGAGTCCCTAAACGGACTCTCCGGATAAATAATAGAAAACGCAATCGAGGATTATCGGGTGCAAAAGATTAGATACTACAGTACTAATAACAAATCGGAACAGGTCAATTTTGAAACGGGACTGATGAACGGTCTGGGATCCAACTATGGACTCTACATGATCGCCAGGGAAGACATTCCCAAGGTATCCCCTCAGACAATCGACTCTTTAAAAGGCATGAACTATGCCCAGATCGCCTTCGAAGTTTTGTACCCTCTATTGAGAGAAGAGATCAACGAAGAGCAATTTCGCAATATCCTCGAAACAGCTTACAGTGAAAAGGAAATCCTCACTCGGGTGCAGCGGTTAACGGGAAAGACCCACATCATATGGCTAAGCGGTGGGCCAACGTACTCGTTTAAAGACTATGCTGCAAGGTTCTTTGGGAAGATGCTGGACCATTTTCTCAAACAGTCAGGCCAAAGGAAGGTGGTTGCTGTTGCCACCAGTGGCGATACTGGCGGAGCTGTAGCCGATGCCCTGCACGGTCTGGACCAGGTTGACAACGTGGTGTTCTATCCCAAAGGGTCTATCACTGAAAGACAACGACGCCAGATGACAACTCTACAGGCTAACATAGTTGCATTTGAAGTGAACGGTGACTTCGATACTTGTCAAGCACTGGCCAAGCGACTTTTGGGAGATAAACAGTTCGCCCAGGAATTGTTCAACGATTCCGAACGGATCACCTCAGCCAATTCCATCAGCCTGGGAAGGTTGTTGCCCCAATCGGTCTATCCTTTTTATGCCTATTCCCGGATTGCTGAAGCCGGTGAGCCCATGATCGCCAGTGTGCCCTCCGGAAATTTTGGGGACATGATGGGCACCGTGCTCGCCAGAGAAATGGGACTTCCAATACCCATGATAATCTGCGGTGTGAATGAAAACAGGGAATTTCCGGAATTTCTTAGATCTGAAGAGTACGTCGTCAAACCTTCTATTAAGTCCCCTTCTTCGGCAATGATCGTATCTAATCCCAGCAATTTTGCCCGGCTGGTCGACCTTTACGGCGGGCATATTTATGACCAGCGCGATGAAAATGGCCGCGTCACTCAGGAAGGCGTGATGGACATCAGGCCAGATATTGAAGCTATGCGAAGGGATCTGTATTCGATTAGCGTCATCAATGAAGACCATTATGTAGCTATGAAAGAAGTATATGATCGATATGGAGTGATCATTGAACCGCATGGCGCAGTAGGATGGCGAGCCCTGGATACATACCTTGGTGGCAACCACGATCGCTTAGCTGTTATCTACGAGACTGCCGATCCCGGCAAATTCCCGGAAGATGTCAAAAAAGCTATTGACATCTCACCGGATGTGCCTGATAAAATTGTCAAGCAATCCGGACTTAAGGAGAGAATTTACCATATCGATGAACCACCGATCGTTAAAGATGACGGTTCCATGACACTGAGTGATGAACAATATGATCAAGTTAAGACAATTTTGAGGGAGCTATTCGGTTAGGAGTTAGGGGAGCAAACGATGAGATTGATACTAGTACTAGTCCTAATAGCCGGGTTGATGGTATTCGGATGCGACAGCGGCAATGAAACAACTCCTTTGCCGACACCCACTGCAACGGTAACTGAGTCAGATATCTCTGACATACCGGATACAACACCTATAGGAATGACACCAAATCCCGATGTCACACGTGATGAATCCGATGAAACCCTTTTCTCCGAAGAGGGTCCAGTATCTATTGTATTGACGTCTGACGCACTGACGATTACCAACAATGTACCCGAGATTGTTTACTACTACGTTTTCCCGGTTGATCTCGTAGGGCTTATCGACTGGTTCCCCTGCGAGGATCCTGAACAATGCGCCGGGTACAACAGTATCGAAGCCGGAAAAGATGTTCGAATGGGAATCCAGAAGAATGCCGCAGATCTTATCGTATACTGGTGGCAATTAAGCCATCAACCGGACGGGACAACTTCCGCGGGTTCCGTACATGAGGTTTTAATAGAAATCCCGTGAGATAAGGGATGTGTCTTCTAACATTGTCATTTTCTGTAATACCAGTATTACCAGAATTGTTGATTAGTCTATAACTCTATTTCTTTCAGATCATCTGCCATTAAGAGTTTAGGTTCGGTTAGTTTCTGGATTTCCTCCGCAGTCCATCCCGGTGCAAACTCTTTGAGAACCAAACCGTCTTTTGTTGGTTCGATAACAGCAATATCCGTGACCAGTAAGCTCACACATTCTGTTCCTGTCAACGGATAAGTACATTCATTCAATATCTTGAACTCAGCATTCTTTGTTACATGTTCCATAATCACAATAACTCTTTTCGAACCATAGACCAGGTCCATTCCCCCACCAATACCGATGCTGGTATCTCCAGGAATTGACCAGTTTGCCAAGTCTCCCTTTGCAGAAACCTGATAAGCACCGAGACAAGTGATGTCCAAGCGACCACCTCTCATCAGGTCCAAAGAAGTACCCATATCGAAAAATGACATGCCTTCCTTGGGGAGAAAATACCTTCCTCCAGCATCAATGTGTTGTATCTCTACCTTTTCAAATTCGTCCACCATGATGATGCCACCGTAACCAAGAGCCCCATTTTCCGATTCGAACATTATGTTCCGGCCCTCCGGAATGAACATGGCACAAAGATTCGGTATTCCCGCACCCAGATTGATAATGTCTCCGTCTTGAAACTCTTTAGCGGCCCTAAGCGCCATAATCTCTTCAGAAAGCTGCTCTGCCATTAGTTATCCTCCCCGTCATCAACAAACTTCTTGGCCTGCCCGATAATAGCACCCCTGACTTCGGGTATTGAAAGCAGTTCATGAAGTTTTTTCATGGTGTATTCGTAACTCCCTCTACCACCCACTTCATTTACAACGATTCTATCCACAAATGCAGCCGGAGTGATAATTTCTTCCGGGGAAAGTTCCTCGGGCTCTACAAGTTCATCCACTTCGACAATGGTCGTTTTTGCGGCCATAGCCAGAACCGGATTAAGACATCTGCAGGTACCGTTATAAGTCAGGTTACCATATCTATCAGCTTTATCAGCCCTTACCAAAGCGAAATCCGGTTGAAGTGGTGAAAAAAGCATATATTCTTTACCATCGAAAGTCCGTTTTTCTCTGCCTTCCTCAACGATTGTCCCGATTCCAACAGGGCTATAGAAAGGGCCCATACCACCAGCAGCCGCACGAAGTCTGGCCGCAAAATTCCCGTGGCCCAACACTTCCTTCTCCAGCATCTTTTCCTTTTCAATAAATTCAGGGGGGAGGGTCGTTGTTTCAGCATACCGGGATGCAGCGGCAAAAAAGCCAGCGATAAGTTTCTTCATCTGGGGAAGAAGCATAAACGGCATCACTACAACCTCTTCGGGAAAGGGCGTGTACATGAAGTTTTGTGTGATCAACGTAAGATCTTTGACCGTCCGTTCCCTGAGCGCTAGAATAAGGTTTTGTGGGCCACCGGCAAGCCCCCAGTTGTTCAAGGCGATGCTTGCTCCATCGGGAATATCCGCCACAGCTTCTTCAAAACTTTGGACTATTTTATGCATTTTTATCTCCTCAATTGTCTGGCCTCAATGACAAGTTGAACATAAGCAATTGCACTCAAATTTTTTAAGATCGAATCCCATAAGAGGATTCAATCTTAAAGCGGGGGATTATACCCTATGGAGTTTGTATATTCAGGTTTGCTAATACTACTTCGGGATTGGGGAAATAAGGGAATCCTCTGGCCTGTACAGGCCAGAGGATTTGAATTTATAAATCAGTAGATATGTGAATTTATGGTTCCTTTACCACCTCATAAAACCCTTCACTCACCTGGAACAAGTCCTTCGCTTCACCATCAGCCTCATATATCGGCAGCCGATCAATTGAAGCTCTCTTGGTTTCACTAAAGGAAGCACGCACCACTCCCTCTACAGAAGTAGAGTAAGACTGAGCTGCATCATAAAGCGCCTGTGAATCAAAGTTCTCTGCCCCTACAGCTTCCACAGCGTCTTGTATGATTTCAATCATCTGGTTTAAAGCATCTACTGCCCCATATGCACTGCCATCTCGCATAATTTGTTCAGCCTCATCGGGATGATTATCATTAAGAAGGTCTCTCATGAATTGTGCTAATTCGGTATCATCATTCCACCACGAAGTTACCCCAAAGAATAACATGCCATCTATCTCCGGCCATAATTGTGCATCGTGTATCAGATAGAGGAAAGCTGCCTGTGCACCTGAGCCTAGCAGTTTGGCATCATAACCTGCGGTTCGATATTCTCTTACAAAATTCCCCATATGTATGGGTGGCATTACATAATCGCAGTCTTTGAGCGATTCCACTTCTGGCCCCCAAGTCCAGCTGAATTCGTTATGAAATGCGCCCACCCATTCATACTGATCCGTATGGGCCTCAACATAGTCCTGCGCTGCCTTATGGAGTGCCATGTTGTAAGGAGTGGTCCAGGCAGCAGCACCAATCTTGGCCGGTCTGTCTTTAGGAAAATCCGGATCATTTTCAGCTATCCACTTGAGAAGAGTATATGAATTGTCCTCCGGAATGGTGGTGGGCATGAATATGTAGCCAGGAGGTACGATATCCCCCTTGCTTCCAGAAGGCGTAAACATTACCATCCCTTCGTCTTCAAGCCGTGGCCTGAGGATTTCGGGGGAACCTGGTACAGGGGTGAATATCAAATCTGCACCCTTTTCTTTGAGCCACTCGTAACCCGGAAGATATCTTGCTGGATCATATCCCGTATCATAATCGATCACCTCCAACCTCACTCCAGGGATCAGGTTCCTATCATTATAATATTTGACCAAATCTGCCAATGCCAGGTTTATCAGTTCATCCGCTTTCGCAGTCGCGCCGGTAATGTCAGTGAGATTGCCAATCTTGATGACCACCTCGCCGCCTGGCCCAGAGGTTGGTTCGCCAGTTGGCTTTTTCGTAGGCTCTACTGTTCCATCATCATCACCACCACCACCACAACCTATGGCCCCAAATATTAGTACTATTACAAGTAGCGGCACCATAAAAACTGCACATCGATTCATCTTCTCCTCCTTCGCAAAACCCTTTCAATATTTGGCTTCATTACCAGTAACGCTGGTAATCCTGAGTCATGTTGAGTTTATTAAGCTTAAAAGCCTTTGTCAATACTAACCGACGCATAGTGAAATATTAATTACGGTAGGTATAGTTGTAACAGCAGGACATTCCCCTTATGTATTATTGTCATCTGATGAACACTCCGTACTGAACAGCAGCCCGGCTAGTGATAAGATTAACAAAGAAATCAATCCAAGTTTGGTAATACTTCTCTTTACTCTGCCTATTTCGATCATTTTCACTATTTGGCATTGACTTGAGGTTGTCGAGTCTGTTAGTATGTCGTAGTAATTGTCGTACACGACAAATTTAACCTGTTGGGTAGAATTATACACCCCTATATATATCAAGTCAATTAAATAAATGCTAATGAAACAGCCATCCAAAGATTCTGGTTTACACACAGAGCTTGATATGCCCAGATAGTGTGTGCCACAATACCAAAAACAGGCAAATAGCGATGAACCCTCTAGAAGAAGTACCTTATGAGATAAACCAGGATGAAGAATACGAGCTCTGGATACTTATCAGTCAGGTTCGCAAAGAACTGTTAATGGTAAGTGATCGGGAGCTAAAGAGACGTTTTGGCGTCTCGACAGTTCAGCTTGGTATCCTACATGCGCTCAACAACGCCTACGAAGCCGGCATATCCCCGAGCCTTAGTGACTTATCACGATGGGTGATTCGGAAACATAACACGGTATCTGTGATACTAAACGGTATGGAAAAGCGAGGTCTGGTGAAATTGGAGCGTGGCCTAGAGGGTAAACGAAGCGTCCGAGTGTATATTACGGAGAACGGAAGATCATTGTACCACGATATCCAACAAAAGAGAAAACACATCAAACAAATACTCGGGAGTCTGACGCCTGAAGAACGCGATCAACTGAAAGCACTGCTCAGGAAGCTGGATCACAAATCGCGGGATATTCTTTTCAAAGCTCCATTCCCGTAATAGAGTGAACAAGAATCCGTTACCTGCATAATGATCTCTATGACTCAACTATTTCGATCCCCAGCATTAGGCTTCGCTTTCTAAGTTCATCATGCTACTAGAAGCAAGTGATTTTTAGCATCTCCCACATTTGCTGAAAAAAGGATTATATATAATCAAGTATTGACCATTTCCCTTGACTATCGTTATAACGTTATGTAATATGTGTAAAATCCATCGAGTGAATAACATCCCAATTATGGCTTTATCATGACGATCTATCTCAACGATTATAGAAGGCTATAAAAGATGAGTGACGTTACTATCCAGATACTGATAGGACTTACAGCAGCTGTAGCCATCGGGGGCGTGGTGATCATCATTACATCAAGCCAGACCGCCCAACAGCAAGGGGGAAGAAATTTCGACCTTATTTTAATTCTGGGATTGGCATGGTTGGTAGGAGGCCTGGCCGCACTGAATTATGTGATTGGAGGACTCGGACTCATCTTTACGGTAGTCGGTGCCATTAAGAGATACAGAAAAAAATGACCTAAGCAGGAATTACGCATGTTGACATTTACGATTTACTATTCAAATAGGATCACCGCATAAGCAGGATATAATAGCAGATCAGGGGAAGTGTTTGCACTTCCCCTGATCTGCTATTTCTTAAAGCGAGTCTTGTCCGTACCAGTGATATATCCTACGGCCCGTGCACGACTGGTATCAGTTCATCAGTCACCATGAATAAGTCCTTCGCAGCACCGTCGGCCTCGTATATTGGAAGCTGGTCGAGGGAAGTTCTTTTCGTTTCACTGAAAGACGCTCGCAGCTCACCACCGCTCGCGGTTTGCGAGTATGATATGGCAGCTTCATACAGCGCATCAGAATTAAAGCTATCGGGTCCAACTGCTTCTGCAGCGTTTGCTATTATCTCGATCATTTGATTTATCGCGTCAACTGCCCCGTATCCAATACCACGTCGGATGATCTCTTCGGCTTGATCAGCACGATATCTGTACAGAATCTCTTCAATGAAGTCATTTATTTCGGTGCCATCACCCCACCATGAAGCGATACCAAAGAATATCATGCCATCAATCTCTTCCCACAAGCTGGCATCGTGTATCAGACCAATAAAACCTGCCTGACCACCAGTGCCGAGGAATTTAGCGGTATAGCCTTCAGTTCGATACTCTTTTACGAAGTTATTCAAAACGATGGGCACCATCACATAGTCACAGTCCTTCAGGGCCTCCACTTCCGGACCCCAAGTGAAACTACGTTCGGTGTGATACTTGCCCATCCATTCGAATTGATCGGTGTGAGCTTCAACATATTCCTCCATCGCATCGTGAAGTGCGATATTGTAAGGGGTAGACCATCCAGCTGCACCAATCTTGGCCGGTCTGTCTTTAGGGAAGTCCTGATCGTTTTCTGCTAACCATTTGAGTAGAGTATAGGCATTATCCTCGGGAATAGTAGCTGGCAAGAAAATATTCGCAGGGGGTATCAGGTCTTCCTTGGTGGCAGATACCGAAAACAGCACCATCCCGTCCTCCTCTATACGAGGCCTGATTATCTCCGCGACTCCCGGCGAAGGCGTGAAGAATACGTCAGTATTCCTCTCCTTGAGCCACTGGTAACCGCTGATATACTTGGATGGATCATACGACGCATCATACCTGATAGCCTTTAATTCAACTCCGGGAATAAGGTTTTCCTCATTGTAGTATTCAACGAGATCATCGAGTGCATTCTCTATCGGTTCTAGAGCGCCTGCTGACGCTCCTGTAAGATCTGTGAGACTTCCAATCGTAATGACTACATCTTCGGCTGATCCAGAGCTTGGTTCGCCAGTTGGTTTTTCTGTTCCATCATCGTCATCACCCCCGCATCCTATGGTTCCAAATACTAGCACTACAATAATCAACGGCATCAGTAAAACTGCAAACCGATTCATCTTCTCCTCCTTCACAAAACCCTTTCTACAATTGGCTCAATTACCAGTATCGCCAGTAATCTTGCATCATGAAAAGTGTATTAGGCTTAGCATCCATTGTCAATACGGACTAACTGGCACATAATTAATTGCGAATTCTGGTATACAAAATAACATGAGGTCATTGCAAAAAATACACTGCTTAACTGGGATTTCTGCTTCATCATCCCCTGTACTATCGCCAGCGCAGGCTACTAAAGGTGTACCAGAAGTTGTTCATCCCCTCCCCGCTGCACTTTCGAAACGCGTTGGACAAAATCGAACGCCCGGACTGCCTTCAGGAACTCCGATGCGAAGCCAGATTAGTGAACTGATTAACTACATTAAATGGCTGGTCCCGTTAAGCAAAACAATCGAGGTTCCCTGAGGATATGTTTCCACGATGGAAACTGAAGCACCGTTCAAGCGTATTTGCCACCAGTGCTCAAAACCAATATCTAAAAAGTGACAGATCATCACTTGTAATGGTCCACCGTGCGCCGCGATGAGGACTGTTTCATCAGTGGTGTGTATTTCCAATATTTCCCGGGTAAATTTCTGAATGCGCGCAGCCAGATCAGCGATGCTTTCACCATTGGGAGCGCGAACGTTTGGCCCGCTGCTTCTCCAAGATGGGTCTGCACTGAAGATTAGCTGGAATTTCGGGTCCATCTGATCGAAGGTCAGCCCCTCATAATCCCCGAAGTTCATCTCCCGCAGTAGGGACGATTCATGAATCGCCCCTACCATATCATGTTTCGAGGCGATAATCTCAGCAGTCTGGCGAGCACGTTTGAGGTCACTACAGTAGACAGCATCGATTTTTTCTACTGCGAGCCGCTCGGCAGTTTGCTGTGCCTGCTTGAGACCGGTTTCGTTCAGTTCTATATCCGATTGGCCTTGATAGCGCCCCAGACGATTCCACTCTGTTTGCCCGTGTCTTACTAGGATAAGTCTAGCCAACTGCTTCCTCCCGCTTCCCCTATTATAACAATGGCAATCAGGATGGCCACCTCTAAAAGTTCGATGATTGCTCCGTAGGTGTCACCTGTAAGACCTCCCAGCAGAGTGCTTAGTCCCTTGGCAATCAAGAAGGTCACGATCCAAATCCCAGCCATCAGCACCAGCCCGATCCAGCTCAATAATCCCACCGCGATCCCCACTGTGATAATGGTAACGATAGGCAGCAGTATCCAGCCTGTATTCTCTTTAAAGAAGTCGCCAAGCCCGCCTTTTCGTGCCGAAGGAAAGGCCAGTATGGCATAGGCCACACTCCATCGGGCCAATACCGGCATCAGCAGGAGTCCCACTGCCCGCAGGTCTACAGGTAGAGAAATGATAGCAGCGAATTTCAGTAAAACGAGGCAGCACGCTCCCGCTACTCCGAACCCTCCAACACGGCTATCGGACATGATTTTTAGCCGGTCATCAGCGGAACTTTTGACTGCGAATCCGTCACAGGTATCCATGAATCCATCAAGGTGAAGAGCACCAGTGAGAATGACGAAGGTCACAAGAAGTAGGGCGCTGTTTAGTATCTGAGGCAAAAATAGATCAAAAAGCTGATCCAACCCCAGCAAAATTCCTCCCAGGATAAGCCCAATGATAGGGAACCATGGAAGCGATGAACCAAGCCCTCGCCCCTCCTCATCCTTAATCGATGGTCCCGGGAAGATAGTTAGAAACTTCCAAGCAATCCAAAAACCCATGATTAGTATTTTGTCATTACGAGCTTCAGCGAAGTAATCTCCATTATTAGCGGGAAGATTGCACGTCGTCCACCAAGGGTGGCTTCCTCGCAATGACATGTCACTTAAGTTATTTTACTTCCTTATCTGCCCCAGCCACCTCAGCTTCCGCGAAGGTGAACATTTCGTCCAGAATCTTGCACGATGCTTCGGCTATGCTCATGGCCAGTGCTCCACCAGTTCCTTCGCCCAAACGCATGTTCAGGTTGAGTACTGGTTCCAGTTGCATATGATCATACATGGCCTGGTGGCCTATCTCAACCGACTGGTGCCCAGCGATCATATAAGCTGTAGCTTGCGGACAAAGAGTAGCTGCGATCAATGCCGCTGCGCCGGAGATGAATCCATCGATCACCACCGGAATGCGATTAGCCGCTGCTCCAAGGCATACTCCAACCAGTCCGCCGATCTCGAATCCGCCTACCTTCGCCAGCACGTCGATAGCATCTTTTCGATCGGGTTTATTGACCTCCAGTGCTTTTTCAATCATTTTCACTTTATCGGCTAATTGTTCATCACCCAAACCAGTACCGCGTCCGGTGACTTGTGCGACCAGTTTACCTGTAATGGCGGCGCAGATGGCAGCCGATGCAGTGGTATTGCCGATGCCCATATCGCCGGTTCCCACGATATCGAGTCCTTTGGCAATCTCGGCTTCAACAACATCGATACCGGATTCGATGGCATCAATGGCTTGTTGCTGCGTCATGGCAGGACCTTGCGTCATGTCTTTTGTTCCGAAATCGATCATCTTGCAGATCAGGTTTGGCTGTGGTTCAAACCCTCCGATCACTCCCATATCGACTGCAACCACACGCGCTCCGATGTGTCGAGAAATCACATTGATACCCGCAGTGCCAGCCAGGAATCCATGCATCATCTGAGCCGTTACTTCCTGGGGATAAAGACTGACACCAGATGCGACTACGCCATGGTCAGCAGCCATCACAATGATGGCCTTCTCTTTGATCTTGGGCCGCGGATTTCCAGTGATACCTGCGATCTGAATGGAGAGTTCCTCCATTCTTCCAAGGGCACCTACCGGTTTAGTTAGCTCATCTTGCCTCTGACGGGCAGCTTGCATCGCCGTTTCATGCAAAGGTTTTATGCACTGAATTGCTTCCTGATATGATTTTGCCATTTTCTCTCCCATAATATTCATTGTGACAAACAAAAAAATCCCCAAAACCAATTTCTGGTTTTAGGGATTTGCCATCTCCCGTGTACCTTTGCCCCGAAGGCTGTTCACATATTTGCCGGCAGGTCTTCTGGCTCCCGGGTCTTCCTATTCCTTGAGACCTTCCCATCCCGTTTGAACGGAACAGTGGTATTTGCTCAAGTTTCGTCTCCGGTTACAGCGGCGGGACCGCACCCGATTTAAACGGGTTTCCCTTTTCAGCTCTCTTTGAAATAAAGAGCAACCGACAGATTTTCATTCAATTTTCAATTTTGAGTATAACCATTCTCATTGAGGCTTGTCAAAATCATCTGACAGATACCCACTGCTGACATGATTCGATGAAATTGCGGGCCAAGTCAGTGTCGGTGCCAAAATGCAAATGTACGTATGAAGCCAGAATATTACCATTAACAAAACCCTCATTCCCGGTTCGAGGATGTACTACGCTGTATGCCGGTGAGTTTGGTTCAGATTCCAATTGTGACCAGTGAAACTCGTGGCCTCGAAACCGGTTTCCTTTGGGAGATAGAATGGTATCTTGCAGCGTTTCTATTTGAATATACCCCATTCGAGTAAGTCTGTTTTTCATTATCGATTCGCAGGGCACCAGTCCAACCATTTGGTAGCGATTACCTTCAAAATCGGTGATCCCTTGCGAAAGGTACATCAGCCCGCCGCATTCACCATAAATGGGAATGCACTTATCGGCTGCTTCTCGAAGCGAATTGAGCATGGCCTGATTTTTACTCAAACGTTCGGCATATATCTCCGGGAAACCGCCACCGATATAGACTCCTTGAGTATCCAATGGAAGGGCCTCATCATCGAGCGGGCTGAAGGGCATGAGTCGGGCGCCGTAAGCTTCCAATAGGTCGAGGTTGTCCTGATAGTAGAAACTGAAGGCTTCGTCCCAGGCATAGGCAATGTTCACTGTTTGAGGAATAGCCTTGGTGGGGAAAAGACTGGGTTCAACATGTTGAACCTTTACAGGATGGACTGAATGTGCGATTTCGATTAATCGATCGATATCAATGGACTTTTCAATTTGTTGGCACAAGGGTTCGATAAATCGAACCCCTACATTTTCGACCGTCGGAATCAGACCAAGATGTCGTTCCGGCATTTCGAGGTGTTCGTCTTTGGGTAGATACCCTAAAACCGGAATTGAAGTGGCTTGTTCAATTGCTTCATTTACCCACTCGAAGTGCCGTTCACTTCCGACGTTGTTGATTATGAATCCCTTCAGATCTAATTCAGAATCATATCTTGCATAACCCAGTGCCACAGCCGCTGCGCTACGAGCCATCTTTCCAGCATCGATAATTAGTACAACTGGAGCATTTAAAACCTTGGCAACTTCTGCAGTGCTTCCTTCTTCATCCGATCCACTGTGCCCATCGAACAGACCCATTACCCCTTCGATCACTGACACATCTGCTTTCCGGGCGGCTCGTTCGAACAGTTCGGCAATTGCGTCGAGGGAGAGCATCCAGCTATCAAGATTACGTGAAGTCAATCCGGTAGCCAAGGTGTGATAGGTGGGATCGATATAATCCGGTCCAACCTTGAAAGGTTGAACTCTCAACCCTCGATCCCTCAGGGCAGCCATAATGCCAGTGGCAATGGTGGTCTTGCCAACACCGCTTTCGGTGCCAGCGATGGCCAAACGCGGATTATGAGAACCGGTATCTATGGGGTTTTCCATTCTACATATCCGCCCATAATGTAGCTCTTTTTTGTATCTGCTGGTTGCAATTTGGGGGGATCAATCATGATAGTAGAAACGTCATCACCGCCACCAAAGAATGTCCGTACTCGATCGCCATACTCTTCTTCAATAACATCATTACAGATTGTGGCAACATTTAGAGCGAAATTGTCCGTGTCGTTGCTTGCCAAGTTCAAAATGACCTCATCAAGTTTGATATCATTACCGGGAGGGCGGACGGCGGTGATCCCATCACTGGCAAGAATAAAAAAGTCACCTTCGACAATATCGACCTGCCGCAATTCGAAATAGGCGTTGGGTGTACCCCAACGATTTGGCACTGCTTCCATCCTGGAGATCCTTTGCTGAATGGTGTTCCCATGATACAAGATCGAGTCTCCGGATGATAAAAACAAGGCTTTCGAGCTACCAAATGGAAACTGGACAAGTACCAGTGTCGCCCGGTCTCTCAATCCAGCTCCAGCGTTTCTGTTTACGTCATTGATCATAGACTCAAGGTTCTCAACCGACTCAGTCTGCATCAGTTTATCGAGTTCCGTCATGAGCCTTCGAGAGAAGGTAGTAGCGCCAGGCGGATCGGATATGGCGAATACGTTTTGTGAAGGATTTACGTACAAACAGTCGCTGTTGTATACCGGATGGGTTGCACCGGTCATAACCCCATTAAAAACCTTTCCAGAGCCGGGATGGGTAGTTCCACAATAACCGGGGCCTTTTATTACCGGCCACTTATACTTTCCCTCGTATTCTGGAAGGGTCTTCCGAGCTTTCTGGTATTTATTCTTCTGGTGGTCGGGCATATTTCGAAAATATGCGTCGAAAAGGGCCGGGTGCTTTTTAAATATCCCCTTTTCAAACACCGGATACTCTTGGATGGCAACACTCAATGTTCGATTCCTTTTCTTGCCGCGATACCCTGGGTATAAGGGTGTTTTTTCATTTGCATCTCAGTCACGTAGTCGGCAAGTTCTATGATTTCCGCAGGTGCACTACGCCCGGTAAGGACGAGCTCTATTGAATCGGGCTTATTACGGATCAATTCGGTGACCTGAGACGTTTCTAACAGTCCTCTTTTAATAGCTATGAATACTTCATCAAGGATGATCATTTGATACTTGTTACTCTCCATTATCTCCTTAATAAAAGCCATAGTTTTCTCAACATCGTTTTGCAGCTGTTCAGTTGGCAGAGTGAAACAGTTTCCTTCGGTGAATTGCACTATTTCGAAAGGCTGATGTTTTAAGGTTAATTTATGTTCCCCACAGTCAGAATCACCTTTAAGAAACTGGACAACGATTACCTTGAGATCTTGTCCAACGGCGCGAAGCGCTAGTCCCAGAGCTGCCGTTGTCTTACCTTTACCATCGCCTGTGTATATATGAACAAGCCCTTTACTCACTTACCACTCCCTCAGTTCCAGCTTCAACCGGTTCCATTATGATGCTTTTATCCTCTAATAATGGTTTATATGGATCAGCATCCTTTTCATCAAACTCCACTTCAACAGAATCCGTTCCCACCTTGAACCAGGCACGGCCATCTACCTTCATTTCTGAAGCTTCCGCACCTAAAAAACTCCCCGTAACAACATCGACCAACTGACTGTTATCAATGGTGGTTGTTACTGTGAAATCCGCAACATCATTGGCATCAAACTCCAGCACGTCTTTTCCCCCACGTCCCAGCCAATACCATTTATCCTGATAACCCAAATAGATATCGTATTCCATTTTCTCAAGAGTGGTTCCCTCATTACTATCATTTTTTAGCTGAATCTGTACATCCACCTTACTTGAGGTACGCGATGCTTCACTTAGTGTTATCTTTTTTACTGTCACCGTAATATCGGAAGAATCCTTAAGACACGAAATGCCATCAGTTATCAACACCCACAAAAGAGCAGTAGCCGCCACTGGCACAACGATCAGACCAAAGAAAAACAACTTTTTCATTCTCGGCTTTTTCTAATTGCTTCGATGAGTCTTTCGCAATCTGGAGAACTACGTGTTGCAATGCGAACGTATTCTGGCAAACCAAATGATCCGCAATCTCTGACCATGATACCATACCGGAGTAATTCACCACGGAACTGGGTAGCATTCCCCACTTTGATCAGAAAAAAATGAGTCTGAGTTGGTAACGGATTCAATCCCAGTTTGATAAGCTCTTGTCCGAGGAAGTCTCGTGCCCTTCGAATATCCTTCTGACAATGGCGAAGATAGGCAGTATCCTTTGATGCAATAATACCTGCTACCTGAGCAACTGCGTTGATATTCCACGGAGGGCAGACCTTTTTTAGAGTGTTGATAATATCGAGACTAGCCACAGCATATCCCAGGCGCAGACCAGCCAGTGCATAATCCTTGGTCATTGAACGGAGAACAATGAGATTGTGGTAATCAACCAAATCGAGGGATCGCCATGGGTTTTCGGTGAAACTTATGTACGCTTCGTCCAGAATCAATAACGTGTCTTCACAAATAGAAAGGATCTGTTCGATGTCTTCTCGCTCAAGGTACTGTCCGGTTGGATTGTTTGGATTACAGAAAAAGACTACTTTTGGTCGATTGCGCTGAATTGAATCCGTTAGCTCATTTACCCTCACACTGAAACCATCTTCCTCTCGCATTTGGTACTTGATTATCTTTGTACCAGCAATCTGACAAGCGACCTCGTATTCCCCGAACGTAGGTTCAATGATAAGAGCGATATCATTATTCCCGAGATATGCTGATGCGACCATTCGGATCAACTCCATAGACCCGTTGCCAACGATGATATTCTCAAGGTTTACATCAAGAATATTGGCCAAAGCGCGTTTGAGGTCGGTTGAGTCTGAATCAGGATAGCGGTCGATCACAGCGGACTTTAAAGCCTCTTCGATGCCCGGAGGTGGACCAAACGGATTGGCACTCACACTGAAATCAAGTACATCATCCGGTGTAAATTCCAACCGCTCAAGCTCAGCGTAATTAGGGCCACCGTGCGGACAGGTTTCGAGTTTCTCTACTTCAGGTCTAGGACGTAAGGGCAAATCGCACCCCCTCGATAGCCAAGCATAGCAGAATCCAGATCGCAGTCACAAGATACATTAACATCAACATGGCATCGATTTTATGAAACGAAAGTTCGCTGTTTGCTTCTCCCAGTTTATAGTGTCCGCTCTTCTCTAATTGCACACCAAGCGCACCTGCGGCAGCACTCATGGGCCAGCCCGCATTAGGGCTCTCAGTTTTGGAATGGTCTCGAACCATAACTCTCCAGGCCGCAGACGTGTTTTTTCGAGAGAAAAACGTGGCTAATACGATCATCAAGCCGGTGAGCCTGGCCGGAACGTAATTCAGCACGTCATCCAATCTGGCTGCAAATTTTCCGAGGTACTCATATTCCCCTCGATAGCCGATCATCGAATCAAAAGTGTTCACTACTCTATAGGCAATCGCTCCGGGCACCCCAAGAATCAGGAACCAAAACAGAGGTGCTACGATGCTGTCAGATATGTTCTCAGCAACCGACTCCACTGTAGCGGCAACTATTAGAGGCTCAGCCAACTCTTCGGTATTGCGGCTAACCAGTGCACCCATCTCATTTTGTGCACCACTCAGATTATTACTTTTCAGATGTTTTTTTACCCTCAGGGCTGATCGGCGTAATCCGATTATCGAGAAAGAGGATTTCAATAACAACGCCCCAATAACAATGTCAGAAACACTGTAACGATCATCAAGGTATTCTAAGAGAAAATAAACAGGTAACGAAAAGACAGTGATACCTGTCACAACTATCACTATTCCATAGAGAAACTGCGCGTTTGCACTTCTTTTCGGAGCGATTTTTTCTAAGAGTGAGATCAGCTTCCCCATCCATCCAACAGGGTGAACAATTGTGGGAGGATCACTAAAGATGAGATCAATTGCGATCGCGAGGAGTAAAATCAGCAGAGCGTCCATCAAGGGGATTCTTCCTATTTGCCCGTTTGGCTACCTTCTCCGGGCAAGATCACGGTAGTAGGGAGATCATTGACCGGATGCGGATACACGCAAACATTTGCTCCATAGACTTCTTTAATATACTGCTCCGTGATCACTTCCTGCGGAGAACCTTCTGAGTGAATTTTTCCACCGCTCAGGAGTACCAGTCGATCACAGTATTGGGCAGCGAGATTCAGGTCATGCAAAACAGCCACTGCCGCGATATTCTGTTTGAAACACAATCCCTTCACAAAGTCCAGAGTCTCTATCTGGTAATTAATATCGAGATGGGCCGTAGGTTCATCAAGAAGAACCAGTTTCGGCTCTTGGGCCAAAGCCCGAGCGATGGTTAAAAGTTGCTTTTGCCCACCGGAGAGTTGGTCTATGGTTCGTTCAGCAAATGACTGCGTATTAGTTATTCCCATCGCTTTCCAGGCGATATCGAAATCTCTGTTGCCTTCAAATCGGAATCTTCCCAAATGAGGAGTACGTCCCATGAGGACAATCTCAAAAGCAGTGAATGTATCGGGGAGATTTGGAGTCTGCGGCACTACTGCAGCAATCCGAGCCAGCTCACTTCTGCTTATACCGGCCACATCCTTACCATCAACAAACACGCGTCCATTCCTCGGAACAAGCAACCGGCAAATGCCCCTGATCAGCGTGGATTTCCCCGAACCGTTGGGGCCGATTATACCCAGCATCTCACCACGCTCGACGGAAAGGTTGATATCCGTCAAGATTGGCTGCTTGCCATAACCAAGGCTGATGTTTTCCAGCTTGAGCATTGTTTTTCTCTAACTTCTCAGAAGAAAGTCCCCCGCTTTTTCTTCCACAGTAAAAACAGGAAGAACGGCGCTCCTACAGAGGCAGTTATCACTCCTATTGGTATCGATTCTGGATCGGTGATAGTCCTGACAACCGTATCTGCCATAATCAGGAATATCGCTCCCACGAGTGTGGATAGCGGGAGCAGGAATCGATGGTCCGGACCCCAGATAAGTCGCACTGCATGAGGCACGATGATTCCCACAAACCCAATGATTCCGCAAAAAGCTACCGATACCGCCGTAATCAGAGTTGAGCATGCCAGCAGGATTAATTTTGTCCTTTCGACATTTATCCCTAATTGTTGTGCCTGTTCTTCATCGAGCTGCATTACATTGAGAGGCCGAGCATAGAGCCAGATGATGCATATCCCAATTAGTGCGAAGGGAAGAACTGTCAAAACCTGATTCCATTCGTCGTCGATGTGACCAAACATCCAGGAAACGATCGCATGGAGCTTTCCGTCGTCACTTTGGAGCATTAAATAATGACTGATGGCTGAAAGCCAGGCCCCTAGAGCTACTCCTGCCAGAATCAAAGTTGTGACCGGAAGGCTTTTCCCACTCCGGGCAATCAAGTAAACGGTGATCACAGCCCCCATGGCTCCAATAAAAGCCAGAGTAGGGACTACTCCAAAATCGGTCCAGTTATCCCCGATCCCGGGAACCAGAAAGCCAATAACCGCTCCCAGTAAGGCTCCCTGGGATACGCCGATTAAATATGGATCTGCCAGCGGATTACGGAAGAGGCCTTGATACGTTGCTCCAGCCACAGCAAGGGAAGCTCCCACCAATCCGGCCAAAACTACTCGAGGAAGCCGGATGGTGAGAATGATATCCTCGATCCTCTCATCACCTTTGTAGTCGATATTAAGAAAAGGCAGCTTGGAAAAGAGTATTTCCCAGACGGTAAAGAAAGAGATATCAGCACTACCAACGGAAGTGGCCAAAGCAATAGCTGCCGCCAGCAGCAATACCAGCCCTCCCATAGCCCACAGGCGACTACGCCAGCGAAGGACATGCGGTGCCCGGGGCATTTTGGTTTGGGAAGACTCGGGTAAATCAGTCGACATACTTACTTCAATTCTAAGTCTATTCTGTGAATACACTCGGATAGAGATATTCAGCTACTATTTCCAATCCTTCTACAAGCCTGGGTCCGGGGCGAGTAACCAAGTCGGCATCAATCTCATACACTCTGCCATCTTTGCGAGCATCGAGTTCGGCCAACCTGTCTTCTGTGTTCGCCCACGTCACAGGCGAATCTTCAGCAGATCCATGCCCGATCGATGCCAGAATCACCTGGGGATTCCTCCATACTACTGTTTCCAGATCCGTTTCCATGTTTCCGTCACCATCGGCGAATACATTCTCGCCACCGGCTATTTCAATCAGCTCGTGTGTTAGAGTTCCGTTGCCAACTGTCCATATGGGATCATGCCAGGTTATATACAAAACACCAGGTTTATCTTCTCCCAACATCGGCTCGACTTTTTCGATGATGGCATTAATCTTCTCTTGCATCTGAGCAACCAACTCGGAAGCCACTTCCTCTTTTCCGGTTGCTGCACCAACTTCGGAGATGCCATCAAGCACCCCATCCAACGTTTCTGGGGCCAAGGTAATCACTTTCATTCCGCGTCGCTCAAGTTCAGGGGTAACCGATTCTTCATGCATGCTTGTGGCCACAACCAGGTCTGGAGCCACCTCAATCACTTTCTCCATATCAACCGTCGAGAACCCTCCGATCTTCGCCTTCTCTTCAGCTTCCGGAGGATAATCACAGTATTCCGTAACGCCAACTAAATTATCGTCAAGTCCCAAAGCAAATATTATCTCAGTATTGCTCGGAGCCAGTGAGACTATTCTCAGAGAGGCCATCTCATCTGCTGGATTCGTTTCACTTGGAGTTATCGTTTCAATATCGCTGGTTTCACTATCGTTATCGCAAGCACTCAAAGGCGCAAGCGCTAATATCAAAACCACTGTAACCAAAGCTTTCAACCAAAATCGTTTCATTTTCAAATCTCCTTAACAAACGTTCACGTATTATATTCGCTAACAATCAAAAACCCCCTCGCCGATTCAGTGAGGGGGTTTCATGGTGGTGATCTTGTCATCGCCTTACTCCCTCTGCCACGGAGGCTAGTACAGGTCATTCAGAGGTTGAGGTTCTGGCTTCTCCCCAAGGGGATTCACAGCGGCGGGACCGCGCCGGCATTTCACCGGACTTGCACTCGAATTAAGCCCGAGCTCGCACCCGGACACCTCTTCTTGAGCTATTATTTATCTTTGTGTTTACAATGTTAAGGTCTTTCGAACAAAAAATCAAGTTCGACCAGCTAAACTCAAGTCGATTATCTGTGGCCTTCTCATTGTTGTGATAAAATGGTCATATTGTCTTTCAGGCCCACTTGTGATAGACTAGCAAAGGCAAATCGCCATCGAGTTGAAAAAACATGATCGAAACTGAAACAAACGGAACAGTAAGTCCAACACCTATTAAATCCGATCCCGTCTCAATAAAGCTACTATTGGAAGCCGGTGTTCATTTCGGGCACCAGAAGAGACGTTGGAATCCCCGCATGAAACAATATGTGTTCACCCAGCGTAATGGGATTCACATCATTGATTTGCAGCAGACTGTGGGGAAAATTCAAGAGGCTCGCAACTTCGTGAGAGACCTGATTGCCGATGGCGGTGACATCGTTTTCGTTGGAACAAAAAAACAGGCACAGGAAGTAGTCGAAGAGGAAGCGACGCGCTGCGGAGCATATTACGTTTCCAGACGTTGGCTTGGTGGAACATTAACCAATTTCACAACCATCCAAGCACGCATTGACTATCTGGTTCGCCTGGAGGATCGCAAGGCTCGAGGAGAATTTGAGCTGCTGCCTAAAAAAGAAGCATTGAAACTGGAAAAAGAAATGGTTCGCCTTAACCAATTGTTCTCCGGAGTCAAAGAAATGACCAAGATTCCGAAAGCGATATTTGTTGTTGATTTGCAGAAGGAAAAGATTGCGGTGGCCGAAGCCAAGCAACTGGGGGTTCCCATTGTTGCAATGGTAGACACTGATTGCGATCCGAGGATCGTTGATTATCCTATTCCGTCAAACGATGACGCCATCAAGTCAATCAAATTAATGTGCAGCATAATGGCTGACGCAGTACTCAATGGCAAAGCGGGAATTCAGCCGTTAGAAGAAGAAATGGTCTCTGAAGAGGAAGAGGAAGAGGAATCCACAGTTGAAGATGTTGATGATTCTACGGAAGAAGCTGGTTTTGAGGAAGAAATGCTTGCGCCCTTGAAGGGCGAAGAATTGGCTGGAGAGTAAGGAAGGGGTGATATGGAAGTCACCGTAGACAAGATTAAAGAACTTAGAGAAAAAACGGGCGTTGGGATAATGGACTGCAAGAAAGCCCTTACAGAGTGCGATGGAGATCTTAATGCAGCTGTAAAGGCCCTCAAGGAACGAGGATTTGCAATCGCTCAAAAGAAAAGCGGACGAGCCCTAGGAAGCGGCCTAGTTGAGACTTACATGCACGCCGGTGGTCGCATCGGGGCAATGATTGAGATAAACTGTGAAACCGATTTCGTAGCCCGAACCGATGATTTTAAAACAATGGCTCATGACATAGCCATGCAAGTAGCAGCCAATAACCCCCAATATCTTTCGGCGGAGGAAGCTCCCGAAGGTGAAGACCCCGAGGAAATCTGCCTATTGAGCCAACCGTTCATCAAAGATCCCCAAAAAACCATCCAAGAACTAGTTGTAGAAACCATATCCAAAGTAGGCGAGAACATCGGGATCAGCAGGTTTTGCCGATTTGAAATAGGTGCATAGGGATGGACGAACCCAAATACAAGCGTGTTCTGCTTAAAGTTAGCGGAGAGGCTTTGATGGGTGAAGGGGAATTTGGTATTGACCCTGACGTCCTCAAAGGCATTTCCCATCAGATAAATCGTGTTGTAGGTATGGGTGTGCAAGTTGCCATTGTTGTTGGCGGTGGCAATATCTGGAGGGGAAGTACCGCAGAAGCACAGGGAATGGATCGTTCCACAGCCGACTACGCCGGTATGCTGGCCACTGTCATCAACGCCCTGGCTCTCCAGGATGCCCTGGAAAAACAGGGGCTCACCATTAGAACACAAACCGCTATTCCCATGCAATCCCTGGCTGAACATTACATTAGAAGAAGAGCTATCCGACACCTGGAAAAGGGAAGGGTAGTGATTTTTGCCGCTGGAACCGGGAATCCGTATATGACCACTGATACTGCGGCAGCCCTCAGGGCTGTGGATATCGATGCCGAAATCCTGCTGATGGCCAAGAACAATGTTGACGGTGTCTACGATTCTGATCCAAATACGAACAAAGATGCCAAAAGATATGAACACCTTGGCTATATTGAAGCTCTGAACAAACGATTACAAGTAATGGACTCTACTGCTTTGACCCTTTGTATGGATAACCAACTTCCGGTCCTCGTTTTCAATCTTCAAGCACCCCAAAGCATTGAAAAAGTGGTAGCGGGAGATGACATTGGAACGTTAGTATCAAACTAGGGAGGGATAAATGATAGATGACGTCCTTAGTGCTACTGAGACCAAAATGACCAAGGCGATCGACGCGTTGGAAAGAGATCTGGCCGGTATACGTACAGGTCGAGCCAGTGCCAGATTGGTAGACACCATTAGAGTTGATTATTATGGTACTCCTACTCCTTTAAATCAGGTCGCTAGCATTTCCGTCCCGGAAGCACGAACTCTTCTAATTCAACCATGGGATAAATCAGTGGTCCCCATAATTGAAAAGGCAATTCTAAAATCAGACCTTGGACTTAATCCTTCGACTCAAGGCAACACAATCCGGCTTCAGATCCCGGAACTAACCGAGGAACGCAGAAAAGAGCTGGTAAAAGTGGTTCGCAAAAAAGTCGAAGAAGGCCGAATTTCTGTTCGAAATATCAGGCGGAGTGGGCTGGAAAAACTACGCGAGATGCAGAAGAACAAAGAGATATCGGAAGACGAAGAAAAGCGTGCCGAAAAACAGCTTCAGGAGATTACTGATAAAAACATCGGAAATGTCGATGAAGTTGGCAAGAATAAAGAAATAGAAGTTATGGAAGAGTAATAAATCAGGGAGTAACCAAATGGATTTTGCTTTTGATGAAGTACAGACTTTGTTCCAAAATGCAGCCCGCGATTTCGCAACAAGAGAAGTTGCGCCCATCGTTGAGGAAGCAGAGAGAAAAGATGATGTCCCAATGGAGCTGTTTACTAAGCTGGGAGAACTTGGATATCTTTGCCCGGGATATCCTGAAAAATATGGTGGCGGTGATCTGGGAAAGATCGGGGAGTGCATCCTTTATGAAGAATTGGGAAAGATCAGTTCAGGAATATGTTCCGGGATAATGGTCAACGGAGGCCTGGCAACAAAAATGGTTGCAGACCACGGCACTGAGGAGCAGAAACAGAAGTATCTGGCTCCTGCCTGCCACGGAGAGAAAATAGCTTCTTTCGGCCTCACAGAAGCCAATGCCGGTTCCGATGCAGCCGCTATCGAGACCAAGGCTGTCAAAGATGGCGATAGCTATGTTATCAATGGTAGCAAATTCTTTATCACCAATGGGCAAATCTGTAGTTTCGTCACTATCGCGGCAGTTACCGATAAAAGTAAAGGTTCCAAAGGGATCAGTACCATTGTTGTAGATGCGGATACACCAGGATTCACGCGAACCAAAATGGAAAAACTGGGAAACCACGCTTCGGCAACCAGTGAAATGTACTTCGACGATTGCCGGGTTCCTGTAGAGAATCTGGTAGGTGAGGAAGGCCAGGGATTCAAGTACATGCTACAATCTTTGACCGGCGCAAGGATTTCTCACTCCGCTCGCAGCATCGGGCTAGCCCAAGTTGCTCTGAAAGCCACCATCGACTATGCAAACGAGAGGGTGCAATTCGGTAAACCCATCGGGAAAAACCAGGATATAGCCTTCAGACTGGCTCGAATATCCACAGAGATTGAAGCGGCCAGATGGCTTCTCTATCGAGTTGCTTGGCTTTACGATCAGGGTGAGGACTGTCGCAAAGAAGCGGCCATGACTAAATTAAAATCCGCAGAGGTGGCCGTCAGGATGGCTGAAGAAGCTATGAGGATTCACGCGGGAGCTGGCTACATGGCAGAATCAGTAATACAGCGCTATTATCGGGATGCAATACTGTATCCCATTACAGAAGGAACTTCGGAAATACAGCAACTAATCATCTCCAGAGAACTCGGACTGTAAATCCCTTGAAAGATATGGACCAGATTGAAACTGAAAAGGCCGATGTCAAACAGATCACCCCTGTTCCCACGCACGTTGCTGTCATCATGGATGGCAATGGAAGATGGGCTCAAAGCCGGGGATTAACTCGACTCGCGGGCCATCGTGCCGGCACCGAGAATATTCGTCGTATTATCCGGACCTTTGGAAACTATGGGGTAAAATACCTGACCCTCTACGCCTTCTCCACCGAAAACTGGAATCGACCCGAGGAAGAAGTCCAGGGGCTTTTCCAAATACTCGCCGACGTAATCGACCGTGAAACGGAGAATCTCCACAAAGAAGGGGTCAGATTGCGACATCTCGGTGATCTTAATGGACTCTCAGACAAACTACAGAAGAAGGTAAATGAGGCCATTGAGCGAACCAAAAACAATACCCAGATGACTCTCAATATCGCTTTCAATTATGGTGGGCGTGCCGATATTCTGCATGCCGTTCAGCAGATTATACAGGAAGGTATCGATCCGAAAGACATCGATGAGGCCACATTTACTCGGTATCTCTATACGAACGGAACCCCCGATCCTGACCTCGTTATCCGCACAGCCGATGAGATGCGCCTCTCTAATTTCCTCATATGGCAATCTGCCTACAGCGAATACTACGCCACACCCACCTTCTGGCCAGATTTCGATGAAGAGGAAGTAACCAAGGCCCTGCTAGCTTACAGCCAACGGGAAAGACGATTCGGCGGACTGGGGCCAAACGGGAGAAGGAGAGGAGACGAATGAGGCCCAGCCTCACGAGCTCCTGACCTGAGTATGCTTCGGCAAAGGGTCATCAGTGCAGTTGTAGCCATCCCCATTATCCTGGCCGCTATCTGGTTCGGTGACCCGTGGCTTTCTATCGTAGTCGCCCTTTTTGTCCTGCTCGGAGCTTTCGAGTTTTATCGGCTCGGAAATTCAGCCGGTTGGCAACCTTTCACCATCATTGGTATTATCCTAGCACTTCTTTTCATTTTAAATACTCACTCTGATGATGCCAAAACAACCCCTCTTCTCATCACCGGAGCCGTGCTAATTCCCCTCGCCAGAATTATCTGGCAATACGATGGACAAAAGGCTTTCATAAACTGGACATGGACAGTCGCTGGTATTTTTTATGTGGGATGGATGATGAGCCACATCGTTCAATTACGGGATATGGACGATGGCCGTGACTGGGTTATTCTTGCCATCTTTGCGACGTTCGCTTCGGATACATCGGCCTATTTTACCGGACGGGCTTTGGGAAAACACAAGATGGCTCCAGCCATCAGCCCCGGAAAAACCTGGGAAGGAGCTATCGGCGGACTCATCGGCACAGTGGTGGCAACTATCATATTGGCTATCATTACCGGTATTGACGAAATCGGTTATTTAAAGATAATTCCTTTGGCTTTCCTCATCAGTATTTTTGCTCAAGTGGGCGATCTCACCGAATCGGCTCTTAAGCGAAATGCCAGCGCCAAAGATGCGGGATCGCTGATTCCCGGGCATGGTGGCGTCCTCGATCGACTCGATAGTCTCATCTTCACTGTAGTTCTGGTATACTATTACGTAATATGGATCGTGTACTGAAGAAGCGTATTGCAGTTCTGGGTTCGACAGGTTCGATTGGCCAACAAACTCTAGAAGTTGCCAGAGCCTTTCCAGATAAGCTGGAAGTCGTCGCCCTGGCAGCGGGAAGTAACTCATCTCTTCTCGATCAACAAGTTCGAGAATTTCAGCCAAAACTTGTCTCACTGGGTGATAAGGGCCCCTCACTTGAGGAAATCTCCGCCCATCCTGATATCGACCTCATAGTAGTGGCCACATCCGGAAAGGCAGGACTTCTGCCCACACTGGAAGCGATTCGCTCGAAGAAGACAGTAGCCCTTGCCAACAAAGAGGTGCTGGTCATGGCCGGGGAGATTGTGATGGCTGAGGCTCGAAAACATGGTATGGAGATCAAACCCGTCGATAGCGAACACAGTGCCATCTGGCAATGTCTTCAGGGCGAGGAATCAAACCAAATTGCACAAATCCTTCTTACCGCTTCCGGTGGAGCTTTCCGGGATCGACCGTATGAAGAATTGGCCAACGTTACTGCCGAAGAAGCTTTGCGTCACCCCACATGGAATATGGGGCCCAAAGTAACTATCGATTCCGCTAACCTGATGAATAAAGGAATGGAAGTCATCGAAGCGCACTGGCTTTTCGGTGTTCAATATGACAAAATCAAGGTAATGATTCATCACGGGAGTATCATTCACTCGATGGCAGAATTCGCCGACGGTTCAATCAAAGCCCAACTTGGCGTTCCCGATATGCGCACTCCTATTCAATACGCACTTTCACATCCGGAACGCTGGGATAATTCAAGTATGCCCAAGCTCGATTTTGATCAGATCAATTCCCTGAAGTTCGCGCCGGTTGATTTCGATCGATATCCTTGCTTAAAATTGGCGTTCGAAGCCGGAACCAAAGGTGATACGTATCCCGCCGTTTTGAGCGCGGCTGATGAAGTTGCTGTATCACTTTTCCTCGATGGAAAGATAGGCTTTTTTGACATTCCGCAAATACTGGAGGATGCTTTGGGACGACACACCCGAATCCCCAATCCCTCACTAGATGATATCCTCACGGCAGACACCTGGGCACGGGAGATTGCGAAAGGACGGTACGCAGCATGAGCGCACCTCTGGCTATTCTATGGTTCGTAGCAGTGTTAATGTTTTTGGTGTTCATCCATGAGTTGGGACATTTCGTCACCGCTAAATGGCGTGGGGTAAAGGTTCTTGAGTTTGGCATCGGTATGCCACCTCGCATCTGGGGCAAACAATACGGTGAGACGCTGTACTCCCTCAATTGGATACCAATCGGTGGCTTCTGTAAGATGCTTGGTGAAGAGGACCCAACTGAATCTGGGAGCCTTGCCAGTAAAAGCGCCGGTGCCAGATTGCTTGTACTGAGCGCCGGCTCTCTGGTGATGCTTCTATTCCCTCTGATCATATTCCCCACTATCTACATGGTGCCACGCGATATAATCGTTGACTTTGGTGAACCCGTTAAGATAGGTGCCGTAAGTGAAGAGTCGCCCGCACACTTTGCCGGTTTGCAGGCAGGTGACCAATTTGTCACGATCGATGAAACGGATGTGACCACCTTTGGAGAACTAAAAAGAATCACAGATGAGAAAGCCGGGACTGAAGTGACTGTAGTAGTTCTCCGTGACTCCCAAGAGCATGAATTTAACATGGTGCCACGCCCTAGAGAAGAATGGCCAGCGGACGAGGGGGCACTTGGAGTTACACTAGATATAGATGCTGCAACTCACATCACAGAGAGGGAATCCAATTCGCCCTGGACTGCATTCCGCCTGGGTGCTGAGTTGACCTGGGATACGATAGTGACTATGAAGGATGGTCTTGTCGCAGCATACCGACACGAGATACCCCTGGAGCTTGGCGGAGTTGTCGCTGCAGGAGATGTGACTACTGAGATAGCTGAGACAGGAGAGTGGCGCGATCTGGTGTTTTGGGCCGGTTTGCTTAGCTTCAATCTAGGCTTAGTCAACTTGTTGCCAATTCCCGCCTTGGATGGGGGCAGAATTGTATTTGTTCTAATAGAGATAGCTCGACGAGGCAAACGAGTCTCACCGGTAACAGAAGGAAAGATACACTTGGTTGGCTTCGCCCTTCTGATCGCGCTTATTGTCTTCGTCACCTATCAAGACATCGCGCGCATTGTCAGGGGAGATAGCCTTCTATCCTGAACCCCGAAAGTCCGCAGTAAGATGATCAAACGCCGATCTTCCCGACTTTTTCAAGTTGGAAACGTCACCATTGGTGGCGCTGGTAACGTCATCGTTCAATCGATGACCAAAACAGACACACGCAACATCAAGGTCACACTCAATCAAATCGCACAATTGGCCGACGTAGGTTGCGAGATTGTCCGAATCGCTGTACCGGATATGGAAGCTGCTCAAGCACTTGCAGACATTAAAAAAAACACTCCCATCCCCATTATTGCCGATATCCATTTCGATCACCGACTAGCAATAGCATCGATGGAGGGTGGAGTCGATCAAGTTCGATTCAATCCCGGGAACATCCAGAATCCCGAACATGTCACAGCGATTGTACAAACTGCCAAGGAAAGATCGATACCCCTTCGCATCGGGGTAAACGCCGGCAGTCTGGCACATGATCGCTATGAAAGCAATCTTGCTTCCAAAATGTCCGAAGCTGCGTTAGATCAGATTCGTTTAATTGAGAACATGGATTTCGATCTCATCGAAGTCTCACTCAAAGCTTCCGACGTCATCACCACCATTGAAGCCAACAAAGCAATCGCCGAGAAAATGCCCTACCCGCTTCACATTGGAGTAACCGAAGCAGGATTGCCAAAAACAGGCAGCATTCGGAGCGCAGTAGGATTGGGTACGCTTCTCTATCTCGGAATCGGTGATACCATTCGGGTTTCACTGACCACCGCCGATCCCTGTGAAGAGGTTTTGGCAGGGTACGAGATTTTAAAATCGTTGGAACTCAGGGAAAATGGCCCGCGGCTCATTAGCTGTCCGACGTGCGGTCGGTGCGAAGCTCATGGATTCTATGATCTTGCTAACACTGTGGAGGCTCAACTTCAAAAAATGGAGTCGCCCATCACTGTGGCAGTGATGGGATGTGTCGTGAACGGACCCGGTGAAGCCAGAGATGCCGATGTGGGCCTGGCTTGCGGCAAGGGTAAAGGTGTGATTTTCAAAAAGGGTGAAAAAGTCCGGACCGTAGAGGAACCGGATTTTCTCAATGCGCTGATGGCTGAGGTAAATCAACTGTGATATCGTAGTGCGATCCTGAAGGATCGCTAAATTTTGCGAGGCTGAGCCTCGCGCTACAGAGGCAGAATATTGACTGATATATCGCTATCCACCATGTGGAGCCAACAGTATACGGATATGAACGAGTTCGTTCGTGATGTTCTCGATTACGGCTTCACGCATGTTGAATTGAATGCCAGCCTGACAGCCGAAACATTGAAGGAACTCCTGCCCGTCGAAGGCTTGAAAATATCTAGTATCCACGCCCCATGTCCCAATGGTCCCTCCAGCGAGGGAACCAAAGCCTCGTCACTTTCTATGAGTTCTCTCAATGAGGATGAAAGGAAGGAAGCGGTAGCCTTCGCTAAAAACACAATCGAGCTTGCTTCGGAATTAGCAGTTAAGGTGGTGATTCTGCATTCCGGCTGGGCAGAGTTGAATCCCGAACTGGAAATGAACCTGCGGAACATGTATGAACAAGGTATCCAGAATAGCAGTGATTTCGAAAACGCCAAATGCACATTGGTCAACGCTCGTGACTTCATGGTTTGCCCTCACATAGATGCAGCCAAAGAAAGCCTGCTGGAACTGGCTGGCCATGCCCGCTCCAACGGAGTGCAACTGGCCCTGGAGAATCGGGTGCACTACTATGAAATCCCAAACATCGATGAAATGCTCGATATCTTGAGTGAATTTCAGCCCGAAGTCGTTGGGTACTGGCACGATGTCGGCCACGCTGAGATTCAAGCCCGAACCGGTTTCACACCACACGATGAATGGCTAATGGCTTTAGAAGATCGCATGGTCGGTGTCCACCTGCATGACGTCCAGGGAATTCGAGATCATCAGGCACCAGGACTTGGAGATTTGGATTGGGATTTCATCGCAGAAAATGTGCCTAAAGATATCATAAAAGTCTGCGAGATCGGCAAATGGAACAATCCCGAAGATACCCGTAAAACAGTATCATTTTTACAAAGCAAAGGGATTATCTGATTTCTCATTAGTTAACACCAACCTGTTAGCTCAAAGGAGGTCTTAATCAGATGGAACAGAAACTTCGGCAAATGTTAGAGCAAGTTCATGACGAAATCAAGCAAATTCAGGATGTCGATGACAAAGCAGTGGAGCTTCTCAAAGGACTACGCGATGATATCGAAGGAATCCTGGAACCCGCAACCGAGGAAATAACCGATCGCTATGAATCGGTTACTGAGCGCCTCGAAGATGCCGTTGAACATTTCGAAATCTCTCATCCTACACTTTCCACAGTCATGTCACGGTTGGTAGATGCGTTAAATGCCGCTCAGCTATGACCAGACCGCAAGGAAATTCGTTAAGCATGCATAAACCTCAATCTAGAATGCGGGGCGTTGTTTTTGATGGTAAATTGCGATTCGTAACGGATTACCCTGTACCGGATGTACTTCCCGGTTGGGCTCTGGTTCGCGTGCATATGGATGGTATCTGCCAGACCGATTTGGAAATCATAAAGGGATACATGGGATTCAGTGGAATATTGGGGCACGAATTCGTTGGAACGGTGGAGCAGTGTGAGGATTCATGGTGGACTGGGAAACGAGTGGTTGGCGAAATCAATGCGGCCTGTGGTAAATGCGATATGTGTGATATTGGCCTCGGAAGGCACTGCCCTAATCGAAGTGCTCTTGGCATCTTGAATTTGAATGGTTGCATGGCCGACTACTGTACTTTGCCTATCGCCAACCTGCGAGAGGTTCCCTCTGAGATTTCAAATGAACGTGCAGTTTTCATCGAACCGCTATCCGCAGCATGTGAGATACTGGAGCAATTGAAACCTGAGCGCTACAAACGTGCGGTGGTACTCGGTGATGGTCGACTTGGAATCTTATGTTCATGGGTTCTCTCGACAGCTCTTTCAGACGTAACATTGGTGGGACATCATCCCAAAAAACTCAAGCTAGCCAAATGGCAGAATCTGAAGACAACACTCAAGATTGACAAGGTCGTATCGGGGGCTGATATCGTTGTTGAGGCAACAGGTTCTCCCGATGGTATCAATCAAGCAATCGAACTCTGTCGACCGCGTGGTACGATCGTGTTGAAATCGACCGTCGCGGCACACAGCAATCTTAATCTGGCACCTATCGTAATCAATGAATTGTCTGTTGTGGGTTCTCGCTGCGGCCAATTCAAAGATGGTCTGAAGATTCTGGAAACCTACCCAGATATGCCTGTTGAACGATTGATTACAGCGAGATATCCCATTGAAGACGCTATCACGGCCTTCGATAGGGCTACAGAATCAGACTCATTAAAAGTACTATTGGAAATGACGTAGCGCGAGGCTTCAGCCTAGCTAGAAGCGACCCTGAAGGGTCGCACTACAGGACAGTATCGGCAAGCTTTGTTCTGGTTCCTGAACACTGACTACTGATAACTAAACGAGGTGATCATGAAAATTATCGAATGGCAGGGTGAAAACATTAGGATGCTGGATCAAACCCTGCTCCCATTGGAGGAGGGCTACATTGAGCTTCCCGATATTCCCTCACTCTGTGAGGCAATCAAAGCACTCAGAATTCGAGGAGCACCGGCCATTGGAGTGGCAGCAGCTTACGGTTTGGCACTTGGAGCGAATTCCATCAATACCGATTCAAAAGAGGAGTTTCTTAACAAACTCGATGAGGTTTCAAAGACCTTAGCGGCAACCCGCCCCACCGCCATCAATCTCTTCTGGGCCCTCGACCGTATGAGTCGGGTGGCACAAGCAGGCTCAACTGTATCAGAGATCAAAGCCGCTTTGATGAATGAAGTCAAACTGATCGAACAGGAAACGGATGAAGCGGACCGGCGCATGGGGAAGTTCGGCGCTGACCTCATCGAAGATGGATTTACCATACTGACCCACTGCAATGCTGGCGCACTGGCCACCGCCGGATACGGCACGGCTTTAGGTGTAATTAAAGCAGCTCACGAACAGGGCAAGAAAATTCAGGTCTTCGCGGATGAAACGCGCCCACTGCTTCAAGGTGCCCGGTTAACCACTTGGGAGATGATGAAAGCAGGCATACCGGTTACGCTGATAACAGACAATATGGCCGGACATTTCATGAAAGCGGGTAAGATCGATTGTGTGGTAGTCGGCTCAGATAGAATTGCTGCCAATGGTGACGTAGCCAACAAGATCGGAACCTACAGCGTTTCGGTCCTGGCAAAAGAACACTCCATTCCTTTTTACGTGGCAGCTCCCGTCAGCACGATTGACTATTCCATCAAGTCCGGTGACGATATTCCCATTGAGGAACGAGACCCGATCGAGGTAACATGTGTACGTAATGCGCGCGTTGCCCCTGAGGGAGTGAAGGTTGCCAGCCCAGCTTTCGACGTAACGCCGCATCAAAACGTATCTGCTATAATTACCGAGGAAGGCATAGCCCGCGATCCGTATACTGAAAGCCTTGGAAAGATTCGAAAAGGAGAAGGAAGTTGAGTAAGGAAGCAAAAATCGCCGTCATCGGTGGCACTGGTCTTTATGAAATCGAAGGCATGACGGATGTCGAAGAAGTACAGGTGAAGACCCCCTTCGGTGATCCCAGCGATTCCATCATCATCGGTACACTTGAGGATACAAACATTGCCTTTTTGCCTCGACATGGCCGAGGGCATCGAATCAGTCCCAGCGAGCTTCCTGCTCGGGCAAATATTTATGCTCTCAAATCACTTGGCGTGGAGTGGATAATTGCCATCAATTCTTGCGGAAGTTTTAAAGAGGAGTTAAAACCTCGAGAACTGGTCATCCCTGATCAAGTGTTGGATCGTACCAGAAACAGGATAAGCACCTTTTTTCAAAATGGTATCGTTGCACACCTCCCTTTCGCCGAACCATTCTGTCCGGTACTCAGTCAAATACTTTATAAAGCAGCTCACGAAGCTGGTGCCACTGTTCATAAAGGCGGTACGTTTGTCGCTATGGAAGGCCCTCAGTTCTCCACCAAAGCGGAGTCAAGACTTTACAAGGCATGGGGAGCGGACATCATCGGGATGACGGTTCTGCCTGAAGCTAAACTGGCCAGAGAGGCAGAAATCTGTTATGCCACCATAGCCTGTGTGACTGATTATGACTCATGGCATGATGCCCTCGATCCGGTTAAAATTGAAGAGATACTCGATATATTGGCTAAGAATATTGACAGGGCTAAACATATTATCAAGGTAGCTGCTGGACATATCCCAAAGGACCGGTACTGTGAATGCGTCAGCGCTCTGGCCACTGCTATTGTCACGGCGCCGGAACTGATACCGGAGCAGACCAAGAAAGACCTTGATCTACTCATTGGCAAATACATAAATTAGGCTGGACTGACTTGGATAAAAAAGCTTTCAAACCTAAAGGATTGGCCACCGCAATTGGAAGTATGCCGCAGACTGATCCGGTGGACGCATGCTCTGCTGTGCTGACCCACCTTACTGCAATACCGGCATGGCCACAGCTACCGTATCGGTCATTCCTAGAGAACATGTACGTCCAGTATAGCGAACGTTTTCCTTCAGTAGTGATCGAACACGAAAACGAACGTATCTACGTTGATCGATCGGCTGACCTCACCGGACAATTAGAGAAACTGTACGAAGCCTATCTTGGTGACAATCTTGACGAGTACGCTATAAGTCCGGAATACGCCGCCGGGCTACATCAGTTTTTATCACAGAAGATGGATTCTGCGATCGCGGTTAAGGGTCAAGTTACAGGCCCCATCAGCTTTGGCCTGGCAGTTTTAGATCAGGACCGTCGTCCCATTCTTTACGATGAAACACTCGCTGATGCCATAGCCAAACATCTAAGACTCAAAGCTGCCTGGATGGAAAGAGAACTTATGAAGCTCTCTCCCAATACAATAATCTTTATCGATGAACCTTACCTGGCATCGCTGGGATCGGCTTTCGTCGCCCTTTCCAATGACACGGTCATTAATCTGACGAATGAAGTCCTGGGTGGTTTGAGTGGACTAACCGGAATTCACTGTTGCGGCAATACCGACTGGTCCGTTCTAATGGCCTCGGATATCGATATCCTCAATTTCGATACCTTCAATTTCGGCGAATCGCTGGCTCTCTATCCCGATGATCTGCGCACATTTCTTAACCGTGGAGGTATTATCGCCTGGGGAATCGTGTCCAATGTCGAAGAAAAAATGGCCCAGGAAACACCCGAAAAAACGGTGAACCGTTTGGATGACCTATTTAAACTGCTTAAAAGCAAAGGTATCCCTCATGACTTGTTACTGGAACAATGCCTGATAACTCCCTCGTGCAGCCTGGCTTCAATGTCTCCGGAAGCATCCAATCGAGCGATGAAACTAACTACTGACACCTCTAACCAGTTCAGGCATCGATATGGTCTGGAAGGCAATTAATATGAATCTGGAAATACTTGGGATTGGTTCCGCGCTAGTCGATATTACCGTTCAAGTCGATGATTCATTTCTGAAATCGGAAGACTTACCAAAGGGTGGGATGACCCTCGTTGATGCCCAGCGATCAAAAGAACTGCTGGACAAACTATCGCACGAGCCAATGGAACTCTCTCCCGGCGGAGCAACGGCCAACGTAATGGCATCTTTTTCACATTGCGGGGGGAAAGCCGGTTTTATCGGAAAGATCGGCATTGACGAGATGGGAGAGTACTTCACCAAAGAAACCGAAAAAGCAGGGGTCACCTTTCTCAAGCTCGTTTCACAGGAAACGCCAACAGGAACCGGCTTAACGCTCGTGACACCCGATGGCCAGCGCACCTTTGCCACACATCTCGGAGCATCTGTAGAATTGAGCCCTGCTGAATTGCCTGCAGATTTCATCAACCAGGCACCGGTTGTTCATGTGGAAGCCTATCTGATCTTCAATCGGGAACTAATTGACCACATTCTGGATACAGCGAAGGCAAATGGTCAGAAGGTATCCATGGACCTCTCTTCTTTCGGTGTTGTTCAGGAGAATCTGGAGTATTTAAAAAAGATTGCCGATAGCCACCTGGATATCGTTTTCGCCAACGAAGACGAATGCCTGGCGTTCACTGGTTTGTCACCGAGAGAATCTTTAGACACCATTGCTGAGGTATGTGATATCGCCGTGGTCAAAGAAGGCGGAACTGGATCACATATTGCGAGAGGTGGCGAAAAGATATCTCTGGCTGCAAATGAGGTCTGCGTTGTGGATACTAATGGAGCAGGGGATGCATATGCAGGAGGGGTTTTGTACGGTCTGTGCAGAGGACTACGCATTGAATCATGTGGATACATCGGAACGCACGCCGGAGGTCTGGCAGTCAGTCAGAGAGGCGCCCGCCTGACAGAAGAAAACATCCAGATTTTGTGCGATTTCGCTTCAAAAACATGCCAGTATTAGGTATCCCCATTGAGTAGCATTCGATAATAGATTAGAACACACCCCTGATTCCCCTCTCGAGAGGGGATGACTGATAGCTATTTTAAAAAAATGAAAATTGATCTGCACATCCATACCAAGACCGGCTCCGATGGCAATCTATCCGTCGAAGAGGTCTTCAAAGAGGCAAAGATTCGAGGAATCGGACTGATCTCAATCACTGATCACGATTCGATTGACTGTCAGGAAACCGCAATTTCACTTGCGCAAGAAAACGGCATCTCGTACATCGTTGGCGTCGAACTGAATGTTACATTCGAACGTCCGAATAGCAAGCCAATCTCACTCGATTTTCTAGGGTACCAATTTGATCCCAACAATCAAGAACTCAAAAGCAAACTCGAGATGATACGAGAACACAGAGAGAACAGGGCGCGGCAGATTCTTCAGAACCTGAATATCGAGTTTGAGAAAGAAAATATCGAACCTTTTACAGAGGCCGATCTTCAGAATATTCAGGCAAATGTGGATGGGTCTTTTGGCCGACCGCACATTGCGAATTACTTGATCGAGAAAGGGATCGTGAAGGATAAGCAGGAAGCCTTCGACAAATACCTGGTAAAATGCGATGTTCCAAAGTATCCGCTTCAACTTTCCGAAGCCTCTGCTCTAATTAGAAATGCGGGAGGGATTATCATTTTCGCTCACCCCAACGATCCCAATGGCACATCTTTAAACAAGATCACAGATAATCTTAATGAACAGTCAAAGATAATCGAGGAACATATATTTGAGTATATTGATGGCATCGAGTGCTGGCATTCTCGGCACGATGCACAAACCACAAATCACTACCTAGAGTTTGCCAAAAAACACGATCTAATTATAACCGGAGGCAGTGATTGCCATCAAAAACCAATTCTAATGGGGACAGTACAAGTACCGGACTATATCGCCAACTCGTTTCGAAATTAGAGAGCTATGAAACGAAGATTGAGCCGTAGGCCAGATAAGCTCCCGACCCAATACCAGGATTTCACAATCAAGGTAAGAAGGCTCACAAACAAGGTAGAGATTCTGGCCCATCTTGAGCCCAAGCGCTACTATGCTGTCACTGCATTGGCCCATCTTGAGCAGGGTTTCCCGGTTACCTGCAGGTGGCTGGTTGCTTCAGACCGTGATCGATCCGCACTGTGTTTAATTGCAAAAGGTATATACCCAAATTATATTTTCACCATCGGTGACGCATCACTGATCGATCAGATTCTTGACTCGACTAATTTACCCGGAAGAACGTTTATCACCTGCCAGCCAGAACATCTTCGGATAATCGAAAATCACTATGAACTCGAGTGGCATTTGCCAGCGAAGCGGATGGTAGTAACCAGAAACAGTTTCGTACCCGTGGAGCAACTGGCGACTCGATTGAAAGCATCCCATGTAAACGAGTTGAATCGACTATATGATCTTGAACACAGCGGTAATTTCACAGCTTCACAAATCAGGCGAGGAGTATTTCATGGTTTGTGGCGCGATGAACAACTTGTTGCCATCACCGGTACCCATCTCATCGCTCCTGAATTCGGTATTGCATATGTCGGCAATGTCCTTACGCACCCGGCATATCGAAATCAAGGGCTAGCAACAATCTGTGCCAGTTCAGTAACCGCCGAACTTTTGGAGAACTGCACTGATGTAGTGCTGAATGTCGAATCTCATAACCTGCCGGCGGTACGTGCTTATGCCAGTCTGGGATATGTTGATGACTGTCAAGTCATTGAAGCTGCAGGACACCGAAAAAGTTTTATTGGTGTTATAATAAACAGCGTGTGTAAAAAGCTTGGATTGATCCCAACATACAAGGAAAGGATGGAACCCGATGGATGATTATAAAGTAAAAGACATCTCCCTGGCAGAATGGGGACGTAAGGAAATCGAGATTGCACAATATGAAATGCCCGGTCTCATGGCCATTCGGGAGAAGTACGGGAAGCAAAAACCCTTTGCTGGCGCTCGCGTTTCGGGTTCATTGCACATGACCATCCAGACAGCCGTGCTCATCGAAACACTGCAAGAGCTTGGTGCTGAGGTTCGCTGGGCATCGTGTAATATCTTTTCAACTCAGGACCACGCTGCCGCAGCTATTGCAAAAGCTGGTACTCCTGTATTTGCATGGAAAGGGGAAACACTCGGCGAATACTGGGATTTATGCTATAAAGCCCTCATGTTCCCGGGTGACAAAGGCCCAAACCTCATTGTCGATGATGGTGGTGATGCAACACTCATGATCCATATTGGATACAAGGCAGAAGATGACCCATCGATTCTGGAGAAAGAAGCAGATTCAGAAGATGAAAAAGAACTCTACGCTTGCCTCAAGAGGATACTCGCTGAGAAAAAGGGCATCTTCCACGAATGGGTAAAAGAATGGAAAGGTGTTTCCGAAGAGACCACTACGGGCGTGCATCGTCTCTATCAAATGATGGAACGCAAAGAACTCCTGACCCCGGCTTTCAACGTGAACGATTCGGTTACCAAGTCCAAATTTGATAATCTTTATGGTTGCCGTGAATCCCTTGCCGATGGCATTAAACGCGCAACCGATGTCATGGTGGCAGGCAAGAATGTGGTGATTTGCGGATATGGCGATGTGGGCAAGGGTTGCGCTCAATCTATGAGGGGATTTGGCGCCCGCGTGCTGAT
The DNA here is from genome assembly GCA_964634125.1 of uncultured Dehalococcoidia bacterium. Classification (GTDB taxonomy): domain Bacteria; phylum Chloroflexota; class Dehalococcoidia; order SZUA-161; family SpSt-899; genus JABMQN01. Next base: position 38,078 of record CAZWIP010000004.1, read on the forward strand.
TACTGAAATTGATCCTATCTGTGCACTCCAGGCGCTTATGGAAGGATATGAAGTCACGACGCTTGAAGATGCGCTTCCCGAAGGGAATATCTATGTCACTTCCACCGGTAATCTGGATGTGATTACTGCCGAGCACATGTCGAAAATGAATAACCAGTCGATCGTGTGCAACATCGGCCATTTCGACAGTGAGATTCAGGTGGCAAAATTGAACGCGTGGCCTGGTATCAAGAAAGAAGAAATCAAGCCGCAGGTTGACCGCTACACCTTCAAAGATGGCAAACAGATATTCATACTGGCGGAAGGTCGGCTGGTGAACCTGGGGTGTGCTACCGGGCATCCTTCATTTGTGATGTCCTGTTCCTTCTCCAATCAGACTCTGGCTCAGCTTGACCTCTGGAAAAATACTCACGAAATCGGTGTGTACGTCCTTCCCAAGGAGCTGGATGAAGAAGTAGCCCGGCTTCACGTAGAGGCCCTTGGTGGCAAGCTAACCCCGATGACCCAAAGTCAGGCTGACTACATCGGATACCCGGTTGAGGGACCCTACAAATCAGAGCACTATAGATACTAGGGCCGAGCTGTCATTCTGAGGGAGTTAAACGATCGAAGAATCTCACAAACCAACGAGGAGATTCTTCACTGCGTTCAGAATGACATGATCATGAAAAACGAGGTTCAAAATTGAAACTCACAGATGAAGAAGTAAAACGTATTGCACTTTTAGCGCGTCTCGGAATAAGCGAAGATGAGGTAGCGAAGTTCCGCGGGCAACTTTCCAATATTCTAGAGAACTTTGAAATCCTGCAGGAAGTCAATACTTCTGAAGTGCAACCAACGTCTCAAGTAACCGGTCTGCGAAACGTCGTAAAAAATGATGAAGTGATTCCTTCACTCACTCAAAGAGAGATTATGGCCAACGCCCCTCAAGAGGAAGATGGATTCTTCAAGATAAGGGCAGTATTGGAATGATGGTTAGCAGTTGTATTTGTCATGAAGTCCTTCGAGCAGTTTGAATGTATTTTTAATCCGCGTTCTGTGGCGGTTATCGGGGCATCTAACACCTCTGGCAAATGGGGATTCAACATCTTTAATCGGGTTCTAGCTTCCAGTTCAGGCAGGAACGTTTACCCCGTAAACAAAGGTGCTTCAGAAGTCATCGGAGTTAAAGCCTACGATAGTATTACGGATGTACCTGAAGCGGTCGACCTCGCAGTGATAACGGTCCCTTCAAAATATGTCCCGGAAGCCATTCAGGGATGTGTTGAAAGTGGTGTGAAGGTTGCCGAGATCATAACCGCAGGATTCGGTGAAGTCGGAAAAGACGGCAAAATCATTGAACGCAATTTAGTTGAAGTGGCAACCCAAAACGGGATGCGACTTGTTGGGCCCAATTCAATGGGTCACTTGAGTACACATTCGAACTTCTACACCACTCCCTGGATCACAGGAGTAGACACAGGACATATTGCGCTCATTTCCCAAAGTGGCAACTTCGGAATAAACGTAATCCGAAGGGGGCTGGAAATGGGCCTTTCTTTCAGCAATTTCATCAGTAGCGGTAATGAAGCCGATATTGTATTTGAGGATTACCTGGAATACTTTGGACAGGACCCCAACACAGAAGTAATCATTGCTTATATCGAAGGACTTCGGCAGGGTCGACGTTTCTTCGAACTGGCCAAAGAAATCACCAAACACAAACCAATTGTTGTTTTAAAATCCGGAAGAACTAAAACCGGGTCAAAAGCCGTATTCTCACACACTGCTGCCCTGGCCGGTGAAGATCGAATTTACGATGCGGCTTTTAGACAATCAGGGGTAATTCGAGTCAATGAAGTCGATGAACTTTTGGATACGGCTGGAGCATTACTTCGCCAGCCAATACCAAAAGGAAAGAAAGTCGGTATACTCAGCGGGGGTGGTGGTCCGGGAGTAATCGCTACCGATGCCTGTGAGAGACTTGGGCTGGAAATCGCCACGCTATCCCCAACAACCATTGAGAAACTAAACGAGATTCTCCCGCCGCGGTGGCCCGGGGCAAATCCGGTTGACATGGTCGGTGAGACTAACCTGACATATCCGTGCCTTTTAGCTATGATCAAAGATGAAAATGTTGATGCTGTCTTTTCCCTTGCTGTGGGATTCGCCGATGCTATTCGAACAATAGTGATGGATTATGTAAACTCAGAGATCTCCGACGAGATGGATGAGTACATTGAGCGTGAAGAAACATATGAACTGGATCAACTTCGGAAAGTAACTCGACATATGGATGATCTCCAAAAACCGGTGTTTCTATTCCCCCCTCCAGGGATTGAGGAATTCAGCACTGTCCAGCATCTTCGAAAAAACAAGATATTCACATACCCCAGCCTGGAAAGAGCGGCGAAAGTGTTGGCTCATTTGGCAAATTATGGCGAATACCTTAGAATTGCAGAGGGAGAAAATCGGTGAACTTGCACGAGTTGACTATTCACGAAGCACATGATCTGCTGAAGAGACGGGAAATCTCATCAGTCGAGCTCACAACTGCTGTGCTTGATCGTGTTGGAAAAATCGACGAAAAGGTTGATGCCCTTCTCACAGTCACGGACGACCTCGCCATGGTACAAGCCCAAAAAGCTGATGAGCTTTATAATACGGGTGAAGTCACCCCGCTTACCGGCATACCTGCAATCATCAAAGACAACATGTGCACTCGTGGAACTCGTACGACATGTTCGTCCAAGATGCTGGAGAACTTCATTCCTCCTTACAACGCGACCGCTGTAGAAAAACTGAAGTTACAAGGCATTGTGATGATGGGTAAATCGAACATGGATGAGTTTGGGATGGGTTCATCTACAGAAAACTCAGCTTTTTATCCCACTCGAAATCCATGGGATCGAGACCGTGTACCCGGGGGATCGAGCGGTGGATCAGCCGTATCAGTTGCCTCCGATGAAACAATCTTTGCCCTTGGCTCAGATACGGGTGGAAGCATTCGCCAACCATCGGGTTTCTGCAGCGTAGCCGGTCTAAAGCCGACCTACGGTCGGGTCAGTCGTTTTGGACTCGTCGCTTTCGCCAGTTCTCTGGAGCAGATTGGCCCTATCACCAAAGACGTCACCGATGCAGCCCTGGTCTTGAATGCCATAGCTGGACATGATGAAAAGGATTCAACAACCGTCCCTCATCCAGTGCCTGATTACACTCAGTCCTTGATCCCTGATGTGAAGGGACTCCGGCTTGGCATTCCCAAAGAGTATTTTGTTGAGGGTATGGAAGAGGGGGTCAAACAGACAATTGAGACTGCCATTTCCAAACTTGAAGAGCTAGGTGCAACGGTTGAAGAGACATCACTACCCAGCAGCAAATATGCTCTTTCAGTTTATTACATCATCGCGCCCTCTGAAGCATCAGCCAACCTGGCACGCTACAATGGGGTGAAATACGGCTTCTCTTTCCATGAAGCCGATAGCATGTGGGATGCCATGGAGAAGACCCGTCAGCATGGCTTTGGCCCCGAAGTGAAGCGACGTATCATGCTGGGCACTTATGCCCTCTCTGCTGGTTATTATGACGCTTATTACCTCAAAGCACAGAAGGTCCGGACCCTGATTCGACAGGAGTTCGATCAGACCTTTGAGAAATTCGATGCTCTTATCACCCCTACATCTCCCACCGTACCATTCAAAATCGGGGAAAAGATGGAAGATCCCATGCAGATGTATTTGGCCGATGTCTGCACTCTACCTATAAATATAGCCGGAATTCCCGGAATTGTTGTACCCGCAGGATTCATCGACGGTCTCCCCGTGGGAATGCAAATCCTGGCTAAGCCATTCGCTGAAGAGACACTCCTGCGCATCGCCTATGCATATGAGCAATCGACTGATTGGCACAAGCAAAAACCACCGATATAGATAAAAGATGGAATCATTAACCAAGGTTTTGTGTTATTCAGGATTCACTTATGCAGAACGACCATATTCCTTCGTATGGAACGGACACGTCCTCGAGATAACAACAGTTGAAAAGACATGGGTAGAACCGGGCGAAAGACATTTCAGGGTTCGCACCGATGACACTCTCTTCGAACTTTGTTATGATGAATTAAGAGATGAATGGTCGATTTCCGACCTTAACTAAGCGGATCAAGAGGAGCAAATGAATCGAATACAATTAATCACCATAATCGTTGTATTAAGCATGGTGTTCGCTATTGGACTATCGTGTGATGATGAATCGGAAGAATCACCTGTAGCAACAACAACGCCCACACCAACAGTGAGTCCAACCCCACCTACACCAACTCCTACTCCTACGATAGCACCGAGTCCAACACCTACACCTACGGCCACTTCAGTTCCAACACCACCGCCGACGCCTACAGAAACGGTCACACCGACACCTACACCGACGGTGATACCAACAGAAACACCGTTACCAACTCGAGAGTCGGGAAGTTGCATCCCAGACCGCGATGAGATTCAAGTTGCTCTTGATACCTATCATGCCGAGAACGGAGAATGGCCCACGATCGATGGACAGCCGGGTGACATCGAATGGGCAAAACTGATTCCCGACTTGCTGGACGGCGTACCCTACACTGACAGTAGTTGCGAATGGCAGGTTGATGATGATCCGGAAGGAGCTATTTGCCTGCTAACTCCATGCTGAACGTGCAAGTGTGGCACGGAGTGCTCACAGGAAATCCAACTCCCGGACCCGGAAGATGATTCGTCGCAGCCAGGCGATGACCAATAACAAACAATTTACTGAATGAACAGGTAGGACCTAAAACAATCGAGGAGGCTTGTGATGGAAGAAATCCTGAAGATACTCGAAAACGATGCCAGAACAACACCGGAACAGATTGCAACCATGACCGGAAAGTCTCTCGATGAGGTTAAGGACAGCATCAAGCAAGCCGAGAGCAACCGAAGTATTATCAAGTATAAAACGGTAATCAATTGGGAGAAGTTGGAGAGAGAGGAAGTCTTGGCCCTCATTGAAGTCCGGCTTTCGCCCCAGCGGGAAGTGGGATTTGATGCCGTCGCTGAGCGAATCTACAGGTTCCCCGAAGTCCGCTCGGCGTATCTCGTTTCCGGTATGTACGATCTCCTCGTAATAGTAACCGGCAAAACGATGCAGGATGTTGCAGGGTTTGTATCGCGCAAACTGGCTACACTGGAATCGGTACAGGGAACAGTGACTCATTTTCTATTGAAACGCTATAAAGAAGACGGCGAAATTCTTGAAGGTGATGAAGGGCCTAAAAGGCAACCACTAACACTATGAATATACCTTGACAACCTACTACTTGTATGATAACATTCATGAGTGCTGAGAAAACCTCAGATAGGAGTCGATCAAACGAAAACACAAAAGAATGCAGCTTGAGTGAATAACTCAAAGGCGTGGTGAAGAACCGAAATAGCGGTTTGTGACATCAGGCCGCTATTTTTTTGTGTATCGTTGGTGACTCCAAAGCACCTTAAAAACTGAATAAGGTTTCTTTTTTGATCCTGTGCAAAAGCTACTAAGGGCACGCGGTGGATGCCTTGGTGCCAAGAGCCGAAGAAGGGCGTGGCTAGACTGCGATAAGCCTCGGTGAGCTGTCAAGTAAGCCTAACCGGGGATCCCCGAATGAGGCAACTCATCCAGGTAAAACCTGGATACTCCTGGCTGAACACATAGGCCAGGTAGAGGGAACCGGGGGAACTGAAACATCTTAGTACCCCGAGGAAAATAAATCAAACGAGATTCCCAAAGTAGCGGCGAGCGAAATGGGAACAGCCCAAACCGGATAGTTTCGACTATCCGGGGTTGTAGGGCCTTCATAAACGATCCGTGATTAGGTAGTAGAACATTGCTGGAATGCGTGGCCATAGAGGGTGAAAGCCCCGTATGCGAAACCGAATAGCGGCGTAGAAGGTTCCTGAGTACCACGGGACACGTGAAATCCTGTGGGAATCTGGGTGGACCACCATCCAAGGCTAAATACTCTTGGCAACCGATAGTGAACAAGTACCGTGAGGGAAAGGTGAAA
>CAZWIP010000005.1:0-37317 GCA_964634125.1 uncultured Dehalococcoidia bacterium
TCCCAAGATTGCCTATGCTACCAACTGATACTATTTAATTGCCGGAGTAATATTACGATGATAGTACTTGATTGAGTACTATCTTTAGCATCCGATATCTCGGAAGCAACAGAATCCCGGTTAGTCTGCAAGTCTGTTTCAATCTTTTCAGCGCTCGCAGTCAATCCTGCTTCGATATCTGTCGCAGTAGTCGTCAGGTCCGCATTGATAGTTGCAGCATTCCCCAGTAGTTTCCCCTCAAGTATGCCGGCAGGCTCATTGAAGTCTGTCAACAGGACAGCCGCGGAAACCATGAGTGGTCTCTCCATCAAGGTAGCAGGATTTTCAGGATTGGGGCCCATTATGGTAACGAACTCGCCATCTCTGGTCTTAACAGGATAGAACACAGCGAATCTATCCAAGGCGGGTGTACTCGGATCATTGTCTTCATCGAAGGCGAAAACACCATATTCTGGTTGACCGCTCCCGATGGTCTTATCCATGAGTTCATAGATCAGGGGATACATCTGCCTACCTATATGGTCAGGTAGTCCAACCACGATGGGATTAGGATGTGAAACCGGGATTCCGTGTCCTCCGTCAACAAGGACCGTATAGCCAATGTTCTCCACCTTATCACCGGTTTCCCGGTTGATGTTTTGAACGGAAATGGACCAGAATTCGTCGTCACCACTGTCCCAGTCGAGCTCAGCAAAGGGGTTGCCAAGGGAAGTAAGGGGAGCGCTTACGGTGCTCGCCGTGTTGGAAGTGATGATTCCCGCACTGCCATCGGAGGCATTCATGATCCACTTGCCGGTGAGATCAACGGTATTTCCGTCTTCATCCACAAATCTCTTCCACTCACCACCATAAATGATAACCCAGTCACCAACCAGACTCAGATCCGCCGAATTGTCAGCACCATAGTGCACACCGGCATACAGAGGAGGCGCACCTTCCTGTTGAGCTGCAGGACTGTCATAGATTAGATAGGTCTCACCCTGCAAGTCAGCCTGGGTTAAATCCGAGTGCGCATCGAGGTATAACTGCATCTGCCATGCAACGTCAGCAGCCTTCTGATAAACAAACTCGACACCAAGAGCATTCAAGGCTTCAGTGCTGTCCGCTACAGCTGTATCAGTTACGTCTCCTACTCCCTCAGCAACGGCATTTGTTATACCTGTGATACCAGTAGAAACAGCATCCGAAATATCCAAAATACCAGAAGAAACCGCATCTGTGTTTTCTGAGATACCAGCGGAAACGGCTTCACTCATATCGTCCACTTCACCAATGGCTGTATCTTCCATATCCGAAATGTTGGATATTGCCAGAACACCCAGAATTGCCAGCGGTACAATCGCCAGAATCATGATCACTACCAAGAGTTTGGTTAGAATTGAAATTTTCATTGTTCCCCTCCTTTTTAATATAGTTGGCTTTTATAATTGCTTGATTTGGTTTCAATCAGGAAGTGTCTTCACTTGACATTTTTACCTCCGGATTCTCTTAATTACTGAAGTATTTGGTATTTGTGTCTCTTAGAGTATCCCAAAGTACTCTAAGACGTCTCATACTTTGTCATTATTTATGGTCAATTGATACGGTGCAATCATGCATTTCACTTGGGGGCTAACCCCCAAAATATATTTTCACACAATCCCGCTAGGACAAAAGGTTGCAGTTAGAGCCTTGCTTTGGGATAATGGGTGAGCAAATTTCTCTTTTGCGACGTCTTTAGTTACAGAGCAATATAACAAGGAGGAACTCATGAATCCAATAAGATTCGTCACGGTGGTGCTCGTTCTGTTGATGGTAGCCTCAACTGTGATTGGATGCGTTGATAAATCCGGAACACCTACACCAATTGAACCTATAAGTCCGGTGGCACCATTCACCGAAATCGAAGTTGCTGACGTCCCGGTGGGTAGCTACATTGCGGTGGCTCCCCGAACGATGCATGCTGGTGAGAAGGCAAGTGTCTCTTTTACCCTTCTGGGCAAAGAAGACCAGCTTACTAGAGACAACGTTGAAGTATCGCTTATCAGCGATGGGAATGAAATTGTGACTGCTGCCGGACAGATCAATGGGAAAGGCCAGATTGAATTTAATATCCCGGCCAGTATTGATGAAGGCAGTTATGAACTTCGTGTGGAAGGCAGTCATTTTGAAAACAAGACGATCGTTAGGGTAGAAAAGAGCCTGCTTGTTTTCCTGGAAACTGACAAACCCATTTACAAACCAGGGCAAACAATACACATCCGTATTATCACCCTCAAGTCTGACCTCCGACCATTGAACGAAACTGCTACTATCGAAATATTGGATGCGAAGGGGATCAAGATATATCGCAAGGTGGTTGAAACCGATGAATATGGCATGGCCACACTTGATCTGCCCCTTTCCAATGAGCCGAATTTAGGGGTTTGGAAGATTAATGCCGCAGTTGCCCAATCCGAAACTCAACTGGACGTAAAGGTAGAAGAATACGTACTTCCCAAGTATGAAGTATCAGTAGAATTACCCAAGGAATGGTACCTCGTCAATGAACCAATCGAGGGCATTATCAAGGCAGAGTATAGCTTTGGGAAACCAGTGGAGGGTGAACTCGAAATCATCGCTACTCGGTACGTAGGACAGTGGGAGGAATACGCTACGCTGACCAAATCGATTGATGGTGAAACCGAGTTTGAAATACCGGCTGTGGAGTATGTTGCCGGCGTTCCCGAAGCTCGTGGTATGGGGAATATAATGCTGGATATAACGGTAAGGGAAGAATCGACAGGTTATGAAGAGACGACTACCCGAATGTTCACCGTCTCAGAGAACCCGTTGAGTATTCAGATCATCCCCGAGGGTATGGTCTTCAAGCCATCATTGCCTTTTGATTTCCTCATCGTTACCGAAACTCCTGATAACCAGCCGATAGACACTGAAGTGTCCGTGGATATTGTCTATATCGACAAAGATTACGAGGAAATAAAGAAAGAGACAGAGGCCGTCGATACTAAAAATGGTATGAGCATTATTTCCGTAACGCCGCCCGAGGATGCTACCGCTCTTCAGATCGACGCCTTCGAGCTTTCCCCGATTTCATCCAGACAACCCGCCCAAGCTTCCAAAGCCCTGGAAGCCGGGTATTCGCCATCAGGGAATTTCATTCATGTTGAGCAGATCAGTGAAGGTATTCCACAGGTAGGGCAGGATATGGTTTTCAGGGTCCATGCCACCAAAGAAGCAGCCAATTTCTATTATGAAATCGTCTCGCGTGATCAGGTGGTCTTTACGGGCTTTACCAAAGGGAATGAGATTGTATTTGCTACCAGTCCTCAGATGGCGCCTTCGGCCAAATTGCTGGTTTATCAGATTTTACCCAACAGTGAAGTTGCTGCCGACTATATACCTTTTAGTGTAAGCGCAAGCTATCCTCATGAAGTCGAAGCGACCTTTTCCACGGAACAGGCCAAACCGGGTGATGAAATTGAAATTGCGATACAAGCCCAAAGCGAGTCTAAAGTAGGAATTGTGGCTGTTGACAAGTCGGTCTTCATTCTGGCAGAAAATCGACTCAATCTACAGCAGGTCTTTGCCGAATTGGAGCGCCTGTACATGGAGCCCCAGGCCGAATTACACGAGGTTACTCTTTATGGCGATATTCTACTCCGAGGTGCTAACGAATTTTTCGGCGATGCTGGCCTGGTGGTGATGAGCAATAATGTCGATATACCCGAGGGCAAGAAATACGAGTATCCGTGGGGTAGATGGGAAATAGAAGAGGGAATGATGTTCAAGGGTGGGATGGCTATGGATGCTGACATGGCTGTTCCCCCGCCAATGCCAAGTGCGGTTCCTCAGGGTATGAACCATGCTGAATCTGGTGAGGGGCTGGCTGAGGTGGAAAGGGTTAGACAGTACTTCCCGGAAACCTGGTTGTGGCAGGAGGTTTTGACCGACTCCAGTGGGAAGGCTACTGTCAATGTAGAAGTCCCTGACACCATAACTACCTGGATGCTCCGGGCTGTTGCACTTTCGCAGGAGCACGGTATTGGAATCGATGAGACTCAACTGGTAACCTTCCAGCCGTTCTTCCTGAAGATCGATTTGCCGTACTCATCGATTAGAGGTGAGGAGTTCCCGGTTTCGGTGGCCATCTATAATTACCTCGACGAAACCCAGGAAGTCTTTGTGGAGATTGATGATACGGGCTGGTTCGATCTGCTGGATGATGCTGAGAAATCGGTGAAGATCGGCCCCAACGATATTGGTGGTGTTGAGTTTATGATCAGTCCCCGCACGATAGGTATTCAGGAAATAAAGATTACTGCACGAAGTACAGAGGCTGCTGATGCAGCGATTAAGACAGTAATTGTCGAGCCAGAGGGTGTTGCCCGCGAGAATGTGGAAAACCTGACTCTTTCCGGTGGAACATCCCAGGTGGTTAGTACCTCCATCCCGTTCATGGCAGTCGATGATTCCGGCCGGGCCTACGTAGCAGTCACTTCCAGTTTCCTGACCCAGACAATCGATGGACTGGAAGGATTGTTGCAGATGCCATTTGGCTGTGGTGAGCAGAATATGATTGTCTTTGCACCGGATGTGTTCGTCACCAAATACCTGCAGGAAAGCGGACAGCTCAAACCGGAAATCATGGCCAAGGCTGAAAAGTTGATGATTACCGGTTACCAGCGGGAACTTACGTATCGGCACCGTGATGGCAGTTTCTCTGCTTTTGGTGAGAGTGACGAATCAGGCAGCCTGTGGCTTACTGCTTTTGTGCTTAAAAGTTTTGCTCAGGCCAAGGACTTGATGTATATCGACGATGCTATCCTTGAAGAGGCTGCAAATTGGATTATCTCGCATCAGAAAGCCGATGGTTCCTTTGAAGCTGTCGGGTTTGTCTGCCATCAGGAAATGCTGGGCGGACTGCAGGGCAAGGATGCCCTCACCGCGTATGTGGCCATTGCACTAATGGAAGCCGGGGAAATGGGGGCTGCAGCTGATGCAGTTGACTATCTCGAAGTTCAGTTGGATGATATGAATGATGCATACACTGTTGCCATTACCACCTACGCATTGGAGCTTGCCGGAAGCAACCTGGCCAACGATGCCTACAACAAACTGATGGAACTGGCCGAGGAAGATGAAAATGGCCTTCACTGGGGTGGCGATATCATGCCAATGCCTGAAGAAGAAGAGGACTTGGGCTTCCGAGGAATGCCCCAGATCCAGAGTGCTGTGGTTGAGACTACGGCCTATGCTACACTGGCACTCATCGAGCATGAGGATGCTTTTAATGCTTCGAGGGCGGCCAAGTGGCTGGTATCCCAGCGTAATGCCTATGGCGGATATGGTTCGACCCAGGATACGGTGGTTTCTCTACAGGCGCTTACGGAGTTCTCGTCGGATGCCAGAGCTGATGTGAACCTGGAGGTGAGTATCACCGCAGGGGAAGAAGAGTATGAACTTAGCATAACTCAGGATAACTTCGATGTATTACAAATAGTCGAGGTCCCGGTGAATGCAGATGTTACCATTGATGTAGAGGGCAAAGGAGAGGCTATTGGACAGGTAGTAACCCGATACAATATGCCGGATGTTGATGAAACTGCGGAGCCAATGCTGACAGTGGACGTCCAATACGATGCCACCGAAGTTGAGGTAAATGACCTCGTTACAGTTTCTGCTGAAGTTGCTTTCAATCCTCCTGTTAAGATGGAGGCTGGAATGGTGGTTGTCGATATCTCGGTGCCCACCGGATTTGTCCCACTCACTGATACCATTGCAGCGGTTGTGGAAAGGGATAAGAACATGAAGCGCTATGAAGTCGCCGGACGCAAAGTAATCTTTTATATCGAAAACCTGTTCCCGGGAGATGAAGTATCCTTTAGCTTCGATGTCCAGGCGCAGTATCCGGTTAAAGCCAAGGGTACTACTTCCGAGGTTTATTCCTACTACAAACCGGAGATTAGTGGCGAAAGTTTGAGCGAGGGAATTGTAGTAACCGAGTAGCTTTGGAGTGCGGGAGTCGTACCCGCAAATCGTGGTAGCCTGGCTGCCACACTCAATGAGACGAAAGGAGGAAACAAATGATCATCAGAAAATATTTTGAATCAAGAATCCTGGCTGCCATTCTTGCTACCGTAATTATCATATCAATGCTGGTTGGGTGCGGAGATTCCGCAACTCCAACACCATTGGAACCAAGCCCAACAGCATCACCAACTCCTGTACAGACACCAACACCCACAACGACCGTTGCGCCAACTCCGGAGCCGTCACCGTCACCGACTTCGACGCCAGAACCGTTTATCCCAGACGTTGGGTTCCAACTGGCGAAATCACATGTCGAAAGAGATTCGTCTCCTGATATTCCTGGGGCCGATATGGATGAACTTGTTACTGGAAACAATGCTTTCGCCTTTGATTTATACCAGGAATTGCAATCGGAAAAGGGCAATCTCTTTTTCTCCCCTTACAGCATCTCTACAGCTCTGGCCATGACCTATGCCGGCGCTCGAAGTGAGACGGAAATACAAATGTCTGATACTCTTCATTTCAGTCTTTCCCAAGATCAGTTACATCCTGCATTCAATGCGCTTGATTTGCAGTTGACCTCTCAAGAGGAAGGGGGCAAGTCGGATGAAAAAACCGATTTCACTTTACGAATCGCCAACTCTCTCTGGGGGCAGCGCGATTACGAATTCCTTGAGGAGTTCCTCGATGTGCTGGCAGGAAACTACGGGGCCGGGATGCGATTGGTAGATTTCGTAACGGCTTCGGAACCTGCACGAATCGCTATCAATGATTGGGTTAGCGATCAAACAGAGGAGAAAATCAAGGATTTGATACCACAAGGCGCAATCGATTCTATGACTCGATTGGTACTGGCCAATGCCATATACTTCTATGCTGATTGGCTCTACCCGTTTGATGCCAACAGCACCCATGACGGGGCATTCACCTTGCTCGATGGTGAGGAAGTCACTGTGCCTATGATGTCGCAACTGAAAGGCTTCCAGTATACTCAGGGGGGAAACTATCAAGCTGTGGAATTACCCTACGTTGGAAACACGGCAGCTATGACTATCATTGTTCCGGATTCCGGGGAGTTCTCCAGTTTCGAATCAAGGCTTACTGACAATCAGATCGAAGAGATCGTCGCGAACCTGGAGCGCAAGCAGGTTCGACTGAGTCTGCCCAAATTCACTTATGAATCGGATTTCAGTTTGGCGAAAACCCTGAAGGAAATGGGCATGCCTAAAGCGTTTTCTATGGATGCTGATTTTTCGGGAATGGATGGCACCAAAAACTTGTTTATCTCTGATGTATTCCACAAAGCATTCGTCGCTGTGGACGAAGAGGGAACGGAAGCGGCAGCAGCAACAGCCGTTATCATATCATTAACGGCCGTACCGATAGTTGATGTAGAACTCACAATTGATCGACCGTTTATTTATCTCATCCGTGATACCGGTACTGGGTCCGTACTATTCATGGGACGAGTGTTAAATCCGGCAACTTAGTTATTGCCATAGTTCAGGTACTAAGGGCAGGGTGGCCGGTTTTGGCCATGCTGCCCTTTTTCACAGTTTTATAATATGTATACTTGACTTTGAAAGTAATTTGAGTTTTAATTTGGAGCAAGAGAGAAAGGCATGTAACAGGATTTAAGAAATACGTGAGAAGGAGGTGCTACTGAATAGGCGCTAACCAATAAATTAATGCAAATGGTTATTTGATAATGGGCTCCATGAGGAGAAACTACTGGGCCCGATACAGAATGAAAAGGGGGGTAATTATGGTAAAAAACTCAAGCAAATTATTAATCATGCTTTTAGCATTACTATTGCTGGCCATGCCGTTGATAGCTGCCTGCGATGACGATGAAACTACAGAGCCACCAACTGCACCTGTGACGGAGCCTACCGCGCCTGTGACGGAGCCTACCGCACCCGTGACGGAACCGGTAGCTGAGGAGTTGAAGATAACAATAGGATCGCTGACAGACAAAACCGGCCAGGCAGCACAGGCATTAATCAATGTTGATCAGGCACTGATGGACAACATTGAATACTTCACGGAGCAGGGCCTTTTCCCCGAGGGTTTGACCGTCGACCTGATTGAATACGACACTCAATATAATCAAGCTAACTTCATACCGGGCTACGAATGGCTTAAAGAGCAAGGCGCAGACATTATAGTCAGTTCAGTACCGGGTAGTGGGGAGGTATTAAAGAGCCGGGTCGACGAAGATGGGATGCTTTTCTTTATTTTGATGGCGACTCCACCTCTGTACGATCCACCCGGATATATCTTTTCGGTGAATATCAATAGCGAAGCCATAATGTACACGATGCTGGATTGGATTGCAGAGAACGATCCGAACTTCCCCACGGACAGACCGGCGAAGCTCGGTGGGCTGGGAGCAGCGGATCCATACGTGGCAGGCTGGATCGAGGGTCTGAATAAGTATTGTGAAAATAACCCGAATTGGGAAATGGTGGACACATTCGTCGTCGATTGGACTACCATGACTTTCGCACCTGAGATCGATGCGCTGAAAGACTGCGATTACATCATTCCGCCTACAACCGGATTTGCCATACCGAATTTTATTACCGAATTCAGGCAAGCTGGCCACACAGCAACCTTCCTGGGTGGTGATGCAGCTATGGCTTATCTGGGAATGATAATCGATGGCGCAGGCTGGGATATCATGGATGGAATGTATTTCTGCCTCCCGTACACATGGTACACCGACGATGCTGAGGTCATTGACATCATCGACTACGTTTTCGCAAACTACCATTCGGAATCAGAGGTAGGGGGATTGATGTGGTCCGGCGGAGCCTACCGTGGTGGCTTTACTCAGTGGCGTGGTTTGATGCTTCTGATTACGGAATTTCTCGAGGAAAATGGACTTGCTGCATACAATACTGATGCCTTCTATGAGTACCTCCAGTCAGCCTCTATTGAAATAGATGGCAATGCATGGGATTACTCTCCGACTGACAGACAAAGCTGGAACAGTATGGGGATGTTGCAGGCTGATGCTACTACTGAGGCACTAGTCAGAGTTGATGATGGTTGGTTCCCAGTGGTCTTTGAGCCTTAAGCACAACTAGAAGTTACGTTTAGAAAGACATTGAGATGATTTGAAATCCCCTCGCATTGATAATGCGAGGGGACTACCCAAGTGACGATCAACTGGTTCAAGGGTATATTGAATCATGTTGAGGATGTGTTGCAAAGAAACAAAAGGTCCGAGTTTCTCAAAGAAGAACCCGGACCTTTTTGTTATCTTGAAGTTTTTCCAGTTAGCCGATTCCTTGCCCCATATCTTCAAGGGTAATCCATCCCTCTTTCAAGGCGCAGGATACAGCCTCCGTCCTGGATTTGACATTCATTTTGGTGTAAATGTTCATGAGATGCCCTTTAACAGTACGAACCGTTATCCCTAATTCGGCACCAATATCTTTGTTGCTCATTCCGCGAGCAGCCAGTTGAAGAACCTGGATTTCTCGAGGGGTCAGTAATTCAACTTCATCCACACCCAATGTGCGATGTGAGAATCCTTGCCCCATCACCGAGGTGGCATTCGATTTGGTCATTTCAACACCCCGGATGGCATGTACAAGTTCTTTACTGGCCTTTACTACCTGGTTTGAATAGAACTTCAGGGTCTCCTGGAGTTCAAGATTCACTTCCTCCTGCTTCTTTCTTTCGGTAATGTCAGTCACATAGATGACTGTAGCCGGTCTGCCCTGATACGTTGTACTGACAACCCCGATATCCACAGGAATCGTTTCGCCATCTATCCGGCTCAATTCCAATTCAAACCGGTTTGGTATTTTTTCTTCAGACTGTTGGTTTTCATCATTGCTTACCTGAACTTGTCTCATCTGAGGAGTGATGGTCTCCGGCACTGCTTTTCCCTGCAGTTCCTCCCGAGAATATCCAACTATCCGGGCAAATTCCTCATTCACGAAAAGGTAAACATCCGTTTCTTTTTCTGTGTCTTGAAGAACAGCCAGTCCCTCACCAGCCTTACTGGCAGTTTCCACCAGTGTACGATTCAATTCTTCTGCCTCTCTCAAAGCCTCCTCTGCCTGTTTGCGAGCCAGTGCGTTTACAAAAGTCTCGCCTACAATTTTGAGTAGCCCGATGTCTTCATCCGACCATATCTTCTCGTTCTTTAGCGAATGGAATCCCAGAAATCCAAGGAGTATCCCTCCATGATGCATCGGTACGGTCAAACTGGATTTTACCGATTGCAGGCCCAGCTTTTCCCGTTCAAGTATCGCGGAAGCCGGTAATTCTGTAGAGCTGGAGACTTGAATATCCTCAAACTTCTTGAGTTTGCCAACCCACCATGGAGATGATTCCTCAGTCACTCCCTGAATATCGGTAATATGTGATTCGGTGTCTTCCGCACACCATTCATACGCTTTCTCTATCATCTTCCCACCATCAGACAATAGGCACACATGACTGCGGTCGACACCGCTGAATTCTGCGATGGCCTGCAAAGCATTGTTGATCCCATCATCGATCTCTTCCGGCGTATAGTTGATAAACTTTGTCGATATGTTGGCAATGAGTTCCTCGAACAGGAGGCGATACTGAATTTCTTCCTGGGCTCGCTTGCGCTCCGTGATATCCTTGGTCACAGCGATGAATCCCACCGGCTCACCGGATTTAGCTCTCAAAGGGGCGCCACTTATCTCGGCCTCATACTCGTTCCCGCCCTTGTCTTGCAATGTAATCTCCAGATTTTCACTATATCCCATGCTGAGAGCCCGGCTCATATTTTCCACGGCTTTGGATTGACTTTTTAGTGGGATAAACTCAAAAGCGCTCCGTCCAATAACCTCTTCTTTGTGATCGTAACCATAGAGGCCAAGCATCACGGTGTTCATATCCACAATATGAGATTCCAGATCGATAACAGCGATGCCCTCCGCGATGGATTCCAACATTACCCGCAGCTTCTCTTCCGATTCTCTAAGTGCCCGCTCCGTTTTTTGCCTCCCACTCATGTCAAGCACAATTCCGGCAACTGCCGGTTTCCCCTGGTGCCATGTAGGCCAGGCCGAAACTTCGATGGGAATTCTGGTTCCATCGGCAGTCACCAGATCAGTGCGCAATCGATCTGATGTTGTATGCCCCACCAGCAAGCCCTCATAAATCTCTAATATCTCTTTGTGTACTTCCGAGGGGAATATGTGAGTAAAAGGTTTTCCTACCAGTTCATCCTCGTCGTATCCGAGTTTTGCTAACTCCGAACTGCCCAGGACCTGGATTTTTGCATCCTGAATTAGGAAATAGGCATCCTTCATCTCTCCCTGTAGGCGTTTGTATTTACTCTGCACTTGACCTCCTTTCCCAAGCTCGGCATGGGGGTCAAAAGTCCCATATAAACAATACTTAAGAACGGGTAAAGAATAGCATAAACAACACCCGTAGTCAATATCATATCCTGTCAATTAGCTACGATTGAAGTACTTTCTGACTGGAAATGTATACCGGACTTTGGGACCATATGCTTGACAAGGGTCGCGGCAGGTGGTATAGTCTTCCCAACAAATTCGGGAGTTTCCCCCGAATTCCTCAGCCAAAAAATGGAATGTGGTGTCGAAGTGAGACTTCTGAGGTATCCAGACCTGCTATTTGTTCTGAAATGTCAGACATTGTTAGGGGTTTCGCTTCCGTAGCTACCTGTAGCGTATAATCCGATGTGATTTCATTAATAACAAAAGTATGTCTGGTTGAATGGTCGATCAGATACTAGCAAAGATTCCAATGTAAAGGAGTGTAACATAGATGGTAAAAAAAGCTGGATTCATTGGGATGGGAGACATCGGTCTGCCAATGGCAAAGCGGATAGTCGAAAAATATCCCACGACTATAGTAGGACATCGCAGACGTGAACCCATTGAGGAGATGAAGAGTCTGGGTGCTACCGAGGTCAAGACTGCTAAAGAGGTCGGCGAAGCCTCGGATGCTGTAGTCATCATGGTTCAGAACGACAACCAGGCAGAAGCGGTGATCTATGGTCCCGATGGTCTACTGGAGGGAATGAAGGAAGGTTCCGGCATCCTGATGATGGGTACTTTCCGTCCCAAATTCTGCCAGCGGGTTTATGATGACGCTAAAGTCAAAGGCATTGATGTGATCGATGCTCCGGTGGTCGGTGGCAGAATGGGAGCAGAAAAGGGGACGCTGGGTATCAGCGCTGGCGGTGATGAAGCTGCCATCGAGAAGTATCGTGAAATCCTTGAGACGATGGGGAAGATTACCTACTGCGGCGCGATTGGGACTGGCCAGGTTTTCAAGCTAGCTAACAATATGTGTGCTGTAGTCAATTCTCGCATGGCCTACGAGGCCGTTGCCTGGGGTATTCGTAGTGGTGCTAAGGAGGAAGACCTAGTTAAATATATGGCGAATGGTTCAGGTAGTAGCTATATACTCCAGAACTGGGAATGGATGAATTCTATTGTATCCATGGACCCACCACCACCCACCTACTATGTTGGTGCAAAAGACCTGCATTATGCTCTGGAGATAGCCCTTGACATGTTACAGCCGTGTCCTATTACCGGCTTGGTTAAGGAACTTCAGGTATCCGGCCCGCCGAAATTACCAAAGGCAGAAAACTAGTGCTCTATCAATCACGTAGTTATGAGTCACAAAACTCACACTGTTCCCCTCACTAGTAAGGGTGTATTGCCATACGCCCCTACACTCCCCCAAGGGGCGAGAGGACTTCATCTCCCTCGAAGGGAGAGGTTAGGAGAGGGTGAAAATACGCATTGATGATATTTTTCTAGTTGACAGCGCACTAGATAGGTTTACCGAAACTGGAAATCAAATAGCTTGAAGGAGGCTGTTATGGGAATATGCTACCAGGGGAAGACACTCAAAGAAGCGGTCGATGAAAGAGAGCAACTTTTCGCGAAAACGGGCCATGCATATGGGCTGGAGAAGCTTGATCTGGTGGAAGAGGACCCGGCCACCTTTATGAAGTTCCAGATGAGACTGGTGGCTGCCTGTATCAATGCCCGGGAAACGGCGAAACTGATCTCTGCCAATCCCATGTCGATGGTGCAGGGAGAGCTGCTGTTTATGCTGGCGAATCCGGAAGGTGACGTTATTTCTGCTTCTTACGGATTGGCGGGTCATATACAGTGTATGCCGTTCATTATCAAGAGTATCGCAGATCTGGGGTTCGAAGAGGATCCTGAAATAAATGAAGGGGATATCTTCCACTGTAATGATGCGCTGTATGGTCCACCTCATAATGCAGACAACTACACATGGCTACCGGTCTATTACGAAGGAGAACTCGTGAGTTGGACAGTGGGGTTGAACCATATAGTCGATGTCGGCGGGATTCAGCCCGGTGGCCTGGGCACGATCTCTACCAGTGTGTTCACTGATGGTTTCACCGTACCGCCTACAAAAACAGGATCAAATTTCAAACAACACAAATGGTGGGACCTTCACTGGAAGCGGCGAACACGAACCGAGATGTTCAATGTGCTGGATGACAAGATGCGCGCTGCCGGAATTGTGGTTCTCCATGATCGAATCAAGGAGATCATTGATGAGTTCGGAATTGACTATTACCGCCGGGGATTGAGAGAGATCATTGAGCGTGAGAGAAGGGTCCTGGTAGATAGAATCAAGTCCCTGGCGGTGCCCGGGAAGTACAATTATCTGCACTTCGACTGGGTAGGCTATAAGGGCAATCTCGGCAGGCTCTGGCCGGCGTCTAATCGAAACTGGATGCTGCATAAACCCGCCGAAATGAATATTCGTACCGATGGCACTCTGTTTACAGATGTGGAGGGTCTTGCCAGCGAGGGCGAGTTCCACTGTAATGCCTATGAGCCTGCAGTGAGAATGCTTACTTCTCTTGGCATGTGGCCGATGTTCGCCTATACCGAGACTATCAACTCGTCTCTGCTATACATGACAGACTGGAATATTCCCCCCGGTTCAATGTTCAATCCGCAAAACCCGTGGGCGGGCACAGTGATGGGCCTGGGGCTTGTTGCAGGATACATATTCATTTTCACCAATACTCTTAGCTATGCCTATTTCGCCAGGGGCTATCTGGAAGAGACATTCCCTCAAGATGCCTCAGGAATTGGCTATGGAATATCCGGCGTTCTCAGAGACGGTTTCCAGTGGGCAGGCGGGGATATGGGGTTGCTGACATGCGTAGCCGAAGGCGCTACTCCATACCATGATGGTTTTCCAGCTTCGGTTTGTTCCCCTAATCCGGCCTCAGATATGGGCGAGTTGGAAGTTACTGAATTCCTGATGCCCACTCAAGTGAATATTGGACGTAAGTTGATTCAAGATTATTGCGGTCACGGCAAGTTCAGGGGAGGCCAGGGAATCGGTGTTCTGCAAATGGTGAACCAGCCCGGGCAATTTGTGCAGATCGCTACTTTCGGAGATACACATGGATTGGGCGCTTGCGCTACGGGTAGATCGGGTGGTTATCCCACATCAAACAATGTGGTGATGTATGTCCATGGCACCAATATGAGGGCACTGTTGGCGGAAGGTAAACCCTATCCCACAGATTTTGTTGAGGTCCAAGAGTGGATCAAAGAAGGAACGTTGACGGCTGAGAGTGTTGAAATCTACAACGGCTCCACTCCTACTGTCCCGATGCAGGATGGTGACCTCTATGTCACATGTGCGGGTTCCCGTGGTGGTTGGGGAGATGTACTGGAGAGACGTTATGATCTGATTGAAGAGGACCTGGAATATGGATGGATTTCGCCGGAATGCGCCAAAACGGTCTATGGTGCTGTGACCAATGGCAATGGAAAAATCGATACCAGTGCCAGTGATGCTTTGAGAGAGCAGATGCGCAATCGAAGGAAAGAACGCTCGGTGGACGCGAAGGAATGGTGGAAACAGGAAAGGCAGGTAGTACTGGAAAAGAAGTGGCATGAAGATGCCCGCAATATGTTTGCTGATGCTTCCAAATACGAAAAATTCCGAAAGCAGTTCCATGGCATGTGGCAAGTACCGGAGGACTATAGCTTGTAGGGATCAGGGATCGGGGGTCGGGAGCGCACATAATCCATTGAATGTCATTCCCGACTCGATCGGGAATCTAGGATGGGGGGAGGGACGGAACTGACCGCTGACAACTGACCGCTGACAGCTTCTTAAAGGAGGAATTATGGAAAGAGATGATCGTTTCAGTAAAGAAAATTTAAAACGTTTAGTGGAAGGCACGCTCCATTGGGAAGAAGTAAAGAAAGCCATACGTCTTTCCCCCAAGGACGCTGACCGTTTCTGGAAGTACCTTGAGGTCCTGCAGGAAAGGGTGCCATGGGATGACAAGATTCTACTTAGGATTTCCGACCACCTGTACATCGTAGCCAAGGATGGCGGCGGCAGGGTGACCAAGTGCGATTGCGGACAGGAATTCGGTGACTACCGAGTCAATTGGAAACTGGGTTGCCAGGTTTATGTTCGCAAGACCAAAGATGAGATCGGTGAAGTTGTCACCATACCTGAGGCCCGACACAACACCGAACTGGTAGAAATGAGGGAATTCTATTGCCCCGGATGTTATGCATTACTGGGGGTGGAAGTCGTACCTCCAGGATATCCTCCGGTGTTCGAGATGATTCCTGATCTGGACAGCTTCTACCGGGAATGGATGGAACAGCCCTTGCCGGATGAGAGTCCGGATTGGTTCCAGGACAAAACCCTGGACAAACCTGCCGAATGGGCAAAGGAGGGATAAGATGGCAGAAGATACTAAATATATCGTTGCAGAAGATGCCGGCGGTTCCATGACGGACTGCTTCCTGGTTGATACCGAAGGAAATTTCTCCACTGGCAAATTCATGACTCATCCGGAGGATGAAAGTATTTCCTATATGGGATCGCTGAAGGATGCTGCTGACCGCTGGGGAATGACCTCCGAGCAGATCCACCAGAAGGCCATATCCTGCACCTATACCGGTACCTCAATGATCAACATTCTCGTAACCCAGGGGGGGGCCAATGTTGGCTTGCTGATTACCCGAGGTTTTGAACACCTGCCCATCATCGAAAGGGGCCTGACCTGGATCGGGCAGACTTACGAAGATATCCTGCACCAGCAATTACATGAGCACACTCCGTGGCTGGTCCAGCCGAAGAACATCAGGGGAGTGACCGAGCGGATTGGCATAGGCAGCTACTATATGAATTCTCACTCGTTCCCTGGCACGGTGATTATCCCGATGGTTGAGGCAGAGGCATATCAGGGTATTCAGGAATTACTGGACAACGGAGTTGAGATTATTGCCTGCATGTGCCTTGGCTCGTATACCAATCCGATGCACGAGAATCGAATGAAGGAAATCGCCCTTGAGGTAATAGCTAAAAACAGAAAGGAAACTCCGGTAGTCACCTCAAGCGAAATGTGTGCGGTACCCAACGAAACTGAGCGTCTCAAGACCCTGTTGGTTCAATGCTACATTCAGGAAACAGCTCGAAAGGCTCTGATCCATGTAGAGGATTCCGCCAAAGCTGAAGGGTACCAGCGTGAATTGATGACCCTGCTTGGTTACGGAGCAGCGGCAACGGTCCGCTATCCTAAACTGGCCGAAGCGGTAGCTTCGGGTCCGACCGGAGGGTTGCTCGGAGGTAAGTTCATCTCCGATTTCCTCAAGCAGCCGAATATGGTTTGCTGGGACCTCGGTTGCACCACCTGCGATATCGGACTCATTGCTGGCGGCCTGATGCCGGTAAACAAGTCGCCTGAATTCGCCGGTCACAAGGTCAGGATGCCTATGATTGCCATCGATTGCCTCGGCGCCGGTTGCTCTCATGTGGTTCATGCGGATGCCGCCAGTGGTCGAATTACCATCGGGCCGGAGAGCGTAAGGGCTGACCTGGGAACGATGTATACCTCCGACATAGTCACCATTGGTGATATCGACCTGACATTGGGATATGTTAATCCCGATTATTACCTTGGTGGAACCATTCAGATCGATACAGACCGGGCCAAATCCGAATTGAATAAACAGGTCGCCGAACCTCTGGGACAGGATATCTACGATGTATCCCTCAAAATTCTGGATTTGCTGCATTCGAAGGTAGCGGATCACATGAACGGTATTCTTCTCTCTAAAGGGCTGAATCCAGCCGAGTTTACTCTTCTGGTTTATGGCGCCGCCGGCCCACTTCATTTGTGGGGGCTGGACCGGACAATCAACTTTGCCGAAGTAATTGTGGTCCCCTGGGCGGCGGTATTCTCATCATTCGGTGTGGCTGCGGCTGAATACTTCCACCGCTATGACCAGGCCGTAACCTTCTTCCTGACACCGGACATGCCTGATGAAATCAGACTCATGATGGGTGGAGGGCTGAGCCAGGCCTGGGCCGGGCTAGAAGAACGCGGATATCAGGAGTTGGAAGCAGAAGGCTTCTCCCGGGATCAGGTATCATTCAGACACGGTATATCATGTCGCTATATTGGCCAGCTTTCTAACTGGGAGGTACCGGTGGAAGTCGGCAGAGTGGAATCAATTGATGACCTCAACAAGATCATCGGTGCCTTCGAGACTAACTATACCAATATTTACCCTTCCGGAGCGCGTTTCCCTGAAGCAGGCTATCAGATCACTGAGATATATGTCGAGGCGGCTGTAGACAAACCAAAACCAATTATTCAGTCCTATCCGCTGCAAGGCAAGGAACCTCCGAAGGAAGCTTATAAAGGTGATAGAAAGGCATACCTTGATGGTGAATGGATGACTTTCAAAACGTATGAGCAGGATTCGTTAGAGGCAGGGAACCGCATAGACGGCCCAGCCATTATTGAGCACACACAGACAACCACGCTTGTCCCGCCGCAGAACTATGTTGAAGTGGATGAGTACAAGTTCATGCACTATCGCAGGAAGTAGGCAAGGAGCCAGTTAACACAGAAAAGGCCCATCTCATCAGTGAGTTGGGCCTTTTTTATTGGGGAACGTTTGAATCGGGGTTACCTCTAATCCAAATGCAAAATGTCGGTCGATGGCTTTTCAAGAATATCAGGCCGATTCCGAGCTTCTTGTAAGAGTTGAATGATGGTATCGTCTGCGTACTTGCGGAAGCTTACGAATCGTTCGATTTTAGCGTTCGTTAGCATTTTGGCGCAGAGAATACATGGGGTGTGAGTGCAGTAAATCGTTGCCCCTGCGAGACTGACACCGTGCAACGATGCCTGAATGATGACATTTTGTTCGGCGTGAATAGCTCGGCATACCTCATGGCGAGTGCCGGATGGTATTTCGTGTTCGTCTCTTAGGCATCCCAATTCGAGACAGTCCTTGAGCCCTGCCGCAGCGCCGTTGTAGCCTGTGGCCAGAATATGTTTGTCTCTTACAGCCACGGCACCAACATGGTGGCGCAGACAGGTTGAGCGCTCAGCTATTACTGAGGCGATCTTAAGGAAATATTCGTCTATGTTGGGGCGGTCTGCTTGCTTCATTTCCCGAGTGCGGCAATAAGCCGCTCTGTCTCCTGCTGTAGTTCTTTCATCGATGATTCATTCTGCAGGGTGAAATCCGCCATAGCGATCGGACCACCTTTGTTGAGGTTTTCGATTTCGGCGAAATCCCGGCTGAGCGATTCTGCTCCGGTTAATGGTCTTATCGGTCTCTGTCCCAGGCGATTTTGTCGTGTTTTAGGTGAAGAATAAACAGCCACGATTAAAAGATCATCCCCATATTTCTCTACGAGTAGTCTATATTCCTCCCACGAATAAAGACCATCTACGATGACATTGGATCGTTCGAGGGCGCTATCGATTTCCGGGAGGTTTAATTTAGCGTAAGCGGCCATGCCATGTTCTGCCCTGAGTTGCTCGCGCACTTTCCGTTCGTTTTCTTCATTCAATTCCAGGCTGCGCCTCTGGACTTCTTTATCGGTGATATCTCCAAACCGGATACGTGCGAATCCTTTCTCTTCGAATACCTGCGCGACTTCGGATTTTCCCGATCCGCTCATACCTACGATGGCCACAACTTTCATGATTGCGCATATTATAGCACAGCTAAGACGTTCATATTAAAAACTCCCCGCAGCAACCTGCGGGGAGTTTGATTGAGCACTTACTCCTCCATTAACCTCCCTCTCCCTCGAGGAAGAGGATTAAGGTGAGGGTGTCATTAACTTGGTTTAACCGATTTCTTCAGTGCATCCACTACTTTGAAGGCGCCCTCAGCACAGCCAGAGGTTCCGACGTAACCCTTCGATTGATTGCCATCACCCACGCACCAGAGGTTCTTGATAGGTGTCTCGCGTGGCATCTGGTAAGGAGCGGCCTGCCAGCTTCGACCGTAATTTAGATTATCATCACAGTTGCGTGCCTCAATGCTGATCACCTTGGCGACATTGTCGAAATTGGGATAGAGATCGTGCAGGTCAGCCATACATTGCCTGATCTCTTCTTCCGGGTCCATGGGAGTAAGGGTGGATTTGGGCATCCCCACAAAATGATACAAGAAAGTATCTTTCGGGGCCAGTTCAGGGCAGGTATTTGTCAGCGGGACAGCGCACAT
This sequence comes from uncultured Dehalococcoidia bacterium, assembly GCA_964634125.1. GTDB lineage: Bacteria > Chloroflexota > Dehalococcoidia > SZUA-161 > SpSt-899 > JABMQN01. Next base: position 19,560 of record CAZWIP010000005.1, read on the forward strand.
GATCCGGCGCGTCCCAGAGACTAGTTCCATACCATGCTCGCCACCCTTCATGGCCAGTTTCTCATTACTGGCTACGTGCATCATGATGGTTGGGATAGGGCGAAGCTTCACACGCATGTCTCTGAGGTAATCATCTGTATAGTCTACTTGGTCAGCGAGTTGAGCAGTAAGCGTCGGGCCGCAGTTGCTAATGACTGCTTTACACTCGATCTCTACTTCTTCGCCACCCTCTTTCTTGCAAACCACACTGGTTGCTTGCTTGTTCTTGATGTTGATCTTGGTGACCGGACTACCCAGCCAGATATCGCTCTTGCCATTTTTAACGTATCCTGCCAGCATTTCCATATTGTATTTGTTACCCTGTGGCGAAAGGCCGATGTCATTCATGCCCTTCATGGTGGCCATGAAATTAAAGTACTCTGAAGCCGGAATCTCGTAGGAGTGGGCCACTACCCATCCGATGGACAGCGAATCGAACAGGCCGTGAGCTACCGGGTCATCGGTGTATTGCATCAGCCACTCTTTGATGGTAAGGCCCCCCACTTGCTTGGGGTCCATGACCGCTTTCCCGAACATGCCTGAAAGCTTTTTAGAGCTCACTTCCTTGACCATTCCAGCCCCGATACTTCGGGCTTTTCCATCGGCTCCGCCTACGCGGTTGCAAATATCGAACAGGGCTGTTACCCGGTTTTCGAGCGGTACCGGGAACTCTTCGCCCTCGACGTTGTAGAACACTTCCTGGGCATCACGAAGTTCCATCTTCAGACCGACTTCCTTAAAGACCTTGGGAACAAAGCCGGAATAGTGGATCACGCATGCACCGGTGAGACATTTACACCCTTCGACCTCGAAGGTGGAGTACCGGCCTCCTACCTGTCCCATGCTCTCCAGTACCAGAGTTTTGTAACCTTTTTTTACTGCCAGTGCGGCGGAAGATAGTCCACCCATTCCTGATCCTATCACTACCAGATCATACTTTTCTGCCATTTTTTCTCCTTTAAGTTTAGTATTTGTAGATGGTGCCTGGACTTATAGCGGCAGCCCCTTTAAACGTTCGAGTACTTTTATCGTTTGTCTGACTTCTTCTTTGGTGAGGGATCCTGCCCAGTTAACATGCCAGTCATGGAAATTTCCCATACACTTTTTCCAGACGGTCGCACCCTTTTGGGTAGCACTGAGCAAAATGGCCCGACCATCATCCGGAGATGATGTGGATGTAACCAGGCCTAGTGACTTCAATTTTTTAACGATCTTGGAGAGGCTTGACTTCTCGATTATCATTTCTCCAATCAGTTGTTTCTGGTTGATTGGCCCACTGTTTACAATCTCACTGAGCACAATGAATTGTTGCTGATTAAGTTCGTATGCCCCGGCAATCCGATCACCATTCCTGTATAGCGCACTGCCCATTCTTAGCAGGTCCTTCACAATATCCCAAGCGTTTTCGGTTGCCATATTTGGTTTCCTCGGCAACAGTATAGCCTAAATTAGTTGACGTGTCAACTAATAATTTGGGAGTATTTTGGTGAAGGGAAGGAGGGGGATACCTACAATCCAGGCATTTTCAGGCCACGCATTTTCCCGGAACTCATCTGTTTTATCATCTTTTTCATTTGCCGGAACTGGTTGAGGAGCTGGTTTACATCTTGCGGAGTGGTGCCGCTGCCTTTGGCGATACGCCGTCTACGGCTACCGTCAATGAGATCCGGATTATGGCGTTCTTTGGGGGTCATGGAAAGAACGATGGCCTCGATTTTCTGCAGTTGACTATCATCGACTGCAGCGTTGGCAGGGAGTTGCTTGGTAAGCTTAGACATGCCGGGGATCATGTCCATGATTTGGGAAATGGACCCCATTTTTTTCAACTGCTGAAGCTGATCGAGAAAGTCCTCAAGATCGAATTGAGCCTTACGGACCTTCTTTTCAAGTTCCAGAGCCTTCTTTTCGTCGAACTGTTCCTGTGCTTTCTCGATCAGGCTGAGCATATCGCCCATGCCCAGGATTCGGGATGCCATACGATCGGGATAGAACGGTTCCAGGGCATCGGACTTCTCCCCAACTCCGACGAACTTGATGGGTACTCCAGTGACGGAAGTGAGTGAGAGTGCCGCGCCACCGCGAGCATCACCATCCATCTTGGTAAGAATAACTCCCGTGAGACCAACCTTGGTGTTGAATTCATCGGCAATTTTGACAGCTTCCTGACCTGTCATGGCATCGGCAATGAGCAATACTTCAGTGGGATTGATAGCCTTCTTGACCACTTCCAGCTCGTCCATGAGTTCTTCATCGATGTGAAGTCGACCCGCGGTATCAAGTATGACAGTGGTGGCATCGATTTCCTTGGCCCGCTTCATGGCCTGTTTGCAGATGTCATCAACTTTCTTGGTGGACTCGTCGCTGTAGACCGGAATATCAAGTTGCTTGCCCAGGGTTACTAACTGAGCAACAGCGGCGGGACGATAAGGGTCAGCAGCTACCAGAAGTGGCTTCTGTCCGCTTCGTCTAAGGTTCAAGGCTAACTTGGATGAAGTAGTGGTTTTACCTGCACCCTGCAATCCAACTAACAGTATCACAGTTGGGGGACTATCTGCTTTGGCAAGTTTCTGCTGCCCACCGCCAAGCATGGCGATGAGTTCATCGCTAACGATTTTGATGATTTGCTGTCCCGGTGTGAGACTTTCCAGGACCTCCTTACCGACCGCACGCTCGCGCACTTTGGCTATAAAGTTCTTGGCTACCTTGAAGTTGACATCGGCTTCCAGTAGCGCGACACGGACTTCCCGTAACGCTTCGTCAACGTCCTTTTCGGATAGCTTTCCCTTGCCGCTGAGTTTGTCGAATATCGCCGTTAGCTTGTCGGTTAGAGATTCAAACATCTTTCTACCTCAGAGTTATTCTAGCTGAGCTTGGGGGACCAATCAAGTCTTGGCGAGTTTCGAATGCAGTGATACAATGATTTTGGATGAGTACAGTATATCTTGGACTCGGGTCGAATTTGGGTGATCGAGAAGCCAACCTTGCAAAAGCACTTGGTTTGCTGACTCAGCAGGTGACTATCGGACAGGTTTCGTCGATCTATGAAACTGAACCGGTAGGTTATCTGGAGCAACCCTGGTTTCTGAATCTGGTGTGTGTTGGTGAGACCAAAATGGATCCATTTGGACTGCTTACATTTGCCAAAGAAATTGAGCCGGAGTTGGGACGTGTTTCCAGTTTTCCCAATGCACCCCGGCCAATCGATATTGATCTGCTTTTATATGATGATCAAAAGATTGATACTGACGATTTGACTATTCCTCACCCGCGCATGGCCCAGAGGCGTTTTGTGCTTGCCCCGATGGTTGAGATAGCTGCAGCCATTATTCATCCGGGAAATGGCAAAACAATAAAAGAACTGCTAACGAAGCTAGATGATTCAACACAAGTAAGGAAGTGGGGAAATGTATAGAGTATCGGTTCGGCAGCATTTTGATGCTGCCCATTACCTAAAGAACTATCAGGGCAAATGTGAGCAACTGCATGGGCATCGGTTTGAGGTGGTAGTTGCGCTAGAAACGCAGGAACTTGATGATGTCGGTTTGGCTTTCGATTTCTCCGTGCTCAAGGGGCATTTAAAGCAGATATTGGAGCGATTCGATCATGTTTGCTTGAATGACTTGTCCCCGTTCGATCAGATCAATCCTTCTTCGGAAAACATTGCTAGTACTGTTTATCAAGAACTCCTCCCTCGGTTGGAGGGGGAACGGGTATCAATCTGTAGTATCGAAGTCTGGGAATCTCCAGAGTCGTGCGCGACTTATGCCCCCTGATTGCGGAGGTCGGGAGGAAGGAGATTCGGGATAGCGTCCTTGATTGGGTAAGTTTCTGAACATTTGGCACAAGAAAGCGAGCCTGTGACCACTTCCTTCTCGTCTTCTTCTTCAATAGTTAGTGCAAGTTCGCCTTTGCACATCGGGCAAGCGAGTATCTCCATTAGGTCCTTTTTCATTGATCCCCCTTTGTTTCCTCAACAACTATAATATGGAAAGCAGTGTATTGGCAAGAGAGGTCCATGCTGTATTCGTTCAAACACTGCTATGAATGATATTCTTTCCTCCTTGACCAGGAGGTCATTTAACCGTCTCTCAGCAGCCGGGTTCACCAGCGTGTCCACAGCAATTCTGCCGTCTTTTAAATTTGGTAAAGTTGTTGCGAAATAACAAGTATAGCTTCTTACGCAGAGGTATTGGAGTGGACATGTTGGTGAAGAAAGCTCTCATCCCAGGCATTGTTACCAACTCTCTTGATGGATTAGGAATATATTAGAGATACTCACAATTCTTGTCAAGAGGACAAATCATAGATTATCCCAGATTGAGTGAATAATATCTGAATCGCAATCTTTCGGTTATCGAGTTTTAAAATTTGCGAGAGGGCTTTTCTGTAAAGCAACATTTGAGGTCGGTAACGTTCGGCGATATGTTTCAAGCTGGAATCGTCTTCAGCTTCATCGCTCTTGAAATCGAGGATTGTTGCGCTCAGTGCCTTACCATTCACATCCCTTTCAATCATCACTCGATCGAATGCACCTGTTACCCATTGACCGTCCATCACAACCTCAAAACGCTTCTCGCGCCACAATTCTATATTTCCGGTTGGGTGTGACAGGACTTGCCGAACTTCTTCGAAGGTCAGTGTCCGGCAGAACTGTTGGGTCACTCTCTGTTTGAAATCCTCTTCGGCTAGTGATCTTTTATGCCAGTCTTGAATCAGCTCCTCGATGTCTATCTGATCAACCCATGTGACTTTCTGGAAAAGTTCGTGAATGGCCGTACCGAATTCAAGACTTTCGTAGTATGTATTTGAAAACAACTCGCTGGCTTTCTGTTCGCGTTGCACCTCTTCTGATGGGGATATTCGAGCGAGCCGTGATCGGAGCGATGTTTGTTTGTTGAAGCTCTTTGATAATTCCTTTGGTTCGAGGTGTTTGGTGGCACGTTCCTTCGAAGGTCCTTGCATGTACCAATTAAGTTCTCCGGTTTCGTAAAGGCAGGTGAATTCTTGCCCATCGATGGTGATTGGTGGTCCATCCTCGGGTTTCGATTCCCCGCACAATTGCATCTTGAGAAAATTGCCTGAAGTCAACGTTTTGGCGGTTTTGCCGGGAAAACTGGTGATCATATAGAGACCTTGTTTGGCACGGGTCAAAGCCACATAGAGTACACAGAGAGCATCAAAACAGGCAGTTTCATCTTCTAATTGCATTTGAAGTGCGAGAGTAGTCTCATTCTGTGCGATGAGTCTGCGCGGCATTTTCAAAGCCCAGAGAGGATGGTTGGTGGTTGAGTCGCGTGCAGTGATGAAACCGGGATCACCGGAATGGATCATGCTTCTGCCTTGCAAATCCGGCAGGATCACAATATCAAACCCGAGACCTTTGGATTGGTGGATAGTCATAACTCGCACTGTATCATCCGTGGCCAGCTCGTGAATCTGGTAGTTATCAATGAAATGCAGGAAAGAATCGCAATCGTGGCTGTCATTGGTATCAAACTCAGCGGCGGCATTGACTAGATTCTCGAGTCTCATCTGGCCGAAGTCATCAAGTACATGCACTGCGTTAAGCCGGGCTCCCCACTTACGGATTAGTGCTTTGAATCCATCCGTCTGTATTTCTCGTAACAACTCCAGCGAGAGACTGTTTCGATTCAATCCTTTTCTGTTGATGTATTTCCAAAGTGGACTCATCTCCAGGTGCCGCCAGGCGAAGGTATCCCCCGGATGTGCAGCAAATTTCACCAATGAGAGCAATAAGGAAACCACCGGATTATCCTTGATAGAAGTTCTTCCCTCATGGACGATCTTCATATCAGGACACTCTCGACGCAACAGGTTGACGATTCGCTTACCGTTTTCATTACTCCGCATCAGGATTGCTACTGAGAGACCTCGGCTTATCGGATCAATTTCCTTTAATAGATGCGCCACTACCTGGTAACGATCATCATCAGTCGGTTTAACTTCGCCACTATTACACACTGGTTCCAAGAGCGCGGCGTAGCCATGTTGGGGTACAGAGCCCTCTTGATATTGATGCTCTTGCCAGACTTGTTTCCATTCGGCAATTGTGCCTGAAGGTAGGTCAGATGGTGGATCTGTAAAGACGTTGTTGACAGTATCGATGATTGGCTGAGAAGACCGGAAGGACGTATTCATGGGGCGCTGTTCGATCTGATTCCCATATTGCTCCAGTACCTTGTTGAACAACCTTGCATTTCCGCCCCGCCATCCGTAAATGGCCTGCTTAATATCGCCAACGTAAAAGAAGCTGCGCTGTCCGCTAATATCCTGCAGGATTTCATCGGCGAGGTTGCTGAGCACCTCCCATTGCAAGTCGCTGGTGTCCTGGAATTCGTCGAGTAGCCAGTGATCAAGTTTGCAATCAAGTCGATAGTCTATGTAGAGTCGCGAATCTTCATCGATTAGCCGGCTGATGAGTGACCCGCCACTATCGCTATTGGCCGGAGTGAGCAAGTACTGAGCATCGGAGAAAGTAAGCTTTCCGCGGCGGCGAACCATATCTTCATAGAACTGTTCATATTGGTCAAGGACCCGGTAAATACCCCGGGTTTTCTGCAGAGCTGCACTGAGTTCAGTTTTCATAACATGGATGAGGAGTCCCAGTGATAGATTGCTTTCCTTGGGAGATAGTTCACATTTCGCTCTATCGATCTTTATCGTGGCACTTCCCTGATGTAGAGCTTCCACTTCATCAAGCAGCTTCTTGGAGAGATACTCGATATCTCCTGTCCAGAGCGAATTAATGCCAAATGTTCGGATAGCATTCAGGAACGTGTGCCAGCGGCTCATCATGTTTTCAGGCAATTCGTCTTGAGTCAGGAGGGCTTGTAGTCTGTCTGCAATGGGATTCACATCGCCAACATCTGCAAGCCATGATGACCCGATTGGCCAGATGTATTCCCGAGTGCCCCAGGCATCCTGCGCTGGCAAGATCTGGTAGTAGTTCCGGTACTCGCTAATGAATGTATCCAAGCTGCGCTCCAGGCTCTTTTCTTCCTGTCCATAGGTTGCCTGCTTAAAGGCTTCCAGAAATTCGCGTTGTGCTGAGCGGTCCACATATCGGTTGTTGAAGATGCGTGCCAGCACCTCTTGACGAGCGGTCTTGGCTTGAGCTCCGTCGCTATCCATCACCTGGAATGACGACGATATCCCAAGTTCCATGGGAAAGGTCCGGATCACCCCGATGGTGAAGCTGTCCAGCGTTCCAACATGCAAGCGGTGCAAGCTATCCAGAAGAGACCGGAGAAGGTGAAGAAAGTCAACTTGATTTAACTGCGGTTTTCCGATCATCTCTGCCGTTTTCTGTGATTGCTCTGGAGAACTCGCAGCTTCGCGCAGATATTTGACGATTGAATCGAATATCTCACCGGCAGCCTTTCGGGAAAACGTCAGGGCGATGATCCGATCTGGACCCACACCACTGGCCATAAGCCGGATATATCGATGGGCGAGTTGGAACGTCTTGCCCGATCCGGCGGAGGCTGATATTGCTTGGTGACCGATTTTTTCTGTTGTCATTTTGTCGTTCACTGGTAGGAACACAACATGTTGTGCCCCTACGAATATCGTTTCATAAATGCTTCGAATGATTCTGTGTCAATGCAATCAGTAATATCAGCCGGGAACAGGCTCTCGAAATCATCGTACTGAACCTTTGCCGTCGGCGGCCAGAATTTTCGATTCAGGATATCTTCAATAACACTCTCGGTACAGTTCCTGGCGGATTCCAGTTGTTCTTCCCGGAAATTCTCCCAGATGATTATACCGGTGTCATTGATGGCTTTTGGAAGATTAAAATAGCCCAACTCCAATTGGCCCTTGAAATCCATTTCATCGGCAAGCAATATCCGATAGAGCGGTAGCTGGAGATCGATCCAGCGTTTTTCTTTGCCATTGATTGAAATCCTTGCGTAGTCCAGTACATCGGGAGAGGCAGATCCTAGATGGGCAGCCTCAGGCAGTGTGACTCTATCGGAAGTTTTGTAGTCGAGAATACGGATTTGACCGGTCTCACGATGTCTATCGATACGATCAATCCTCCCGCTAACGATCACCCCATTCATTTCGGTGCTGATTCTCATCTCGTGGTGTAGAATCTCCCAACCTTCACTAGTTAACTGGACTTGCACACGCGCTGCTGCCCAGAGCCTTTGCTTGGCGGAGTCGAGCTGTATTTGTACTGGAAGCGGAGGTGTTTTTCCAAACCGTTCCATGACCCAACTTTCAGCCTGAGAGTGAAGAAATTTGCTCAGTTCCCGCTCATTCTCGCTCTTGTGCACTTGTTCATTCTCGGCCATTTTTTGCAGGACTTCATGAACTAGAGAGCCGAAATCGAGTGAATCCATCTCGGTTTTTTGATCGTCCAGTTCTTCCATATCAAGGATGTGCTTTAAATAGAAACGAAACGGACATGCAAGGTAGTCTTTGAACGCGGTTACCGAAAGTTTTTGCAGTTCCAGCCGTTCTGGCCGAATGTCGGCGGGTGGGGTTGCTTGAAGCGGGAAACTGACAGTAGCCGGGTGATTAGTACGTGTCTCGGATGGATCACCGAAAAGGGCTTTGGCCCGCTCTGGTAATTCACTGTCTGTACAGCGGAATAACAGGCGTGACGGTTTCAATGGATCGCCTGTTGAACTGGTCTTACTGGTGACAAAACAGGTTCGACCAGTCTCTCTACGAGACTCAACGAGAGTGCGCATCAGGTAAGCATCTCGAGCCAGGCGGTCTGTATCGTGACGAAGATTGAGTTGCACACGGAGCGAATCGGGAAGGAACATATCGCTCAACTGACTATCCGGCACTGATCCATCGTTCATTCCGGTGACTATGAGTAGTTGGGCATCATTCCAGGGTATTTCGAGCCAACCCTCAAGGTCGATGACCGCATTCTCACGCTCCAAGTAATATTTCTGTGTACCCAACCTACGGAGAAGAAGATCGAGAGCGTGCTTCTTTTCAAGTCCCAGTGCGTGAATTGATTCCGTTTCAAATTCACGGAGTGCAGTATCGATGGCTTTTGCTACGGCGATGAATTCTTCGTCATCGGGGTTCTGAGGATTGACTGTCCGAAGCTGATAGACAGTTTGAAACAGAGAGCGCACAGCGGTGTCGAAATCATTATCGTGGAAGGCTGCTACTTGTGCTTGAACGAATTGGACAGCTTTGTAGAGATGTTCAAATTGACGAGTTTCATTTGATTGAATAATACGGCTAGCGACATCTTCCCATCCCATTGGCAGATGATTGTTCTGGAACCTATCCAGTTCTTCGAGTATTTTCAATGTTGAGAGAGAGTATTCTTTCTGCAGAAAATCGAGGATGTCAGCGTTTCGCAAAAAGACACTAAAAGCTGCGTAACTGCCTTCACCAATAAGTGCCCGGTACGAATCAATAAGGAGATATAGCGGATGTGACTTGATGGCCTTTCCAGATGGATCGAATGGAGGTATCCCTCTGTCATCTAAATCGGATGCCAAGAACGGAATAAAGGAATCGTCCGGCACGCCAATGGCTATGTCGGCTGGGCCAAAGTGATCCTGCTCTGAGGCGATCACTTCTAATACCTTATGGCTCATTGATGCCGGTGAGCTGGCCAGGCTGATATTTATCCCCGGATCGGGGATATCGATTAGAGATTTTTGCCATTTTGAAGTAATTGGACGGCCCCAATCATCGAAATCATCAGCCAGTGATTCCGGGGCATGAATGAGAATGGTGATCGGTGTTTGTTCTGCGAGTTTCTCCAGTGCCCGTATCATGGGAGAGGTCGGGTCAGGCACCGCGGCGATGACGATTCTCTTGGTTCCTCTCGGCAGTTCTGGCTGTTCGGCTTTTCTTATTCCGAGGTCACAGGGGTCTTGGAGACTGAATTCTCCAAGTTGATCGAGATATGCCATTTCCAGTTTGGCCAGGTCCTGCCATCTATCCAGTTCTTCTAGTATCTCACTGAAGTCTCTGGGTATGTCGGCGATTCGATAGCCGCCATCTGCCAGCGTGTCTCTCAGTCGTTGGATGATTTCTCCCATATGTAGTGCCCAGGGAAAATCCTGATCTGGTGTTCGTACCGGGAAGATACCTTTGAGTTGGGCAAGATCGGCATTCATCAGCGCATTCGCCCAGACTGCTGACACCTCAGTTGCATTGGCAACGTTTGTCATTTCTTCGCCGGGGCGCAGGAAGTAAGCAGGTGTCACGACTCGGGGTGAGAGGAGTGCAGTCTTGCGCTCTGCACAATGGAATGCCAGGGATTCTCTCAATCGTCGTCCGGCCTGGCGTGTTGGTACAATAATCAGGTCTTTTCCCAGATCAACTGGACCAAAGAGCTGTTCTGGCAGTAAGAACTCTCGTACCTTTGTAGTGATTGGTGCGTTCCATCCGAGGAAATGGCGTTCAATAGGCATAGGCTATCTTCAAATTGAGATATTGATTGGGTTTTCTGCGTCGTCTTCCCAACGTAGTGGGTTGTTCGTAATATATTGACGGATTTCAGCTAGCGATTTCTCGTTTCGGATTATGTGTTCGTAGTAGTTACGTTGCCAGAATGGTGTGCCGGTGGTATCGCGTAATTGGTTGATTTGTTTGGCGGTGTTCATTTTGAAATAACCGATAACCTTTGGGATTAACATTTTGCGGCGATGTGGGTGTAGGGGCAATTCATGAATTGCCCCTACGGTGATAATACTATGAATATGATTGGGCATAATCACGAATGCATCCAATCCGGTTCCTTCAAATCGATTTGGTAATTTTTCCCAGACGGATTGAACGATTTGTCCTGCATTGCTCAAATACATATTACCGTTGCTGATTTCGCCTAAAGCACATCCGAGGTCTTTGGTGCAAATCGTAATGAAATATGCACCGGGTTGAGAATAGTCGTATTCTTTTAGGCGGATTGAACGCCGGTGATGTTTTTCCGGATCGAATTTCATTCTGTCTTAATCTGCCATAACTCCGTGGCTAATGGTTCGATGTACAGTCGATTTTCCAGCTTCGCCAGCCACTCTGCAGGTATGGAGTCCATTCCGAGATATGCCCCAGAGATAGCCCCTGCCATGGCACCAATGGTATCGGTATCGCCCCCTAGACTTATGGCATAGACCACTGCTTCTTCAAAAGAGTTTGGATGTAATAGAAAACTGAATATTGCTGCTGGTACTGAATTGAAAGCCTCGATGCCATTTCCCAGCTCTGTAACTACTCTTGTCTTATCTGGTTCAACACACAGATCTTCCATTGTTTGGAGTTTGTTTTTATAGACATCTTGCTCAATAAAAGCCCCCAATTTTTGGAAGAAACCAACTTTGTCGAAAGTAGAAGTAGGATTGAGGTTTATAGCCAGAGAAATGGCATATGCTTGAAGGGCTGCGCCTTCCTTTCCCAATACGTGAGCATGAGTGATATGACTAGATTGAAAGGCTATGTCTCTCAGAGTTTGTGGGTCATCATAGTAAAGAAGCCCGACTGGCGCGATTCGCATAGCAGCACCATTGCCATATGATCCGCCAGGGTATAGCTTTTCTGAAGCCCTATCCCAGGCTTCACCTTCTTGTATCATGGCGAAAATGCGAGGTGGTCCGGGCCCGTATCCACGAAATGGTTCCCAATTATAATTGTAGATGAACCGGTCTGCCATGTGTTGGCCATCAAAACCGCTTTGGGTGATGAGCGACTCGGCAACACCGATCATCATATGAGTATCGTCGGTGTATCTAAGAACCTTGCGGCGTTCGGCTACAGCGTGGACTTGATCTTCAGTGAAACCGTGTAAACCCTCGAAGCCAGCCCCAACTGAGTCACCGACGGCAGTACCCAATATAGAGCCAAGGAATTTGTTGCATAAAGTATCCGCATCCATTTGTTGGGATTATAGCATTGTAGATTGGAAAAAGGGACCTGTGGTGGTGGGTTTCAAACACACCCCTACAATAACGATTTCTCGATCTCGGCTTGCCACTCAGGTACACGCTCGGCGAATGCTCGTACGAGGCCGAAGCAACCGGTGAGCATCATGTCGCCATAGGGTGCAGCGAAATGTGGTTTCAGGGTTGAATTCGACATGAGGTGTCTTTGGGGTCCGGTAACGGCGGTAAAGGGGATTTCATTACTACTCTCGATTACAAAACATCCATGCCCGTTATCGTCGTATACCTCTTGATTGGTGAGTTTGCCTTTGACTAGTCTGGTAACCAGATCATCTATCTTCGTACCATCTAACAGTCGGGTGTGATGCTCGAAGAAACCCATAATGGTATCCCCTCGAAGATGAAATGCCAGCGTATGGAAGTTGCCCACATTGACGATCACTTTGTGTGAATGTTGACCGACTTCTAAATCCTCGGCCGCCCCGATGGCTGCAGCAACGGGTGTATCCATAACCAGCAAGGGTATGTCCCGGCCCAGACTCTGTACAACGGCTTTCATTCGTGTTAGATGAGGCGGTATTTCCTCGGCTAGATAGGCGAAATCAATCAGGTTCCTCCGCTTTTGAACCGTCTCCTGTAAGTGTTGAAAACGGAATACCCGATCACTCACACCGGGAGGGGCAGCTCCATGATCGAGAACAGCAACTGCTACAGCATCGAAATGATAGTCGACTTCGAAAGCGGCCAATGCGCCTTCCATTGCTCCAAGGTCAAGGTCTCTGGTCTCGATTCTTTCAATTTCGTCTCCCTTTGGAGCTTCTTCATTGGAGACAATATGGACACCCATTCCCCTTATTTGATCAAGGTCATCATCGAAAGTGGCCGCTGCTTCCGAAGTTGCGTATACTTCGAACCCTGCTTTGAGGTGAGTGTTTAGCGCTCGTTTGGAAGGCCCGCCACCCATGTTAACCCCAGAGAAGTAAATGGGGCGTTTGGCTTTGGTTGCCATCTTGATTTTACGGGCCAGATTAGAGGTTGGCGAGGGCATGATCATCTTGACACAGTTCTCGATGGTCTGCGTAGAATCAAAGAGGAGGATGTCCTGAGTTAGGCCACCGATGTCAATAGCTAGAATCCGCATGCTGAAAATTCCTTATCGTAGTGCGAGGCTTCAGCCTCGTTAAGAACGGCGACTATGAAGAATCGTGCTACGAGATTATATCTGTACCCATGTATGGTCGCAGTACCTCAGGAACCACGATGGTACCATCGGCTTGCTGGTAATTTTCCAGCACTGCAATTACGACTCGCGGAAGTGCCAATCCGGAACCGTTCAACGTATGAGCAAATTGTGGTTTAGCACCGGGTTCGGGACGATATCGCACATTCGCACGTCGTGCCTGAAAATCAAGGCAGTTGGAACAGGAACTGACTTCAAGCCACTCATCGCAACCGGCTGCCCATACTTCTATATCGTAAGATTTTGAGGAGGCGAATCCAATATCACCGGTGCAAAGCTCAAGTATCCGATAGGGTAAACCCAGTTTTCGTGCCACGGTTTCGGCATTGTCCATCATTATAGCAAGTTCGTTGTTGGAGGTTTCTGGTTCCACGAACTTATAAAGCTCCACTTTGTCAAACTGGTGGCCTCGCTTGATGCCTCTAACGTCTTTTCCCGCCGACATCTTCTCTCGACGGAAGCAGGCAGTGTGAGAAACATGATAAAGGGGCAAAGTGCCTGGTTCGAGAATTTCATCTCGATAAAGATTGGTCAACGGAACTTCGGCGGTGGGCACGAACCAGAAGTCCTCTTCTGCATCGTGGTAAAGGTGATCGACGAATTTGGGCAGATTCCCTGACCCGATAGCGCATTCTTCTCTGACCATGAATGGCGGGTATGTCTCGAGGTAACCGTGCTCGTGGACATGCAGGTCAAGCATAAAATCGATTAATGCCCGCTGTAACCGCGCTCCGAGCCCTTTAAGTACATAAAACCGTGAGCCGGAGAGTTTAACTCCCCTTTCAAAGTCGATAATCCCCAAAGACTCACCGAGTTCCCAGTGTGGCTTGGGATCGAAATCAAAAGTGGGTTGCTCACCCCAGTGCCGTGTGACCACATTCCCACTTTCATCTTCTCCTATGGGCACGCTATCCTGCACCAGGTTTGGAAGCCAGAGGAGCATATTGGTCAACTGCTCAGATATTTCAGATGCTTGTTCTTCAAGCCTTTTGATTTCTTCTCCTGTTCGCCGAGCCCGTTCTTTGCGAATTTCCTTCTCGATGTACTCATCTATTTTACTGATCATTTGATCGCGTTCTTGCTTCAAAGGCTCTTTGATATTGCATTGCTCCAGAAAATTGTCGATCTCTTTGATGATTTGAACCGTTGGTATCCTTGCAGGGTCTTCGCAATTGGAAAGAATGCTGGTTAGAGTAGTTAGGATGTGATCCCTTTCCAGCTTGCCGATAAGCTTGCTGACGTTTTTCCGTTCTCCTCGCAAGGCTTCAATTCCCTGCAAGAGTTTGCGATGCTCCTCGTCCATTTTGATTATGGCATCAAGAGAAGTATCATCATGCCGTTTTGATAAGGATTCCCGCACTACATCCGGATTCTGTCGAATAAGACGTATATCGATCATGGGGCTATTCCTTCGACCTCAGTTGCGGGAATAAAATAACTTCGCGGATTGAGTGCTGTCCAGTGAGCAGCATTACCAGTCGATCAATCCCGATTCCCAATCCTCCCGTTGGCGGCATGCCGTGCTCAAGCGCAGTAAGAAAATCATTATCGGTTCGCTCCACTTCCTCATCACCAAATTCGAGACGCATCTGTTCTTGCCCTTCAAAACGTGCTCGCTGGTCAAGCGGGTCGTTAAGTTCACTAAACGCATTAGCTATTTCCATGCCACCGCAGAATGCTTCGAAACGTTCTGTCAGTTGCCCATCTTCGGGTTTTCTCTTAGCAAGTGGGGAAAGCTCAACAGGATAGTCGGTCAGGAAGGTTGGCTGGATCAGATCGGGTTCTACTTTTTGGGAAAGCAGATGGTCGACCAGTTTGGCCCAGCTTAAACCGGCATCGACTGGAATCCCGGTTTGGCGTATCTTTGCCTCAAGTGAAGCTGCATCGGAAAACTCCGCGAAATCAATACCGCTTTTCTCTCTGATGATATCGCGCAAGGGAATGCGAGGCCACGGTGGTGCGAAATCTATGATGGTTTCTCCTGAAGTAACCTGAGTTGTACCCAGAACTTCTTTGGCGATGGAAGAAGTCATTTGCTCTGTGAGATCCATAACATCTTTATAATCGGCGTAGGCCTGGTAACATTCTAAAGTGGTGAATTCAGGGTTATGCTTGATAGATATACCTTCATTTCGAAAAACCCGCCCGATTTCGTACACCTTCTCGAATCCCCCGATGACCAATCGTTTAAGATGAAGTTCGGTGGCAATGCGTAAATATAAATCGCGGTCGAGAGCATGATGATGGGTGGCGAAAGGTTTGGCCAGAGCACCAGCAGCGATTTCCTGCAGCACAGGCGTCTCAACTTCCATGAAGCCTTGTGCCTCAAGAAAGCGGCGCATACTTGAGATTACCTGACTTCGCGTCCGGAATATTTGTCTTACTTCTTCGTTAGAGATGAGGTCAAGATATCTCTGGCGGTACCGCTTTTCTACATCGGTGAGGCCGTGCCATTTCTCCGGCAAAGGCTGTAATGATTTTGAAAGAAATGTGAAATCGGAGACTTGTATGGTGATTTCTTCTGTCCGGGTTTTAAAAAGCGTCCCTTCGACGCCAAGAAAATCGCCAATATCAAAATCATGCAGTAAAGCGTACGTTTCTTCTCCCAGTGTATCTTTTTTTAAATAAATCTGAATTCGCCCCGAACCGTCCCTAATATCCATAAAACTGGCTTTACCCATGATACGCATGGCGGTGATGCGACCAGCTACTCGGACAATAGGTAGCTCATCCGGGATGTCTCCCTTCTGCTGGAAGATAGCAACAGCTTCTTGTGTTGAGTGACTGCGCTGATAGCGTGTGGGGTAGGGATTAATACCGAGTTCTTTTATCCTCTGGAGCTTTTCGAGACGGCTTCTGGTTTGGTCCTCTTTTCTCTCTGTCACAATGCCTACTTTTTGGTGATGGCGTGTACTTTAAGTTTAACTATTCCTTTGGGCACTTCTATCTTGACTTCGTCCCCAATGCGCTTGCCAAGTAATGCCTTACCAACAGGGGAATCGTTGGATATTTTCCCTTCACTGGGATCACTTTCGGGACCTCCGACGATGGTGTACTTTTTCTTTTCGCCCTCTTCGTTCATCACGGTAACCTTGGAACCAAATTTGACAATCGTGGTGCGAGTCTTCTCAGTGGGCATGACTTCGGCATCCTTGATCGTCCTGTCAAGCTCGGCGATGCGGCCTTCAACAAAAGCCTGCTCTGTTTGAGCTTCTTCATATTCAGGGTTGTCAGCTGTATCCCCCTGTTCTTTTGCCCTTTGAATTCGTTCTAGGACTTCCGGGCGGCGAACTTCGAGGTGATGCTCCAATTCAGCCTTGAGCTTCTCCAATCCCTCGGATGTCAACATTACTTTTTCTTCAGTCATGCGGTTTTCCCCTCATAGATATTTGATTTGGATGATGACACGTTCACCGTGCGAATTCCCAAAATGTGGGATGAAAACGAATCTCGTGAGTGCTGTAATAAAAAACTGAGAGTCATCGACTCTCAGTTGTCAATTTTTAATTGCAGTTTATTATACAATGAACTCGTGCCGTTGTGAATACTCAGGATGGTGAGTAGCTACTCTGTTTCTCCCCAGTTATGGCCAGTTTTGATGTCCACTTTCAGAGGCACGCTGAACTCCATTGCAGATGACATGATCGTTTGCACCAGTTGTTTGACTTCTTCCATTTCATTTTGTGGAACTTCGAACAACAATTCATCGTGCACCTGAAGGATCATTTTCGTCTGAATATTTCTGAGGTTCAGCTCGTTTTGAATCTTGATCATGGCCAGTTTAATTATGTCGGCGGCCGTGCCCTGGACCGGCATGTTAATGGCCATCCTTTCTGCTGCCTGACGAACCTGATAATTGGAAGAATTGATTTCCGGAACATAACGTCGTCTTCCTAGTATGGTTTGAACGTATCCCTTGTCAATAGCCTGTTTTTTTGTTGATTCAAGGTAGTCTTTGATTCCGCTGTATTTCTCGAAATAGGCATTGATGAAATCATTAGCTTCTTGCCGAGAGAGGCCGGTTGCTTGTTCCAGACCATAATCGCTCATGCCGTAGATTACCCCGAAATTCACCACCTTGGCGATTCTTCGCATTTCCGATGTAACTTGTGATGCTTCTTTATTGAAAACTTGGGCAGCGGTGGCAGTATGAATGTCTTCATCGTTTGAAAAAGCTGTGAGAAGTCCCGAGTCCTGGGATAAATGAGCCATCACTCGGAGTTCGATCTGCGAGTAATCTGCTCCCATCAAAATGTAATCATTCCCGGTAACAATGAAGGCTTGCCTTATCCTTTTCCCAATTTCTGTTCGAACGGGTATATTTTGCAGGTTGGGATCACTTGATGATAGCCGACCCGTCGCCGTAACGGTTTGGTTGAAGCTGGTATGAATTCTTCCTGTATCCGGATCAACCAGAGACGGGAGGGCTTCAACGTAGGTCGACTTCAATTTGGAGAACTGACGATAGTCGATAACATAGCCAACCACAGGATGAATTCCACGGAGTCCCTCCAGAACAGTGGCATCGGTGGAATATCCGGTTTTGGTCTTTCGTGATGGGGGCAATTTCAATTCTTCGAAAAGGACTTTG
>CAZWIP010000006.1:0-37020 GCA_964634125.1 uncultured Dehalococcoidia bacterium
AATTGTAATATATTTTCGATGTTTTGTCTAGTATTTAATTGCCGGGTTAATAACCAATAACGAGTATGATGATACCAAGCCCGACTGGTCCTACGATGGACGTTTCATCATATTTTCATCAATTAGAGGAGGCGAACCTGGAAAAATGCCTTCAGTTTCCGAGTATCTAAATCCTTTCTATGTCATGAGTGCGTATGATGGAGACATAGTGGCTAATTTAGGTGATTTTGCTAATGCAGGTTACTATTATGGTGCACGTTTCTGTGGCACTGAGGCGGTGATGGCGGCGGTAGCAGGAACCCAGAAGGATAGTTCAGGGACTGCGATCATTTCCGGGAACGATGGTCGAAAGTCGTCAACCGGGAATTCTGATTACAGCTACTATAGAGAAACAATCCCGGCTGCGAATAACATCGTGGATGCCTATGGTAGTCCCGCGTATAATTACGGCGTTACCAGTTGGTGGTGATTTTCACCCTATAGTACAAAGCACAAATAGACTTCTTCAATAGCTATGAGGATGGAAATGAGGCCCTCATTGGGTAGGATTCAAAGGATGGTCGGGGAGAGAGGATTCGAACCTCCGACCTCCGCCTCCCGAAGACGGCGCGCTAACCAGGCTGCTCTATATCAAAAACCTTGATTCGCTCAAGAATTATAGTGGTTATACCAAGGTGAAAATCAACGAAAAGGTTCTGCCTATTGTCCAGTATCGCCCACCATCCACCCTTTGAACGTGTTTTCCCACCTAATTGACCACTATCATTACCTCTACTGTGAACTGTTTTGTGAACACTAACAGCTTCTCTTCTAGTTCCTGTGTCAACTTTCTCTGGCCAGAAGCTAGCATTGAAACATATGAAGGGGATACATTGAGTTTTCTAGATAAACCTCTGACACCATACATTAATAGGGATACTATCTCCAGCTATACCTAAGCTTCTTCCGACGGCCACACCAAAACCACTTTTATCCTACATCAGACCGATAGAATTACATTCAAATTCTATGGCAGGACCTGCTTTTGCATCGTACGAATTATCCTCAACCATATTGAACAATGCATGTGACAGAGTAATAATACCTCCTAAGAGCAAAGAACAATGGACAGAAATAGTTATCTGAAAACATCGATATGGCTATTTCAATAAAAATAATACTTTTGGGCTAATTGGCACTCTGTTTACCTCATCAAATCCTCTGAAAAGCAATACTTTAGGGTTACGACATTTACCCCAATCCATTGCTAAAGTGACCCTGCAGAGGGGTGTTTGCGCTAGAAATGATCTGGCAAAAATACATTTGCCAGGACAGCATCGAATTCAAATAACAGAAAACCGCCAAATAATTGGTGAATCCGGTTTTTCAGCCTCGTATGAAGGGAGTTTGAGTAGTGATGTCACTTTTACCAGCAATGTGGTTCAAATCAATGATGAGGTAAAACGATGAAAAGACCTGCCAAGCTGGGAGTCATCGTACCAGTGTCCGTATTGCTTGCATTGCCTTTGCTGATTTCGTGCGGGGATGATGAGGGAGATACAGCGGGATCTTTGATTAAGCCTATCGAACAACAAATTGCAGTTTCTGATTCTGACGAGGACGTAAAGATCACCATTGGTAACCTCACAGACTTAACCGGAGCCTCTTCAAATGCTATGAATACCATAACTATGGCCCTTGATGACATGGTTGAATACTACAACGATCAGAACCAAATACCCGGTGTCGAGTTGAAAGTGATCACCTACGATGGGCAAGCTGATCCCGCCAGAGACATATCCGGCTATGAATGGCTTAGAGGAAACGGTGCAGACATGATATTCACTCCCATACCGTTTTCTCCAACAACACTCAAGAATAAAGTCAATAGCGATGAATTTGTATTGTTTGCATCGACTGGTGACACTAATGCGATCGAGCCTCCCGGATACATATTCAGTCTGGGTACAATTCCTCAACATGAGGCTGATACTCTTCTCAAGTGGATCGCCGAAAACGATCCGGATTTTCCTAAAGATAGACCGGCCAAGATCGGTGGGGCTGGCTGGACTGAGGGTTACTCTTCTTCATGGTTTGCTGGAGCAGAGGAATATGCCGAGACTCATCCAGAACAGTATGAATGGGTGGGTGGTTACCTGACTAACTTTACATTCACTTGGGGACCTGAGGTGGAGGCTCTGAAAGACTGCGATTATGTATATCCTGGTGTAGTCCTGCACACTTTTGTACGGGAGTATCGGGCTGCGGGCCACACCGGTAAGTTCATTGGTACAAGCGCTCAGACCGCGTTCTTTGGCCTGATATACAATTCAGGCCTTTGGGATGAAATCGACGGCTCATTGTTTATTCTGCCCGCAAGGTGGTGGAACGAAGAGGGGACAATGATCGATTTAGTAAATGAGTTGGTACGTGATAAACATCACGGTGATGTCGAAGGGATCACACATCAAGGTATGTCATACTTGGCTGGAGTCACAGTCTATCAAATGCTCAGTATCATTGCAGACGCGGTTGAAACTGTAGGGCCGGAGAACTTCAATTCACAGACTCTCTATGAGGCCGCTGAATCCTTTTCTATGACTGTTGATGGGATTCCGCGGTATAGCTTTGGCAAGGATAAGCGGTGGATGATCGACATGTTTGGCATCTATGAGGCACGTAGCGCTGATGAGGACCTGTTCAGAATCGATCCAGAGTGGATTCCTGTCGTCACCGAACCGTAACTTAACACAGCTGTGATCAAACCGAAAGGAGGAAGCCGAATTGGAGACCAACCTGAAATCGAAGGCATTCCAGGAATTCTGTGAAGTGACCAGTACCATCGTCAATCCTGATATAAGGAAGTGGAAGGACGGAGGGGGCAGGGCTGTGGGATACTTCTGCTGTGCCATGCCGGAGGAGATCATTACAGCTGCCGGCATGCTCCCGGTCCGTATCAGGGGCACTGGCAGCCAGGGTACAGAGCTGTCCGATTCGTGCTTTAGTAGCACCAATTGCAGCTTCCCTCGTCATGCTTTCAATTTGGCGCTCCAGGGTGAGTTTGATTTTCTCGATGGATTGGTTCTATTCAACAGTTGTGATCATCTTCGCCGCGTCTACGATCATTGGATACGCCGGATAAACACTCCGTTTGTGCAGATTCTGAGCCTTCCCAAAAAGGCTGAAACACCCCAGGTAGAGTTTTTCCGGGATAATCTGGCTGAACTGCGGGGTCTCATGGAGAAACATTTCGGTGTGGAAATCACCGATGACAAGCTGAGGGAACAGATAAAAATCCATAACGAAACGCGGCGCCTGTTGAAGCAACTCTATGAATTGAGAAAAGCGGATAATCCTCCCATAACGGGTGCGGAAACTTTGGCGGTAACCGTTGCCAGTACTGCCATGCCCAAACCCCGGTACAATGAATTACTCCGCGAACTTTTAGATGAATTGAGTAGCGCTGAAGGTGTTACTGGCTATCGGGCCAGGTTGATGATCATTGGGAGTATTCTCGATGACCCGGCTTACCTGGAAGTCATTGAGGACCAGGGAGGGCTGGTGGTAACTGATTCCCAATGCTTCGGTACCAGAATGATGTGGGAGACCGTGGATGAGAGCATCAGCGACCCACTTCTGGCCCTGGCACAATACAGCGTAGCCGATCGTCCTTCATGTCCCCGGATGTTTACAGAGTACGAACGCCGATCTCAGTATATCAGGAACATGATAAGGGATTTCAATGTGGATGGCGTGGTTTTTGAACGGTTGGCTTTTTGTGAGCAATGGGGCTTCGAACAGTACCCAATTTACAACGATTTCAAGGAGTGGAATATTCCCCTCCTTATGCTGGACAGGGAATATATTTTGAGTGGTGTCGGACAGTTGAGGACGAGGATTCAGGCGTTCCTGGAGACCATTGGGAGGTAAGGAATGGATGCAGTAAAAGAAAAAAGCCTAACTCGAATCAAGGGAGAAATAGAAACGTATGAACTGTTGACGGGTGCCCTGGAACTGGAGCCCGCCGAAAACAATCACATACTGTTGCCACTTCTCAAACACCTGTTGACTATGCATCGGAAAACGGTTGACTGCGTCGAGAATGACAAGCCATTTCTGGCCAGCCAGTTCACCAATCCGGTCGAGATACTAACGGCTATGGACGTTGACTGGTATTTCCACCTTCAGCAGATATGGATGGGTGTCGGCATCCCCAACCCGTACTTGCAGGCAGATGTTGAGGCGTTGGACAGCATGCCGATTGCGCGTGATGTCTGTACTGCTCTCAGACTGGGAGTGCA
The DNA here is from genome assembly GCA_964634125.1 of uncultured Dehalococcoidia bacterium. Classification (GTDB taxonomy): domain Bacteria; phylum Chloroflexota; class Dehalococcoidia; order SZUA-161; family SpSt-899; genus JABMQN01. The sequence continues at coordinate 4,281 of CAZWIP010000006.1, forward strand.
CTTCATGGATCTTGGGATACTACCGGTGCCCACTGCCTATCTTGCTTTAACCGAACCATGCGATGGCATATCAGGCCTGCACACAGCATTCTCGCGCTACCCAGAGTGGCGCGATGTACCTATTTTTGCACCTGATCCGCCATACTTTTCCGATGATCGCAGCTTTGAATATTATGCTGGTGAGTTGAAACGGATGGTGGAGTTCATCACCAAACATACCGGGAAGACCCTGGATATGAATCGGTTGAAGGAAGTAGTGGAAGAAACCAACAAGGGATATGCCTTGTGGCAGGAGTACTGCGAACTGAGACGAGCCGTACCGACGCCTCACAGCTATCAGTTGCCATGCTCATGTTTCTTCGTGCTCAATTCCCAGGGGGCAGGGAATCCCGAATGGACCGACTGGTACCGAACCATGTTGGCAGATGCTGAGATGAGGGTTAGAGAAAATAAACCTGAGGTCCCCAATCAAAAGATCAGGGTGTTCTGGTACGATCTTCAGCCACTCTTTATGGATCAGATAGCCCCATGGCTGGAGCAGGAATGGGGAGCAGTTATTGCTATGTGCATGACCAGTTACTGCCCTTATAAGCTAATCGACACCTCAAGCGAAGATGCCATTTTCAAGGGATTGGCCGAGAGGGTTCTAATGCATCCCCCGATGATTCGCCAGGCCAAGGGAACGGTAGATTTAATGATTGATGATTTCAACAGAATTATAAAAGACTACAAAATCGATGTCGTTATCTGGCCTGGACACATGGGGCACAAAGATCAGGCTGCGAGTGTTGGCTTTGCCCGAGACGTGTGCCGGGATTTGGGTGTTGGCTTCCTCTATATGGGAATGGACCAGTTCGATCAGAGATACATGACGGTGGATGAGATCAAGGATAAGATATCACAATACTTTACTGCGATGGGATATGGATAGAGATGCGGTTCAAGGTTCAGGGTTGATGGGTTCCGCCCCTCAACGGACCAGAGTCGGCAATCGGTGAGGGGGTGGAAGCTGAACCCTGAACGATGAACCTTAGAACCTTATTGAGCGTTTGATAAAAGGAGGCGCCTAATGGCAGGGATCGTATCTTATGGGGCATATGTTCCTTATGCCCGGATAGACAGGGATGTGCTGTACAAGTTCTGGGGAGGATTCCCCATACCCGGGGAGAGGTCAGTAGCCTGTTTCGATGAAGATAGCCTGACCATGGCCGTGGCAGCGGGTATCGATTGCTTAACGGGCGTTGATCCCAGATCGGTTGATGGCCTGTATTTTGCCACCACCACTTCCCCCTACAAGCAGAATCTGTGCTCTAGTATCATGGCTGTGGCCCTCGATATGCGCGAGGATATCCGTACCATGGATGTGACTGGTGGCCTTCGTGCGGATACTTCTGCAATGGCTGCGGCACTGGATGCGATCAAAGCTGGTTCAATGAAAAGCGCATTGGTTACCGTTGGCGAGACTATGTTGGCCACACCCGGTGGCATGTTCGAGCATTTCTACAGCGACGGTGCTGCTGCCGTTCTTCTTGGGAATGAGGGAGTGATCGCCCGCATCGAAGGAAGCTACTCCATTTCCGATGATTTCTCCGGCACTTGGCGAGCTGATGGGGATGTGTTCCTCCGCTCCTGGGAAGATCGAATGATCATGGATAAAGGATACTCCGAGGTTTTTCCTCGAGCTATCTCGGGATTAATGGAGAAGTACAACTTGACCCCATCAGATATAACCAAGGTAGTGCTGGATGCCCCGCATGATATGAGGAGGCACGCCAAACTGGCGGCAACGCTCAAATTTGATCCCGGCCAGGTTCAGGACCCGATGTTCCTGAATTTGGGCAATACGGGATCTGCTCTGGCAATGATGCTGCTGGTGGCTGCTTTGGAAGAAGCTAAGGCGGGCGACAAGATCATCTTTGCCAGCTATGGCAACGGAGGTGATGCCTTCCTTCTGGAAGTGACACCTGAAATTGAGAAGGTCAGTCCGCGGCGAGGGATCAAGAATCACCTGGCATCCAAGCGGATGATCGATAATTATTCTACCTATCTCAGGTGGCGCAAACTGGTTGAAATAGATCATTCTCTCAGCGGGGGTTTTGTTGGGGTGACCTCTATATCAATACAGCGACGGTATCACAAAGCCATCATTGGACTCTGGGGAGTGAAGTGCAAAGCTTGTGGTACGCCACAGTACACAGTGGGTATGGGCGCGACGGCGAAAGTGTGTGTAAGGTGCCAGGCCAGAGATCAGTTCGAAGATTACCGGTTCGCCGATAAGCAGGCAAAGGTATTCAGCTTCACCCAGGATAACCTGGCCCAGTGGGACGACCCGCCACTCACACTGACAGTAGTCGATTTCGAAGGAGGGGGCAGGTCACAGTACAACATGACCGATCTGCTGCCCGATGAGGTGGAGGTGGGGATGACGGTGGAGATGACCTTCAGGAGGATCTCCACGGAAAAAGGATTTCACAATTACTTCTGGAAGACCAGGCCGGTAAGGTGTTAGGGAAAGGAGAAAGAGATGGCAGCGAGCATAAAAGATAGAGTTTGCATAGTTGGTATGGGATGTACCAACTTCGGAGAGTATTGGGATAAGAGCGCGGCTGACATGGCCGCTGAATCCGCCTTTGAAGCCTTCGAGGATGCAGGTGTGGAACCCAAGGACATCGATGCTGCCTGGGTCGGGACCTTCTATGAGTTCTCCGGACAGGGGGGACTGGCCCTGAGCGTGCCGCTGAGGTTGCAGTACAAGCCGGTGACCAGAGTGGAAAATATGTGTGCCACGGGTTCGGATTCCCTGAGGAACGCCAGCTACGCCGTGGCATCCGGAATGGTTGATATTGCTCTGGCCGTTGGGATAGAGAAGTTGAAGGATCAGGGAATGAGCGGTCTGGGTTTTGGCGGCTATGCCACAGAAAATGTGATTCCTCCTATCACAGCGCCGGGGCAGTTTGCTATGATGGCCACCACATACTTTGCCCGGTATGGGATTTCTCCTGAGGAGGGTAAGAAGATGCTGGCTAAGATTTCGGTCAAGAGCCATGCAAATGGATCTCTCAACCCGAAGGCTCACTTCCAGAAAAAGATTACTGTGGAGCAGGCGCTGAATGCGCCTATCATTGCATGGCCTCTGGGACTGATGGACTGCTGTGGAGTGAGCGATGGCTCCGCAGCCGCCGTCGTGGTTAGAGTTGAAGATGCCAAGAAGTTCAGGCCAGATCCCATCTATATTAAAGCATTACAGGTATGTTCAGGCCCAGGCAATGGTCAAATCGATACGAATTTCGACTATTCCCATGTTGAAGAGACTTATCGCGCAGGTTTAGCTGCCTATGCTGAAGCAGGGATAACCGATCCCCGTAAAGAAATCAGCATGGCGGAGGTTCATGATTGCTTCTCCATTACCGAGGCCACCATCATGGAGGATCTCCAGTTTAGTCCCAGGGGAAGGGTTAAAGAAGATATCGATGCAGGAGCCTTTGAACTCAATGGGGAACTGCCGGTGCAACCCGATGGCGGACTCAAGTGCTTTGGTCATCCCATCGGAGCCACCGGATTGAGGATGCTATACGAGATGTACAAACAGTTGCAAGGCAAGGCCGGCGAACGTCAGATAAAGGATCCTCAGCTGGGACTGACCCATAACATGGGGGGCACCCCGGGGTTTGCCAATGTTAGCTGTATCATCGTAGGACAGTAGCTCAACGTATGGATAAAAGGGTTATACCGTGGAAAAAGAACCAATAGGTGCCTTGACAGGATATCGTGTCCTGGACCTGGCTGATAGCAGAGGTGCGTATTGTGCCAGGCTGCTCGCTGATCTGGGTGCAGATGTAATTAAAGTCGAACCGCCGGAGGGTGATCCGGGCCGGAGTATGCCACCATTTGCCGGTGATGCGCCTCACAGCGAAAAGAGCCTGCACTTCCTGCATCGTAACGCCAACAAACGAGGTCTAACCACAAATCTCCAGACTCCCGAAGGTATAGCGCTACTCAAGAATCTGGTTAAAACAGCGGATGTCCTGGTGGATAATTCGTCGCCGGACTACATGAAGAACCTGGGGCTGGACTACTCTGTGCTCCGGGAGATAAATCCGGGGCTGATTATGGCCAGTATATCCGAATTCGGGCCGAGTGGCCCCTACAAGGATTACAAGGGATCAAACCTGGTGCAATTTGCCATGAGCGGAGTAATGATTACCAGCGGCTTTCCGGGGAAAGCCCCATGCCTGATTCCAGGTTCTCAAGCCTATGATTCGGCTTCGCTTATTGCAGCCATCGGGATTTTGTCCGCACTCTATATGCGCGGTGCCACAGGGAAGGGGCAGCATATTGAAACATCAGTGCATGAAACTTCTCGTATCGGACTCTATCCATGGATATTGTCAACGTATACCCACCTGATGAATGAGGTCCCTGAAGGAGGGGTCCCACCGGAAGTTGAGACACGAAGAGGGGATTCTATCTATCCGGTTTTCCCCTGCAAGGATGGATTTATCCGTTTGATTGCCCTGACTCCACGGCAGTGGGATGCCATGGTTCGGGTCCTGGGAAGTCCTGAAGTGCTACTTCTGCCAGAATGGCGAAACTTCGTATACCGGATATTCAATGCCGACGCGATTTATCCCATCATGACTGAGTACACCAGTCAATATACCATGCAGGAACTGTTTGAAGCCGGGCATCGAGAGGGCGTGCCCATTGCTCCCATCTTCACAGTCGAGGGCTTTGTCAACAGCCCGCAGACCAAGGCCAGAGGTTTCTTTGTTGAAATGGACCATCCTGTAATTGGTACTGCTTTATATCCGGGTCCACCCTACCAGTGGAGTGAAACTGCGGTTTCAATCAGGCGATCGGCCCCATGTCTGGGAGAGCACAATAAGGAAATCCTTTCTGAGGCAGATACGTCTCAAAAGGAAGAAAACTCCACTCCCCAATCTGTAGAAGCAGGTAATGAGAAAACCGCAAATCTGCCGCTTGAAGGAATTACAGTCATCGGATTCGAGACGGGTGCGGTAGGTCCTGATTTCACCAAGATTCTTGGTGAACTGGGAGCTGATGTCATCAAAATAGAGTCGTCAGATAACCTCGATTTTATGAGGTGTATCGGATCAGATATCAACAAGATCGGTGGATTCAATGAATCGAACCGCAATAAACGGAGTTTTGGCATCAACCTGAAGACGGCGGAGGGACTGGAGATTGCCAGGGAGCTTATCGAGAGGAGTGATATCCTCGCGGAGAATTTCCGCGGTGGGGTGATGGAGAGCCTGGGTCTTGACTATGCGAATGTGCGAAAGCTCAATCCCGACATTATCTATATCAGCAGCCAGGGTTTCGGTGGAAGCGGCCCTTACAGAGACTATCAAGCGTACGGGCCCACAGTCGCTGCGGCCTCCGGCATGCTCTCAATCTGGTCTGACCCGGACGATCCCTATCCTGTTGGCTCCAACTCACCCCTCCCGGATCACACTGCCAGTAAACACCTGGCGGTAGCTGCCTTGGCTGCCCTCGACTATCGGCGCCGAACTAGTAAGGGACAACATATTGATATGGCACAAACTGAAGTAGCGGTTTCACTTCTCGGTGAGTACTACATGGACTATACGGTGAACAAGCGGATTCCTGAACCTGTGGGGAACAGGAGTCCCTATGCGGCTCCACATGGATGCTATCGATGCAAAGACGAAGATACATGGTGTGTCATATCAGTGTTCACCGATACGGAATGGATTGCTTTTTGTGAAGTTGTAAACCCCTCTTGGGTACATGATGAGAAATTCGCCAACCTATCGGATCGATTAGCCAACGTTGATGATTTAGACAAGCTGGTGGAAGAATGGACCTCAACTCGTGATCCTCATGAAGTAATGGAACCGCTTCAGGCAGCAGGGGTCCCCGCTGGGGTAGTACAACGAGCCACGGATACACTCGAAGACCCCCAGCTCAAGTGGCTGGATGCAATCATCGAGTTGGATCATCCCAAAGGGGGAAGAACTCTTTATCCTGCAATACCTTTCCGGCTGTCGGGAATTCCGGCATTGCGGAGCTGGCCGGCGCCCCTGCTGGGCCAGCATACGAAAAAGGTGTGTCGCGATCAGCTGGGGATGTCAGACGACGAGATACAGAGGCTGATAGATGAAGATACCCTGCACACCCCCGAAAGCACTGAAGGAAGAGTGAAAGGGATGTTCGGTTGAGGCCATGCGAATGGAATTAAGTTTTTCAAACAAAAAGGAGAAACGATATGGCTGAAAGAGTGGGGATCGTAGGGGTGGGCCAGACAAAGTACAGCCCAAACAGAGCGGACGTGACTGAAGGTGGACTGGCATACGAGGCAATCAAACAGGTTCTGGAAGAGACCGGGCTCACGTTATCCGATGTAGATTCAGCTGTCACCTCCTCACAGGATTTCTGGGATGGCCGGACGATATCGAGTTTGAATATTCAGTCTTTTGTCGGGGCGCATCTGGGCCATGAGGATAAAGTATGCGAGGACGCCATCAATGCCATTTACGCCGGTATGGCTCAAATCCTTGGCAGTCACATTGAAATTGTACTAGTAGTGGCTCATATGAAGGAATCTCAAGCGGATAAAAACCTCGTCGAGAATGCCGCTTTTGATCCGATTTTTATGAGGCAACTGGGGCTGAACTTCACTTCGGCTGCGGCTATGCAGGCCAAACGGTATATGTATAAATACGGAATATCTCCCGAGCAATGCGCCAGGGTAGCTGTCAGAAATCACCAGAATGCCAAAGCTAACCCCTTTGCACAGGAACCTTTGGATATCACAGTGGAAGATGTACTCGGATCTCCAATGGTGACTTATCCATTCAGGCAATTGGATATCAAACCCATCTCTGATGGCGCCTGTGCCATGATCCTGGCTTCAGAGGAAAGAGCCAAGAAAATTTCAAAGAAACCTGTATGGATAACGGGAATCGGCAACTGCTATGAGAAGCACTATCTCGGAGACAGGGACCTGGCTGATTGTGACGCTTTAACTACTGCTGCAAAGAGGGCTTACAGCATGGCCGGTATCAAGAATCCGATAAAACAAATCGATGTAGCTGAGATATCCGGGGAGTATTCCTATCAGGAACTTCTGTGGATGGAAGGGCTTGGTTTCTGTGATCGGGGAGATGCAGGCAAGCTGGTTGATTCACGCACGACTAGTATGGGTGGCAAGCTGCCGGTAAATCCATCGGGGGGCGTCCTCCCGGGCAATCCGAATGGTGTGGCGGGCCTTGCGCGAGTGGCCGAATCAGTGCTGCAGCTTCGGGGAGAAGCAGGTGACAGGCAGGTCGACGGGGCCAATGTTGCGCTTGCTCATGGCTATACCGGAATCTGTGGGCAGCACCAGGCTGTTGCCATACTCAGCAACACGTAATGGGAGGAAGATATGCCTAACAGAGTAGCGATTGTAGGAGTCGGGCAGACATATCATCAGCACCATCGGACTGATGTTACCCAGCCGGAGATGGTTCACGAAGCAATAGTTGCCGCTTTGGAAGATGCCGAGTTGAGCATTAAAGATATAGAAGGTATGTTCTTCAGCAATATGGAGACATTTGAAGGGATTTATCTTCCTGACCATGGTGGCGCAACAGAAATGGGAGCCTGGGGAAAACCTGGATTCAAGGTTAATTCAGGTGGTACCAGTGGGGGCTCAGTTGTCAATGAGGGGTTTTATCTTGTTGCATCTGGTCTGTACGACATTGTCATGATCGTTGGTTTTGAAAAGCAGGATGCAGGGGACACGACTGCTGCTATTAGTGCTGCCGGCACTGCGCTGTGGGCTAAAGGTGTAGTAACTGGTGCAATTGGAGAATTTGCCAAGCAGGCATTGACCTATATGGAGAAATCGGGTGCCACGGAAGAGCACGCAGCCATGGTACGTTTGAAGGCTGACCGAAATGCATGCCGCAATCCCTACGCCCATTTGAAGCTGGGATTAAAGAGTGTGGAGGAAGTAATGCAATCTCCATACCTGGTATGGCCGCTTCGTTTACTGGACTTTTGCCCACAATCCTCCGGTGCCTGTGTTCTTATCTATGCATCGGAAGAGCGAGCCAGGAAAATCAGTAAAAAGCCGGTTTGGCTCGTTGACGTAGAGGCTACACATCAGGAACTGTTTCGATGTGGAACCTTTGGGGACCCGACAGGCAAAGAAACATATTCCCAGCATGCTCTAATCGAGAAACTGTATAAGCGAAACGGCATAACCGATCCCCGCAAAGATATCGATATGGCCGAGATTTATGAGCCATCAAACTGGGAAGAGATGAGCCTGTATGAACATTACCATTTCTGTGAAAAGAACGAAGCATGGAAGATGGTGGAGCAGGGGACAACTGAGATAGAAGGCGAATTCCCGGTGAATCCCTCGGGGGGCGTTATATCTACCAACCCAATCGGGGCTACACCTATCATACGAGTTGCGGAATGCGTGCTTCAGATTAGGGGAGAAGCCGGTGATCGACAGTGCACTAAAGACATAAATACGGCTTTCGCCGCTTCTCTCGGTGGACCCAACTGGTCAACGGGTGCATTACTCAGGAAGTCACTGTAGGAGGCCATGAAATGTCGAAATCATCAAAAGCGGAAAGCATCAGGATAGATTACAACCTACCGCGGCCGTATAACTGGTCGACAGGCAAGATTATGGGAAAAGCCTATACGATGATGAAAGAAGACAAGAAGATGGTGGCCAACCGGTGCCCCCAATGCGGAGAGTTTGTGTGGACCCCGATACAGTTGATGTGCGGAAGGTGCAAGATTGAGGCCAATTCAGAACTTGAGGAGATACCCCAGACCGGTACTGTAGTGCAGTATACCTATCTTGTTTTGCCGATGTGGGATCCACACATGGGGGAAGTATGGGCAAACCCACATCCTGTAGCCTTCATTCAAATGGACGAGAGCGGCATTTTTCATCGTGGATTCCTTGAGGAAACGGACAAGGACAAACTAAAGGTAGGGATGCGAGTGAAAGCCGTCTGGAGAGAAGACCCCGAGGAGCGAGGAGAGGGCACAGCTGACATCATGTACTTCAGGACGATCGAGGATTAGGAGATAATCAATGTCGAAAATAACTGAGAAAGTAGAAGGTACGGATGCCTGGATCTATCACGGACAGGTGCACATTCCGAACACCTATCATGCCGGGGGTGTTGGCAGCCGATTCCTTGTTAAAATACGGGATAAGAAAAAAATTATGGGCACCAGATGTCCCGATTGTAACCGTGTTTACATCCCAGCCAGGTCAATCTGTGGGGAATGTCTTGGCAAGCTCAACGAGTGGGTGGAAGTGAGCAATAAAGGAACCGTACTCACCTATTCAATTGATTATGAGCCAAATCCAGTACAGCCAGTGGAACCTCCCATCATATACGCAACGGTTCAGCTGGATGGGGCCGATACCGGTTTCGTTCATATGCTGGGCGAGGTCGATCCGGAGCAATTAAGGGTCGGGATGAGGGTTCAGGCTGTATTTAAAGACGAAAGGAAAGGCAGCATTCTTGATATCAGATACTTCAAACCACTATGATAGAACAGAAGGGAGGTCCGAATATGATGTCATTGGAAGGAATAAAAGTTATAGACTGGTCCGCTTGGCAACAGGGACCGGTTGCCAGTATGATGCTGGGTGATCTGGGAGCTGACGTAATCAAGATCGAGAATCGGGCAGGGGGAGACCCCGGTCGGGGGATCATCGGGACGGGAGGGAATTCCTTTGATCTCGCCGAGGGCCGCCACGCATATATCGAGGCCCATAATCGTAATAAGCGCGGTATGACCCTGAATGTGAAAACGGATAAAGGCCGGGAGATCATGTACCAGATGGTTAAAGAGGCAGATGTCTTTGTCCAGAATTTCCGGCAGGGGGTTGCTGCGAAATTGAAACTGGATTACCAGACGCTTTCCGGCATCAATCCCAAATTGATTTATGCCACTGCTTCTCCGTGGGGCCCCGAAGGACCGGAGTCCAGCAATCGTGGCTATGATTACCTGGGGCAGGCACGCTCCGGTTTCATGTCGGCCGTGGGTGAGCCGGATATGCCGCCATTACTGGCTGCGAGTCCCATCGCTGATCAGATAGGAGCCATCATGCTGGCATATGGTGTTTTAGCAGCACTTGTAGCTCGTGATCGCACTGGTGTGGGACAGGAAGTGAATTCATCCCTGTTGGGAAGCATGATATGGCTCCAGGGTCTGAGCATTAATGCGAGTCTCATGGCAGGATGGGAATTGCCCCGTCAGGCCAAGTCCGGTGTATGGAATCCGGTCTATTCTCATTACTTGTGCTCCGATGGCAGGTGGATAGCGCTGGGGCTTTTGCAATCGGATAGATACTGGGCGGATTTCTGCCAGGCGATGGGGCTGGAGGAACTGGAAAAAGATGAGAGGTTCGAGAGCCTCGTCCCAAGGGCAATCAATGCCAAAGAACTGGTCCCGATTCTGGAAGCGCGCTTTGCCACCAAAACCAGTGATGAGTGGAGTCAGGCGCTCAGGGAAAAGGACTTGCTGTTTTGCCTGGTGAACTCTATCTCCGATCTAGCCAGTGACCCCCAGGTGACAGCCAACAATTATATCACTGAATACGATCATCCGGCACTGGGAAAAGTGAATATGGTTGGCTTCCCCATCCATATGAGCGAGACACCTCCATCAATCCGAATGCCCGCTCCGGAGTTAAGCCAGCATACAGAAGACGTGCTGCTTAACCTGGGGTATTCATGGGAGGACATCGGGAAGCTCAGAGAGGAGGAGGTCATCTAGATGACGACATCGACTCAAGGGCTCGATCGAGTCGAGGAACTTAGCCAGGATCGAATGGCTTACGCCCGCGAAATGGCAGCGCAGGGTAAGAAAGTCATCGGATACTTCTGTTGCCAAACACCTGTGGAGCTAATGACCGCTCTCGACCTGGTTCCGTATAGGATTTCGGGAAGAGCGGATGAAGCTATCAAAGAGGCCGATGCTTTTCTGGAGACTTCTATTTGCTCCTATGTGCGCAGTGCTTTCGACCTTGCCATTCGAGGGGAGTACGATTTTCTGCATGGGCTAGTGGTGCCGCATACCTGTGATGCAATGTGGCGCATCCTTACAATTTGGAAATTCCATAAGCCATTGGAGTACAATTATTTCATTGAGGTCCCTCATATGATAGGGCCATCCTCCTGCAGTTTTATGACTGAGGAGTTGAAACTGTTCCAGCGGAGCCTGGAAAAAATGACGAATCGCACTATATCAGAAAGCGGACTATGGGAAGCTATTGACGAACATAACCGCTCTCGAGCTCTCCTGAAAGAGCTGTATCAATATCGTAAGACATCCCCACCGCGTATCTCAGGTTCCGAAATCGTAAAGGTGTTAACAGCCGGAATGGGACTCCCGGTGAAAGAATTCAATGAGCTATTGCTTGAAGTCACGGATGAGATTAAAGCCCGCGAGCAATCACCGCAATCGAAAAAGCCTCGGGTAATGATCTATGGGGCAGAGATCGATGACCCGGCAATCATAGAGCTTATCGAAGAATGTGGCGCGGAAGTGGTAATGGATGAATTATGCACCGGATCACGTTCATTCTGGGATCCAGTGCAAGTCAATGGCGATGATCTTCAAAGTCTGGCTGCTCACTATGTTGAGGATATTCGTTGTCCCCGAACGTGCAGGCCCGGCAGTCCTGAAGAGCGCTTCCGATACATCGCCGATTTTGCGCGTGAGTTTAATGTTGAGGGGATTATCTTGTACGTGTATCGTTTCTGTGATGGACAGGCCCTTGAAGCTCCTGGTCTCAAAGCCTTTCTAAATCGGGAAGGTTTCCCTGTATTGCACCTTGAGGAAGAATACACACAACTCACTATGGGACAACTCAGAACACGATTTCAAGCTTTCATCGAGACACTAAGCCAAGGTGATCAATCATGACAGAGAATAAGAAAAAGGAAAACCGGACCCAGAGCGCCCGCAACATACGTCCCCTGGTGGAAGGGATGATGATGAGGGCTCATCAGGCTAGAGGCCAGGGACAGAAGGTGGCTTACAGTATGGTGATGAGCCAGTATGACGAGATACTGGCGGCGATGGATATAGTACCGTTATGGACCGAAAACTATGGTGGATTGTGTGCCGCCATGGGAACCGCTCCACAGTTTCTGGATAAGGCCGAAGCTGATGGATACTCAAACCTGATTTGCGGATATGCACGCACGGGAATTGGCTTCGATGCGCTTCGCGCCGAGACAGGTCAGGCCCCTCAAACACCCGATGGCGGAATGCCCATGCCCGATATGCTCTTGGGAAGCAGCATCGGGTGTGATACACGATTCAAATGGTATCAAGCGTTGGGACACTATATGGATGTTCCCATCTATTGCATCGATGTCATCATCCCGCCGGTTGATAGAAACAAGGACGAAATCAGAGGTTTCTACGTTAAGTACCAGACGGAGCAGCTTCGAGGATTAGTTGAGTTCCTGGAGAAAATGACCGGGAAACGGCTGGACAATGATAAACTGATGAGCATTATCCATCGTGCTGAGGAAGCTCGCCGCTGGTGGTGGGATGCTCAGGAATTGTGTAAAGCATCCCCTTCTCCGATGTCGGCTCGCGATCAGTTCAATATCTTCGTGCCACACCATTTCATGATCGGTCAGGAATCAACCCTTGATTTCTTCAAGGAATTGTATCGTGAACTCAAGGAGCGAGTGGATGCCGGGATAGGCGTCGTGGAAGATGAGAAATATCGATTACTTTTTGCCGGAGGGCTTCCCCCGTGGCACAGCATGGGCATATTCAGTTATTTCAGCAGTCTGGGAGCGACTTTCCCGGCTCAAATGGCTTATCCACCACCGGACCCTTTCACCATACCGGAAAACATCAACGATCCAATTGAACTGATGGCGCTTCGAAGTTTCGAGCGGTTTACCTACCGGTGGGATCGCGCTTACAAGGGATGCGGCGATTTCTGGGTGCAGCACATTCTGGATTTGGTGCCGGATTTCAGCATCGACGGATTGGTTATGCATGGCGTGATGTCCTGCCGGGCTACCAGTATGGGACAGATATATTACCAGAACGCCGTTCATAAATATTCCAAATTACCAACCCTTTTCATCAGTAGCGATATCGTGGATGTTCGGACCTATTCCGAATCCCAGATGATGACTCAGATCGATAATTTCTTAGAGACAGTTGAGACTCGCAAATAGTTCATACATAATGTATTTCCCGGGAAGGCGGGAATTTCAGATGGGCGGGGAAAACACACCCCGGCCTGTCGGCCACCCCTCGCAAGAGGGGAATGGCGGGAGGAGAGAAATGGCCAAAGGAGAGATAGAAATCATTGAGGCTGATTGCCAGTCATGCGGTTTCTGCGTAGAATTCTGCAACCGCAAGTGCATCACCATTCCGGAGGATCGCATGGGACCCAAAGGCTATCCCGTGGCAGTGTTCTCATTGCCGGAGGAATGTAATGCCTGTGGGATCTGCGGATGGATGTGTCCGGATTTTGCCATCCGGGTTTTCAAATATGTCGAAAGTGGAGTTGACAGCGCATAGGGAAGGAGGAACAAATTAATGGCAGATATGCAGTTATTATCCGGTAATGATGCGGTCGGCTGGGGAGCCATTCTAGGAGGGTGCAAGGCCTTCTTTGGTTATCCAATAACTCCCCAGAGTGAGATTTTAGAATTTCTGGCCAGAGAGTTACCCAAAGCTGGCGGAGTGTTTCTGCAAACAGAAGATGAGATTGCTGCTGCGAGCATGGTTTACGGATCATCGATGACGGGAACACGAACGATGACCGCGACTTCCTCGCCGGGCATAAGCTTGATGCAGGAGACTGTATCGCTGATGGCATACATGCAGGTGCCCTCGGTGATTGTTGATGTGTGTCGCTTCGGACCGGGCAGCGGGACGGCTCAAACAGCACAAACCGATTATCGACAGGTCACCAAAGGAGGTGGTCACGGAGGCTATCGCTGTATCGTGTTGGCCCCTTCCTCAAGTCAGGAATGCAGTGACTTGGTACAACGGGCATTATGGCTGGCGGATAGATATCGTTTGACGGTGTATGTCCTTACCGATGCAACCATTGGACAGTCGATTGAGCTAGTTGAGTTGGAGAATCGTGATTTCGGGCCATTACCTGAAAAGGATTGGATTGTTCGCGGACAGGACGCCCGGGGGGGCGAAGCCAAAGGAATCCATCAACACATGTGGGACTACGTAGGCTATCACGAAGATATGCTTGCGAAATACAAGGAAATATCCGAAAACGAGATCACATATGAGGAGTACCGAACAGATGATGCCGATGTGCTGCTTGTGGCATACGGCTATGTGTCCCGTATGGCCAAGGGAGCGGTGGACCTGGCTCGTGAAGAAGGACTGAAAGTCGGACTTCTCAGGCCAATTACTCTTTGGCCTTTCCCCGTTGACAAACTTCGCGAACTGGGGAACAAGGCCAGGCGTGTACTGGTTATAGAGCACAGCTCCGGGCTCCTGGTGGAAGACGTGGAAAGCGCTCTTCAGGGGAAAGTACCGGTTCATTTACTGGGCATTTGGGGAACTCACCGTCGTGATGGTTCGGGGATTATCTATCCGGAAAGGATAGTTGACGAAGTCAAACAACTGGAAGTTCCAGCTTGAATATTGTAGTGGATAAATACATTCAATCCTCCCTCCCTTGACGGGAGGGATAAGAGGGAGGGTGAAAGGCATGATTGGCAGCTTGCCTTGACTGTTTGCAGTTTGATCGGAGCATTTCACCCTCACCCAACCTCTCCCATCGAGGGAGAGGGGTTTGTTTAGGAGGTCGATTTTATGGGAGATAACGCGGTAATAAAACAAGAGGTTGGGGGCAAACCCAAATCGGTACAAAATGACTTCATGCCGTTCAAGTTCTGTCCCGGTTGTCACGAGGCGCTGGCCTGGCGAGTGATCGGGGAAGCAATAGATGAGCTCGGTATTCAGGGGAAAGCCATTGCCTGTCTGGATATCGGATGCAGTGGAGTGCTGCTCGTCGGGTTGCAGGTCGATGGCCTGCACTGTCTGCACGGAAGATCAACGGCCGTAGCAGCGGGTGTGAAGCGGGTACATCCGGAAGCGATTTGCTTCAATATCGCAGGTGACGGGTCTCTGGGGGCAATTGGGTCCGGACACGTCTTGAATGTTATGATGCGATCCGATCCGATCACTACTATTTTCTTCAATAACTCCGGATATGGGATGACCGGGGGGCAGGTGGCTCCGACCACGCTTGCCGGATTGAGAACCACCACGACGCCGGAAGGACGAAACGTGCAAACCACCGGATATCCCCTTCATCTCAGCGAGATCGCTGCCAACATGCCCGGAACTGCCTATGCGGCTCGGGTGAGTTTGCACAAACCGGCCAATTTCCAGAATGCCAAGAAAGCTGTCAAAGCGGCTTTTCAAAAGCAGATGGATGGAGTGGGGTACAGCATGGTGGAAATCTTATGCGCTTGTCCAACCGACTGGGCCCTGAGTCCACTGGCTGCCAATAAATTCGTGGAAGAGAAACTTATCGCCGAATTCCCGCTCGGAGAATTCAAGAACGTGGACAAGATAGAGTACAAGGTCGATCCGGAAGTCAACAAGGTCGGTCGTGTCAAACGAGGATAGTTGGGAGAGAAATATGCAGCAAGAAAATCAAAACCGCTATTCGGTCCTTATGAGTGGCCTGGGAGGTCAGGGGTTGCTCACAATGGGTAAGGTCCTGGCACAGGCAGGTTGCTCGCAGTACCGGTATGTAACTTACCATCCAAATTACGGTCCCTCCATGCGTGGTGGCGAGTGCGAGTGCACGGTGACTTTATCTCACGAGGAAAACACTGCCCTTTCATCCCGGAATCCATCGTCTGCCATCCTCATGGGTATCGGCGCCTGGTGGATTTATGAATCTCAGATCAGACCGGGAGGACTATTGATAGTAGACAGCTCCATTATTACGGGTGAAACCGAGCGAACCGATCTGACGACACACTATATCCCGGCAACGCAGATGGCCCTTGATCTGGGTACGGCTATGGTATCCAACCTGATATTGCTCAGCGCTTATTTAGAGGCAACAAAAGCCCTGCCCCTCGAGGCAATTGAGGAAGCTCTTACGAAGAAATATAAAGGAACCAAGGGGGAGCGTTTTCTTTCCCTCGATCTGGAAGCTGTCAAACTCGGTGCCAAGTGTGTAACCGATTTAAAAAATGGAGGGTAACATGGAACCTAAGATTGTTTGCACCATGCCAATTTTGTGCACTCCATATCACGATGAAGTTGTGCAGGAACTGGGTGGGGAACTCACGAGAGTGCAGTGTGCCACCGAAGAGGATGTCATCGAAGCCTGTCGTGATGCTGATGCCGTGATGGGTGCCATCGAACCGTACAGCAAACGGGTCATCGAGACACTTGATAAGTGCAGGGTTATCGCCCAGTTCTCCGTCGGGTTTGACCATGTTGATGTTGCGACAGCAACCGGGCGCGGCATCATTGTGGCCAACGTTCCCGACTACTGTATCGAAGAGGTCTCGGAGCAGGCACTTGCTTTCATCCTGGCGTTGAACCGCAAGATATCCCGTCTTGATAAAGCCGCACGCGAAGGAAAGTGGACCGGCGATGCCATGGGGATAGTTTTCCCTCTTACTAATCTCAGGGAACAGACGCTGGGGCTGGTTGGGTTCGGCCGTATTGCCCGTGCAGTGGCCTCAAAAGCTCAAGCCCTGGGCATGAACATCATTACCCACGATCCGTACATTTCGGCAGAAGCGGTCAATGAGCAGGGGGCCGAATTGAGGGATATGGATCAGCTCCTGTCCGACTCGGATTTCGTTTCCGTACATGTGCCGTATACCGAAGAAAACCATCATTTGTTTGGACTGGAACAGTTCAAAATGATGAAGCCCACCGCCAACTTCCTCAACACAGGCAGAGGCGGATTGGTGGATGAAACGGCGCTTTACACCGCACTCACCGAAGGTCTTATCATGGGGGCTGCTATTGATGTGATGGAAGAGGAGCCACCCAGTTTAAGCAACCCTCTGTTTGGACTGGATAATATCATCATCACTCCTCACACCGGAGCCATGTCCAATACCTCCATGGCAGAGCTGATGCGAAGGCCGATCGAAGAGGTGGCCCGCGTCTTGAAGGGCGAGTGGCCAAAAGGTTTTGTGAATCCTGAAGTCAAAGACCCATTCATAGCTCGCTGGGGAATGGACATGAAATGACAGGTCTACGGGATCTATGACGCACAAACGGTAAAACTGATGTGGTCTAAAAGGAGATTGATGTGATAGCAGGAATCGTTTCTTATGGCGCCTATATACCCTATCATCGGATGGGCAGAGAGGCGCTGCACAATGCATGGGGAGGGTTCCCCATACCCGGCGAAAAAGCAGTTGCCGGTTTTGATGAGGACAGTATCACCATGGCTGTGGAAGCGGCCATAGACTGCCTCGGTAAAACCGATAGAGGAAGTATCGACGGCCTGTATTTTGCCACCACAACTTCACCGTATACCGAAAAGCTGGGGGCAGCCACAATCGCCTGTGTCCTGGATTTACCTGCGGAAATCAGAACAGCCGATTTTACTGACTCTACGCGGGCAGGCACCACAGCGCTCAATTTTGCAATTGACACCATCAAGGCCGGATCAGCCCAGAGGGTATTGGTGATCGTCTCTGAGACCAGGCAAGGCGGGCCCGGAGGCCATTTCGAGCAAGCCCTGGGTGATGGCGCTGCGGCATTTCTTGTAGGCAAAAAGGGCGTTATCGCCGAAATCCAGGACAGGTACTCCATATCCGATGAATTCTCCGGCGTGTGGCGGGTCGAGGGGGACGTATTCGTTCGCTCATGGGAAGACCGCATGGTACTGGACGAAGGATACTCCACATTTCTCAGTAAAGCCATGGCTACGCTAATGGAGAAAAACAATCTTAAGGCTGCGGACTTCACCAAGGCTATCTATGATGCACCGACTGATATCCGCAGGCACATGCGCCTGGGACCAAAACTGGGATTCGCGCCAGAACAGATTCAGGACTCGATGTTCCTCAATGTTGGAAATACCGGGAGTGCGCTGGCGCCGATGATGCTGGTAGCCGCCCTGGAAACCGGTAAGGCGGGTGACAAGTATATCTTTGCCGGATATGGCAATGGCGCCGATGCATTTATCATCGAAGTGACTAAAGGTGTAGCCAAAGTGAGTGGGAAGCGGGGTATCGCCAAACATCTCGAATCCAAACGGATGCTGGATAACTACATCACGTATTTGCGATGGCGAAACGCTATCCCGATTGATGCAGCACGCCGCTGGGCACGCGATGCTCAATACCCAACTTCTGTATCACTGCTACTGCGCGAACGCAGATCTCTATTGAGTTTGTGCGGTGTCAAATGCAAACATTGTGGCACGGCACAGTATGATCAGGCAGCTAACAGCACCCTACCAATTCGGGTTTGCGCGGTATGCCATGCACGGGATGATTTTGATGATTATTCCTTCGCAAATAAAAAAGGGACAGTGTTCAGCTACACACATGATAATCTGGCCGTTAGCAATGATCCTCCGGTAACTACTGTGATAGTCGATTTCGAAGGTGGAGGCAGAGCCACATTTGATATGACCGATCGCGATCCCGAACAGGTCAAAGTAGGTATGCAAGTAGAGATGACGTTCAGGAAGCTCTACCATAGCGGAGGTATCAACAACTATTTCTGGAAGGCCCGGCCCTTAAGGGCTTGATCTAAGAAAGGGCTAGGGATCAGGGGTTGGGGGTCAGGGTGGCAGAGAGGGGGAAACGGGGATGGGGAGAATGGGAGAATGCAAATATCAAAATGCAAAATGAAGAACAGGGATCAGGGATCGGGTGTCGGGGAAGCGGGGACTGACAGCCGATAACTGATAACTGACAACTGAGAGGGCGGGGAAACTCTTAACCCTGAACCCTAAACCCGCGTTCTTACCAACATGTTTGTTTGAATAGCACGCTAAGCGCTTAGAGGGAGGTAAAGCAAATGCCGGGAATTAAAGACAAAGTTGCCATTATCGGTATGGGTTGCACCCAGTTCGGGGAGATGTGGAACAAAGGGCCAGCGGACCTTATTATTGAAGCCGTTGACGAAGCAGTAATCGATGCCGGAATAGAAATCAATGACATTGAGGCGGTATGGGCGGGAACGCAAATCACCGGATACAGTGGTATGTCTGTCACCGAACCTCTCAAACTGCAATACATTCCGGTTACCCGGGTGGAAAATGCCTGTGCTTCAGGAACCGAGGCTATGAGGAACGCTGCTTATTCGGTGGCGGCTGGTGTTCATAACATCGTGCTGGCTCTTGGGTTCGAGAAGCTCAAGGATATGGGGCAAAGCGGACTCCCCCCAATAGATAATTTGAGTCATACCACTGCCTCAGTCAGCATACCTGGTGTGTTTGCGATGCTTGCTACCAGGTACTTTTCCCGCTACGGGCTCACCCCCGAAGAGGGTAAACAAATGCTCGGCAAGATTGCAGTCAAGAGCCACCATAACGGAGCAATGAATCCCAAGGCCCACCTCCAGCGGGAGATTACACTCGACCAGTACCAGAGAGCGCCGATCATTGCCTGGCCTCTGGGACTCTTTGACTGCTGTGGTGTAAGCGATGGGGCTGCTGCAGCCATTCTGGTTCGAGCCGATATGGCAAAGAGCTTTCGGCCCGATCCGGTATTCTTCAAATCCTTCCAGATCTGTGCCGGACCAGGGGAGAGACGTGTACGGGCTGACCTGGACTACACCTCTATTGAAGAGACTCATCGTGCGGGGATTGCTGCCTATGAGGAAGCCGGTATCAGTGATCCGCGCCGGGAGATCAGTATGGCTGAAGTCCACGATTGTTTCTCTATCAATGAGGCACTCATCATGGAGGATCTCCAGTTCAGCTCCAGAGGACACGTCAAGGATGATATTGAGGCGGGTACTTTTGAACTGGATGGTGAACTGCCCGTTCAACCGGATGGCGGACTCAAATGTTTCGGGCATCCCGTCGGCGCAAGCGGAATCCGGATGATGTATGAAATGTACCTGCAATTGCAGGGCAGGGCTGAGAGTCGGCAGATTGAAAACCCGACGCTGGGGATGACCCACAATATGGGCGGCCAGCCCAGTGAATGTGTGGTCAGCGTATGCATCGCTGGTCTTTGAATTTGTGAACCAGCAATAAATATAGGAGGATATAATGCCCGATGAAACATTTGATGCGGTAATAATCGGAGGTGGTACAAAGGGACTTTACCTGGCAATGTGGCTGACCAGGTATGGTGGTATGACTGTAGGGATGTTTGAGCGTCGCCATGAAATCGGTGGCGCCATGGCAACCGAGGAAACGGCAGCTCCCGGATTCCGGGGCAACACCCATGCCAACCTGATGCTGCCCCCTTACCACGCAGCGCTGTACAGAGATTTCCCGGAGATATGGGATTACGGCCTACAGTATGACCAGTACCTCTGCTCTATGGGAGGCATCTTCCAGAGTAATAATACGGCCCTTGCCATTTATAGTGAAAAATTCGATCCCACTCAAGAACGCTCAGCAAAAGAGATTGCACGGTTCTCCGAGAAAGATGCGGAAACATGGCTCAAACTGTGGGAAATGTACCAGACTGATGAGTTTCAGAGAGTAATGACTGATAACCTTATGATCCCATACGACGAGAGAGCAACCATGCCTGAAGTACTGGATCGGCAAATTGCATTCGCCCCGTTATTGGAAAAAGCCGGCTTTATGCCGGACGCACTGACCATGCAAGCCAGTGGCATGCGATGGGCAAGGCAATACTGGGAAAGCAAGGAAATGCAATATGTCCATATGAGATGGTATCTTGCTGCCGCGATGGACGTGAATGACGGCGGCCTGGGGCAGATGGCCTTATTCACAGCTCCGCAATTGCCGGTATTTGGTTTCATCAGAGGTGGCACTCACCAGGCGGCTCATGCGGCCCATCAATTCCTGGTACAGAATGGCTGTAAGTTTTTCACTCATTCAGAAGTTGATAAAGTCATCATCGAGAATGGAGATGCCAAAGGCATTAAACTTACCGATGGCAGTGAGATTAAAGCCAGAAAGATCGTTGTCGCCGCCGGTATGAATCCGGCACAGCTTTGCTTCGATCTGATCGGCAGAGAGCATATTGATGAGAAATTGACCAGACGAGTGGAATCAATTGAAGATACTTTCGGTTGCCTTATGTGGTACACACTTGCCTTGCATGAAGCTCCCAAGTACACTGCTGAAGAGTTCAATCCAGATATCCATGAAACAATCTGGTTAGGGCTGGCGGAAACTCCTGATCCCGAACACATATCCAGGGAGTGCAAATGGGCCAAGCTGGGTAAACTTCCGCCAATCGAAGACTTCTGTTCGACTGTCATGTGCCACAGCCTGGCTGATCCTTCATTCGCTCCTCCGGGCAAGCATGTAGTGCAGAACGAGCAACTGGGACCTCCAGCCTCGTATCATACGGAAAAGGAATGGTTTGAGATCAAGAAGAAATACGCCGAGGATCTGGTCACTTACTGGAACAAGTATGCTCCCAACATGAACTGGGATAACATCATCGGTGTTGATTCCAATTCGCCCTACGATGCCTGTCGCATGAAGAATTTCCGGCCCAACGGAAATATGGCCGGGATCGACCGTCCCGCTCACCAGCTTATCGATAACACCAGGCCAACCCCTGAGTTGCATAATCACCGGACTCCAATCGGCAATCTCTATGCAACGGGTGGATGCTGGTTCCCTGGATCGAATATGTCATCGTGGGAATCCTACACGTGCTACAGGGTTATCGCCAACGATTTGGGGCTGGGCAAACCGTGGATGGAACCTGGAAAAGAAGAACCCGATTCTCTGGTTGCAAATATACGTGGAACGGTTCAAAGAGCGAGAGACAGCTTCCCGAGGAATCCGCAGTATGGGAAGGATCTGACCAATAGTGCACCTTGATGCAGAGGAGAAGACCTGATGTCGATCATTTATGAGAAAAAAGATCACATAGCATACCTGACTATCAATCGTCCTGAAGCCATGAATGCCTTCGACATTCCGACCTGGGTTGCAATGGACGATGCTTGCGAGGATTTCCATCAGGATCAGGATTCGTGGGTGATGTTGGTTACCGGAGCGGGAGACAAAGCGTTCAGCACCGGTGGTGATATGAAATCGCTTATCCCCGCTATTACCGGTATGGACCCCGAGGCATATGATAAGCTCGTCAGGCTGCGAAGACCGAAGTTCTTTCAAGATATCTACAAGCCGATTGTTGCCGCTATTAATGGTTATTGCCTTGCAGGCGGTTCAGAGATGATTCTAGGCACAGATATCCGGATCGCCGCCGACCATGCCACATTTGCTATTGCTGAGGCGAAATGGGGACTCTACCCGGGCGGTGGCTCCTCAGTTCGACTACCTCGCCAGGTATCCTGGTGTAATGCCATGGAAATATTGCTTACCGCGCAGAGGATAACGGCTGAGCAAGCTCTCCAGATAGGCCTGATCAATAGGGTAGTTCCCATGAGTGATCTGATGTCAACAGCTGAGGAGTTTGCCAAGACGATTGCAGGCAATGGTCCACTAGCAGTGAAGAGTATCAAGGAGGCTGCTGTACGATCTAAGAGCATGTCTATGGAATCGGCCTTTTCTCTGGAGACTTACATTGCTCGGCTCGTGTTTGCGTCCGATGATGCTAAGGAAGGGCCAATTTCATTCATGGAGAAGCGACCGCCGAATTTTACTGGCCGTTAGGCTCCTTACAGAGCGGTTGAAAGTCCAATAAACAGAAGTGAGAAATGGTCGAAGTCTTAACTAATAAACGATTCTTGGTTCTAATGGCTGTTTTACTTGTATTGCTGGCGCCGGTCGCATGTGGCAGTAGCAGTGAGGACGAACCATTACCGCTCGCTAAGCCTTCTGAAACGATTGAGGAACATACGGCGAATCCCAATAATTCTGTTGTAATCACAATAGGCAACCTGACCGATAAAACCGGGCCGGGGGCAAACGCAATAGCACAGGTAGATATGGCATTGGACGATTTGGCCGCGTACTACTCCGAAGAAAACCTGATTCCCGGAGTCAAATTTGAAGTGATCACCTACGATGGGCAGTTTGATTACGCCAAGGATATCCCCGGTTATGAATGGCTCAAGGAACGGGGTGCGGATCTAATTTTTAGTCCGATACCATCTCCTCCGATAAATCTGAAATCCCGTCTTGAAGAGGATAAAATGGTGCTTTTCGCTGTTGCTGCCATTGAGGAAGCCTTTGCGCCTCCGGGATATGTATTTAGCCCGGGCAATACCTTAGTCAAGAACGCTACTTACACACTCATCAAGTGGATTGCCGAAAACGACCCCGATTTTCCCCAGGACAGACCTGCCAGGATCGGAGGCGCTTACTGGATTGATGCTTATGGAGAAGAGCAATTCGAAGCAGCGGAGCACTATGCCGAGGTTCACCCAGACCAATATGAGTGGGAAGGCGGTTATTTTACCGAGTTCTCATTTACCTGGGGACCTGAAGTTGAGGCACTTAAAGATTGCGATTATATTCTACCTAATCCAATGATGAATCAGTTTGTCGAAGAATATCGAAGCGCAGGTTATACGGGGAAGATGATTGGTACTGATGCGCAGCTTGCTTTCTTTGGGATGATAGACGAGGCGGATCTATGGGATGAAGTTGACGGCACTCTGTTCGTCAGGGGTTCCCGGTGGTGGAACGAAGATAACGAGATAACTCATTTAACTAAGCAGCTATTGGAAAAGAATCACCCGGATGAAGCTGAGGCGATTATCAAGAGCGGTTCCGGATACCTGACAATCCGGCAATTCCTGGTAATGTTTGAGCTTATTGCTGAGACGGTCGATGCTGTAGGGGTTGAGAATTTCACTTCACAGGCTCTGTATGATGTTGCTCAGGATTTCACACTGACTATCGACGGGATTGAAAGCGATAGTTACAACGAGACCAAACGGACCTCTGCCAACTACATGGGAATTTACGAGGTAATCTCCGCTGATGAAGATTTGCTGGGGGTGAGCCCTGAATGGATTCCCGTCGTGTCCGAACCATAGGAATATAACCAATATAGCAGGTAACACCGGAGTTGACCTTGATCTGGATGTGATACTGATTGAACAAAACAGGTTTGGAATAAGACGAGGAGCAATTTATGGCAGTCAATAAAATAGTCTCCAGTTTTGATGAAGCTGTATCCGATGTGCAGGATGAGGCGACTATCATGATCGGTGGATTTGGCACAGTGGTAGGCGCCCCCTCACTTCTTCTGGAAGCGGTGGCTCGTAAAGGCGTGAAGAACCTGACGATGGTAGCCAATACCACCGGATTCGGCAAGGAAGTGTGGCAGATGATGGGATTCAAGTTCGCAGAAGACCAGGACATCCTGGTCAGGAATGGACAGATTAAGAAAGCCATTGCCTCAGCTCCAGTGAGCGCCATTTTCGAAAACAACTTCGAGAAACTGCTACGAGCAGGAAAAGTGGAATTGGAAACCGTTCCCCAGGGGACACTGGCGGAAAGGATCAGGGCGGCTAAGGCCGGACTCGGTGGGGTATACGTGCCGGTGGGATTAGGGACCGTAGCCGAAGAGGGCAAAGAAGCAAGGATTATCAACGGTAAGAAGTACTTGCTGGAACTTCCCATCGAAGCCGATTTTGCCTTCATCAAAGCATACAAAGCTGATCGGTGGGGGAACCTGACTTTCAGGCGAACCTCGAGGACCTTTAATGCTGTAATGGCCGGGGCGGCCAAAGTTACCATTGCCGAAGTAGAGGAAATTGTTGAATTGGGCGAACTTGACCCCGACGGTATCCACACACCGGGTATTTATGTGGATAGAGTGGTGGTTCGTCCCGAGACAGTTGAGTCCACAGAAGAAGCGGAAGTAAGTGCCGAGGCCCTGGAATCCCACAAGAAATTCATGAAGAAAGGCGGCTAGCCGGAGAGGAGCGACGGTATGCAGGAAAAGCAGAAACTCGATAGAGAAACCATTGCCCTTCGAGTGGCAAGGGAGTTTCAGGATGGCGATTACGTCAACCTGGGCATTGGATTGCCGGGGCTGGCAGCCAACTTTGTCCCTGCAGGCAGAGAGGTGATATTCCATGCCGAAGTCGGAGTACTTGGTTTCGGGGGAACAACACTTCCCGGCGAAGGTGACCCGGAGCTGGTTAACGCCAGTGGTCAGACGGTACAGGAACAGCCGGGAATGAGCTGTTTTGATCACGCTGAGGCCTTTGTCATGATACGGGGAGGACATATCCATATAAGTGTTATGGGTGCCTACCAGGTTTCCGAAAAGGGAGATTTGGCCAATTATATGGTGCCTGAAAGGAAGGTCGGCGTTATTGGCGGCGCCATGGATCTGGCAGTTGGGGTGAAGAGACTCATCGTGGCTATGAATCATACGACGAAGGATGGAGAACCCCGAGTGGTCAAAGAATGTAGTTATCCCTTAACAGCACTCAACTGTGTCGATCTGATTGTTACCGATATCGCGGTAATGGAAGTGACCCAAAAGGGGCTTGTATTGAAAGAAGTAGCTCCCGGCTGGACTCCCGAAGAGGTGCAGCAGTTATCTGAACCAACCCTCATCGTTGATCCTGATTGCCGGGAGATAACGTTGATGTGAGTGGGGGGGGGTGGGAATGGAGTTTCTTTATGAAACTGGTAATTGAAACAATAAAAAGGAGGCAACAATGGCGACATATGAATACGATATCGTGATCATCGGCAGCGGACCTAATGGGCTGGAGATTGCAGCCTATCTTTCCAAAGCGGGGCAGAAGGTTCTTCTATTGGAGAAGAGATATGAAGCTGGTGGAGGTCTGGCCACGGAGCAGATCACTCTTCCGGACTTCTTCCACAACACCCATGCCATCTTCCATATGATGGTCGATTATGCTCCCATCTATCAGGACTTCGATCTTGAAGCAAAATACGGCCTAACGCATATTCTTCCGGAAGTCCAGTGGTCAATGCCTACACCGGATGGAAGAGCCTTGTGCGTCTATACCGATCCGGAGAAGACCTGCAAGTCCATCGCCCAGTATTCCCAGAAAGATGCTGATAGCTATCGGGAATGGTACAAAGAGTGTGATGAGCTGATGAGGGAAATCGTTGGCCCACAGACGTTTGTCAAACCGGAACCAGCCCCTTTGATGGCTGCTCGAGCGGAGAACTCTGAACTGGGGCGGAAGCTTACCGAATATGCTGAGCGCACCCCTGAGGAAGTTATAAAAGAACGGTTCGAGAATGACCATGTTCGAACGCTTATGATGTACGGCGTCTGTCACTGGGGTCTGGATTACAGTCAATCCGGTGTCGGCTATTTGATTCCTCTTTACTTCAACCGGATGAGTAACTATCGTTTGACTGCAGGTGGTTCGCATCGGGTTTCCAACGCTGTGCTAAAGAATGTCTTTGAAAACCAGGGGCAGATCAGGACCAGTGCCCAGATCAAGAGAATCATCGTTGAAAATGGTACCGCCAAGGGTGTGGAATTGGAAGACGGCACGCGTTATATGGCCAATAAAGCCGTTGTCTCCACCATCGATATTCATAGGACCTTCCTGGATTATGTCGGGACAGAGAATCTGGAACAGGACTTCGTCGATATGTGTAATGCGTGGCAGTGGGAGAAGTGGAGTCTGCTGGACCTGCATCTGGCCCTGGAAGAGCCTCCCAGCTTCAAAGCGGCTGAGTCCAATCCTGATGTGAGCAAGGCCTTCATGCATGTGTTGGGTTACGATAACTCAGATGAGCTGATCAAAGAATGGGATATGATGGCCACCGGTGAATTACCATCGACTGCCGGTTACATCGCCACCTTCCCGTCCGTTCATGATTCCTATCAGGCGCCGGCAGGTAAAGCCTCAGGGCTTCTCTCTCAGATGGCTCCTTATGCATTGAAAGATGGCGGATCGGACAAATGGCTCAATTACAGATACCGACAGGAGATCGCAGATTATCAGCTTCGTACGCTAGAAAAGTATGCTCCAAATATGACTTCGGATAAAGTCCTTTGGTGGAACATCACTACCCCGGCAGACATCCAGAACAAACTGGCCAACATGGTTCGGGGCTCTTATAAACAGGGGCAGTATCATCCTTTGCAGATGGGATATCTCAGGCCCAACCAGGAATGCTCCCACAACGTCACACCTATCAAGAACCTATTTGTCGGAGGAGCCGGTGTATGGCCGGGCGGATGCGTCATCTGGGGTCCGGGATATAACTGCGCTAACTCCGTTGCCGAGGAATGCGGCATAGACAAGTGGTGGAAAGAACCGGAGTTGGTTACCAAATCCAAAGCGAACGGGTATATCCTTTAAGACCCTCCTGATAAGCAGTATTGCCGGGCTGGAACGCCATTGATGTTTCCTTAGCATTTATTATAAGAGGTAGTCAAATATGGACGACCCTAAAGATGTAGTGATAATCACCAGCGATGCCGGGGGTACGATGACGGACATTTTCGTCGTGGATCGGGAGGGGGATTTCGTCATCGGGAAGGCTTCGACCACTCCACGGGATGAGTCAATCGGATTCTGGGAGTCCCTTGATGATGCCTTCAGATATTGGGATATGGATTGGGAAAAGGAATCCCAGGCAATACTCCCCAATGTCGAGGCGTGTATTTATTCCGGCACAGCGATGCTGAATGTCCTGCTCACCAAAACAGGGCAAAAGGTGGGATTGATTGTGACGGGTGGGGAGGAAGACATCCTGATGCATGAAAGGTCCAAGCAGATCTATGCCGGTTTTGGCTATTCGGACCGATTGCACAAAGTGGGCCACTACCACAATACGCCCACTCTGGTGCCTCGAAAACTCGTGCGAGGCGTAACCGAACGGATTACTGCCTTTGGTGAAGTATTCATCCCTATGTATGAACATGAAGCCAGGCAAGCGGTTGAAGAGCTTCTGGAAAAGGATGTGGATTCCATAGTCGTTTGTTTCTACTACTCCTATCTGAATCCCTCCCACGAGAGCCGGGTAGCTGAAATTGCTGAAGAGGTGATGCAGCAAAAAGGGCACCGGGTTCCGGTCTATCTTTCCTGCGAAGTTGCTCCTATCATGCGGGAGGTTTCCCGGCTGAACAGCACACTGCTCCAGGCATATGCCGCCGAACCGGGGCGTAAGCAGCTGGTGAATATAGAGTCCAAATTGAAGGACCGCGGATATAAGTACCCCCTGCAAATCGTGCTGGCTTCCGGCAGCGTGGCCAATATCAACTATCCCCGTCTCCACGAAGCTACCTTCTCCGGACCCATCGGGGGGATACTGGGTGCCCAGTACCTCGCCGAATTGCTGGACTTGCCCAATATCGTCTGCACCGATGTCGGGGGCACCAGCTTTGATGTGGGCCTGGTCATGGGAGGCCATCCCATGATCCTGCGGGAAGTGGAGATGGCCCATCACATTTTCAACATTCCCACTCTAGTAATGGATACCATTGGGGCAGGCACCGGCATGTATCTTAGAGTGGATTCCGCCAAGCGGCTGCATATCGGCCCGCAAAGTACCGGAGCAGACCCTGGCCCGGTTTGTTATGACCAGGGAAATGAAACACCAACAGTGATGGATTGCGCCCTCATTTGCGGCATCATCAATCCCGATTATTACCTTGGTGGCAAGCTGAAATTGAACAAGGAAAAGGCTTTGAAGGCGATCAAGGAACAGTGCGCCGATCCGATGGGCGTGGACATCTATGATTTTGCCGAAGGGGTCTATAACCTTGTCTGCTCCAATATGAGGGAGCACATCCGGACGGTGCTGGCCATAAGAGGGTTCTCCCCGGCAGACTATCACGTGTTTTCATACGGGGGGGCCGGGGCGATGTACATGGCCGGTTATACCGAGGGATTGCCCTTTAAGGGAATCATTACCGTTCCCTTTGCCGCCGCGTTTTCCTCGTTTGGCTGCGCCGCTATCGATTACGTTCATCGTTACCAGAAGTCCACTCTGGCAGCAGTTCCTCCTGGCTCTAACGATGACTTCAAAGTGATCATCGGTTCCATACTCAATGCCGGATGGGATGATCTGGAAACCTCGGCTCTCAAAGACCTGGAACAGGAAGGCTTCCGCCGGCAGGATGTTAGTCTGCAGCAGGTGGCATATATGAGATATGGCCAGCAGGTCGATGATCTGGAGGTGATCTCGCCAGTCGAAAGGATTAATACGGCAGAGGATATGAATCGGTTGATTGACGCATTTGAAGACCTGTATACCAGAGTATATGCTGCCGGGGCCAGGTACCCGGAATGGGGATACACCATCATGGAGTTGGGCGTGATAGCCAGCGCACCCAAGGCCAAGCCGGTTATGAAAAAATATCCCCTCGAAGGTAAGCAACCGTCCGAAGAAGCCTTGAAAGGTGAACGGGACGTATATCTCAAGGGTAAATGGGTGACGGCAAAGCTCTACGAGATGGATTTGCTCAAGCCGGGCAATGAAATAGAAGGTCCTGCCGTGGTGGAAGCTCCATCCACTACGCTCTTCGTTCCCACGGGAAGGACCGTTCACATGGATGAATACTGCGTCATCTGGATGTCAGGAGGATGATGTGACGACGACTAATATCGGCATTGGTGAAAACGGCAAAACCCTGTTACAGATGCTGGATGAAACAGAAGACATCTCCAGAGAGACCGGATATTACGCAGGTCTTGGTGAACTCTACCTCAAAGAGCAGGACCCGATCAAATTCGAGTTGCTGCACTCCCGGTTGCTGTCCTCATTGATCTCCGGTATGCAGGCCACCAAGATGATCGCTGCCTCGCCTATTGTCAGGGAGGTTCAGGAGTTGTGCGTCGCGCTTTACACCCCCGAGGGGCACTGCGTCGCCACTTCCACCGGTATTCAGGTTCACATTATGCCTATGGGCGAAGCTGTGCAGTGGGCTATCCGAAACGGCTATGAAGAGGCCCCGGGAATCAATGAGGGTGACCTTTTCTCAAACAACGATTCGACTATCTCCGGACTGCATCCGGCGGATGTATACGATATCAGCCCCATCTTTCACGGTGATGAGTTGATTGGATGGGTTTCCACGGTGATCATGGAAATGGATATCGGCGCGGCGGGTTGCGGTCCGATGCCGGCTTCCCATAATGTGGAAAAATTCACCGATGGCTTTTTCGTGTGCATGGAGAAAACGGGCACAAATGATACTTTGAGAAGGGATTACCTGGCCCGGGCTGAGCGTACACTGCGGTATCCGCATATGTTTATCCTGCATCGGAAAGGGGCGCTGGCGGCCAATGTGCGAGTCAAGGCGGATATCCGCCGGCTGATAGAAGAGTTCGGACTGGAGTATTACAAGGGAGCGACGAAGGAACTCATAGAGGATTCGCGCAGAATTCAATTGCATCGTATCAGGCAGCGTACCATTCCGGGACGGCTCAGAAATCCACACTACATGGAACTCTATTTCAAAGACAAGCCGGTTCCGGCTTTTGCCAAAAAGGACGTAATTAGATTGGTCCCGTTTGATATCGAAATCAGGCCAGGCGGAGAGATCTCCATTGATTTCGAAGGGGCTGGTGACTGGGGCTGGCACAGCCTGAATGCCACACCTTCGGGATTGTATGGCGGGTTGGCCATCACCCTGGTATCAACCATAGCCCATGACGGCAAGGCCAATCATGGCACTTTGATGGGCTCCGAGATAAACGCCCCGCTCGGAAGCATCGTCAATCCCGCCAGCAAGTATGTTCCCACAGCGAATATCTGGGGGAGTGTCCTTTGTATTTATGCCAATGTTCTGGAGTGTTTGAGCCGGACTTACTACTCCCGCGGCTTCCGGGAAGAGATACTTCTCGGGCCGAATACGCCTGGGGTCATCATGACTGGCTATACATCGCCTGGGCACATTCGCCGGGAGATGACGGGTGAATTTGCCATTGGCGGTGATCATCATTTCATGGGGCAGCAATCGGGCGCCCGGGGGATTGCCGATGGAATCGAGCATGCCATGTACAATCCGGAGACGGATATGGGTAACACGGAAGTGATGGAAATGGTCAATGCGGGCATGTTTATCGGGAGCCGGATTATGCCGGATTCGGGGGGATTCGGGAAGTATCGCGGCGGGCTGAACATGTGTACCACACAGGTATTACACGGCGTGGACTGGGTCATCGCGGAGATGATGCCTTTCAGCACTACCAACAGGATTTTGAACAACCGAGGAATATTCGGCGGATATCCGGGGAACATGTTCTACGGATACATCACCAGAAATGGAAACGTGAAGGAACTCATCGATAAGCAGTTGCCATTACCCAAAATAGAAGGCGACCCCCGGGACCCTGAGATCATGAAACTGGTGAAAGGAGATATCACCCGGGCGAAGATGTGGTGGTACAGCGATGAGGTGCTCCACAATTATGACCTGGTCCAGGTTTGCTACAACAACAACAACGGTGGATATGGTGATCCTATAGAGAGAGACATCGGCCTTATCCAATCGGACCTGGACCTTGGAATGACTTCTCAGGAAACCTGCCGAAATATATACTGCATAGAAGCTGAGTACAATGCCGGGACGGAGGAGTGGTCAATTGATGAGCAATTAACTAAACAGAGGCGCGAAGAAAAGAGAAATGAAAGGCTTCAAAAGGGAATTCCGTTCAGGGAATGGTGGGAGCAATCCAGAAAGAAAGTAGCAAAACAGGAGATGCCTCCACTGCTTGCAGAGATGTATCAGAACTCCATGAAAAACGGACCTCAGTTCGCAAATGAGTATAGAAAGTTCTGGAGCCTGCCCGATGACTTTGTTTTCGGAGGTGAATAAATATGTCTGAATACACCAGAGAAGAGATAGAACACCTCATCGATGGCAAGCTTCCCTGGCCGAGAGCCAGGGCGATCATCAGCGGTCCCAAGGATGATGATCGGTTCGATAAGTATTTGCAGATTCTACAGGAGAGAGTTTCCTGGGAACAGAGGATTCTTCTACCCTTGACCGAACATCTTTACATTGTTCAGAAAGATGATGAGAGGATCATCAAATGCGATTGTGGTCAGGAGTTCGGCGATTACCGAATAAACTGGAAATTGAATGCCCTGATCTATGTAAGGGATACCGATGAAAAGTTGGACGAAGTTTTCTTCGGGCCGCGCAAACCAGACCCTGAATACTGCGAGGTCAGAGAGTACTACTGCCCGGGATGCGGTGCTCAATTAGAGGTAGAAACTTTGCCGGTTGGTTATCCTGCAATCTTTGATTTCTTGCCTGATATCGACGCTTTCTATAGAGATTGGCTGAAACGACCGCTTGCTTCGGAAAAAGATTTTGCGGATTTGACGTATGAAGTTACCGGAAAATGGGGCGAAGAGCTTGAGGATAGAGTAGCCTAGTCATATCGTCATATC
Source organism: uncultured Dehalococcoidia bacterium (assembly GCA_964634125.1). Lineage (GTDB taxonomy): Bacteria > Chloroflexota > Dehalococcoidia > SZUA-161 > SpSt-899 > JABMQN01. The sequence continues at coordinate 36,748 of CAZWIP010000006.1, forward strand.
AAGGAAGTCGATAAATATGTCTGGCAAAATGGGGTTTATTGTTTTGTTGGCTCCATTACTGGTGTTACCTTTAATGGCTGCTTGTGGCGATGATAAGAATAATGAGGATACACCAATGCCTTTGGCGGAGCCAGCAACGATACCTGCAACCAAGTCAATGGTGGAGCCAGTAGTGATCACCATAGGCAACCATACAGATCTAACAGGACCATCTGCAAAGGTAGTGTCAAGAGTTATGTGTGAAATTGTCCATGCTCAGATTTTGAAAGAATG
>CAZWIP010000007.1:0-36153 GCA_964634125.1 uncultured Dehalococcoidia bacterium
AGAATCTAGACAGGGCCATACTGACGCATTACAATTAGAAAAGGGCTCGGTCTCCGGGCCCTTTTCTTTGTCAATACCCGATTATCCTTCGACATGCTCAGGATGATCGGAAATATATAGACCGTTCGCCCTTGAGCATGTCAAAGGGTGAATTTAGCAATGGAGGAAAACCAAATGGCATATGAAAAACTGTTCTCATCGATCGATATAAACGGGATGAAACTCCCCAATCGTATCGTCATGGCCCCGGCCCACGAGGGACTGGCCGCACTCGACGGATTCGTAACCCCGGCATACAGCGATTACTACTTCGCACGAGCAAAAGGTGGCACCGGTATGATCGTGCTGGGTGGAGTGGCCATCAATCCCCGACCGTTCCCGGCTTTGCGCCTTAGCGATGACAAGTTCATCCCGGGCCTCAAAGAAATGATGGATCGCATACACGCTGAGACCGAAACCAAAATCGTCCCGCAAATATACGACTGGTTGAAGATCGCCAAGGGATGGAAGCAGAAAGTTGAAGGAGTCACTGACGAACAGATATCGCAAAGTGCCGACTTTTTTGAGGCAGGTGCCCTTCGGGCTCGTGAGGCCGGATTCGATGCCGTCGAACTTCATGGCGCTCATGGATATATCCTGTCTTCGTTCATGTCGGCCCACAACAAGCGAAAAGACGACTATGGCGGCAATCTCGATAAAAGGATGCGGCTGACCAAAGAAGTGTATGAACGTGTCCGTGCTGCGTTAGGCAAGGATTATCCCATCGGGATTCGAATCAACGGAGAGGACTTCATCATTGGCGGCAGCACACTGCTACATACTCCCAAGATCGCCACGAAGCTTGCCGAGATGGGGTTCGATTACATCAGCATTTCTGTTGGCGGCAAATACGAAGATTCCCCGGGAACCGATCCCTACGGACTTCCGGTTCCCTACCCGCCCTGGGGTGGATACAGTGGATTCCGCTGCATGCCGGAAAACTATATGCCCGAAGCAGTGAACGTATATATTACCGATACCATCCGCAAAGCGGTTCGCGCGGCTGGATTTAATACACCGATCATGACCGCTGGTAAAATCCCAACTCCTGATCTGGCAGAAAGCATTTTAGTGGAAGACAAGGCGGACCTCGTCGGCATATGCCGACAGATCATCCGAGATCCTGAGTGGGCTAACAAGGCCAGAGAGGGCAAAGCGAAAGAGATAAAGAAATGTATCTACTGCAACACCTGTCTGGAGACAGCCTTCACTGGCGAAGGCGGTTATTGCAAGCTGGATAAACTGGAAAAAGAGAAGGAAGCCAAGCAGGCAAAATAAGGCTCATTTCGATTGATTATTACACCGGCGACTAAATATGAGCTGTAAAACCATTTCAAGATGAGTGTCATTCTTGAACAAAGTGAAGAATCTCACCGCATTAAAGCACAATTTCTGCGATGAACCTTGCCGTTTGAACAAGGAGATTCTTCGGTCGCCAAGCTCCCTCAGAAAGACAGCCGGCCAATGGCATTGTTCCGTATTTAATTGCCGGATTAATAAGCATTTGAGCGCCCTGCATAAACCAGCGCTTCGGGCGGCTCAGGCAAAGAAGGGATTGACAAGGTGTTAGTGCCTAATTATACTACTATTATGATGAGTTTACTGATAATTAAGGCTGGACTATGAGACTTTCCACAAGATCAAGATATGCCATACGGGCGTTGCTTGACTTGGCTATGCACATCGGGCAAGGACCTACTCTGGTGCGAGAGATAGCCGAACGGGAAGACATATCTGTGCGATATTTGGAGCAGCTGCTCCTTCCTCTCAAAGCTGCGGGGATGGTTCGGGCTACTCGTGGAGCAAATGGTGGATTCACTCTGGCAAAAGAGCCTTCAGAGATAAACCTGCGTGAGGTTATTCAAATCATGGAAGGATCGACTGCCTTCACTGAGTGTACCGACGATAAAGGCATATGTCCCCGTGCAGATACCTGTGTATTACGCGATTCCTGGGTAGAGGTAACCAATGCAGCTAATAAGGTGATGGAGTCTACATCATTGCAAGTTATCGTTGATCGTCAAAACCTGAAATCAAAATAAGAGGTAGCTTGTGCAAAACCAATTAGCTGATCTGCTTTCCCCGTATAAGAAACAAAAAGGTGTCACCATACAGGTCCTTCAAAAAGTTCAGGAAGAACTGGGATACCTGCCTCGTGAAGCTATTGATGAAATAGCCCGAACGCTTCGCATATCACCATCGGAGATATTTGGTGTCATTTCCTTCTATTCCCAGTTTCGAACTACCCCTAGAGGCCGGCATATAGCCAGGGTTTGTCGCGGCACGGCATGTCATGTGCGTGGTGGTGGGGCTGTCCTGGACCAGGTAAAAAGAGAACTGAATATTGGAGAGAACGAAACAACTCCCGATCTTGAATATACGATTGAAACCGTAGCCTGTATCGGTGCCTGTGCACTAGCTCCGGCAATGGTGGTTGATGAGGATACCTATGGTCAAATGACGCCGGGGAAAGTGGCAGATATCTTTGCCGTGAAAAATCAGGAGGAGGGGCAGGATGCCTGATCACGAGAACCCCTCCGAGCAATCTGATGGGAAACGCTCTATTCTTATCTGTCAGGCTCTGGGATGTCTTTCCAGCCATTCGGATAGGATTCAAACAGCGATTGAAGAAGAAATATCTCAATTAGAGCTTGCCGATTCAGTCAACGTCAAACTTACCGGATGCCCCGGCCTTTGCCAGGAAGGCCCTATTGTCCTCATCGAACCGGAGGGCACTTTCTATGCTAGGGTTAAACCGGAAGATGCCCCAGATATTGCTCAATCGATGCTTCCCGATGGTCAGGTAGTGGAAAGACTCCTGTATCACGGTGATGATGGCCAGCCGATTCGCAACTACGCTGATATTCCCTACTATGTCAAACAGCAGCATATCGTCTTGCGCAATTGCGGCCATATCAATCCCGAAGAAATCAATGATTACATTGCTGTTAGCGGTTACGAAGCGCTGAAGAAAGTACTGGCTGATATGGCTCCGGAACAAGTAGTCGAAGAGGTCACCAAATCCGGAATACGCGGCAGGGGTGGAGCGGGTTTCCCGGCAGGCAGAAAATGGGCTGAAGCTCGAAAGTCCACCAAAGAACCCAAGTACGTAATCTGCAATGCTGATGAGGGCGACCCCGGGGCATTCATGGATCGGAGCACTCTGGAGAGCGATCCTCATACCGTTATCGAAGGAATGATCATTGCCGGTTATGCCATTGGCAGTAATGCCGGTTACATTTATGTTCGTGCCGAGTATCCCCTAGCAATCAAACGTCTCATGATCGCCTTGAAACAGGCTAAAGAAAGGGGATTCCTAGGAGAGAACATACTTGGTTTCGATTTCAGTTTTACTTTGGAAATAAGGGAAGGGGCTGGAGCTTTCGTTTGTGGCGAAGCAAGCGCTTTGATGTACTCTATCGAAGGCAAGCGCGGAATGCCACGGGTAAAGCCTCCAAGATCGGTTGAATCGGGACTGTGGGGTCTGCCAACTTCCTTGAATAACGTTAAAACCTTTGCCAGTGTCCCGGTGATCATTCTCCGTGGTGCGGACTGGTACGCCGGTATCGGAACACCTAACAGCACAGGCACAGCTGTTTTTGCTTTGACAGGCAAGATCGTCAACAGTGGGCTGATAGAAGTGCCGATGGGCATGACTTTGCGTGAGATCATTTTTGATATCGGCGGCGGACTTATCGGCAGCAAGGAATTCAAAGCTGTGCAGACCGGCGGCCCGTCTGGCGGATGTTTACCGGCCAGTGCGCTCGATCTTCCCGTCGATTTCGATTCCCTCAACGAAGCCGGCTCGATAATGGGTTCAGGCGGTATGGTGGTAGTTGATGAAGACACATGCATGGTCGACCTGGCCCGATACTTCCTGGAGTTTACTCAGGAGGAATCCTGTGGCAAGTGTACTCCCTGCCGCATCGGGACGGAACTGGTGCTGGAAATCCTGGACCGCATAACCAATGGCGAAGGGAAGCCCGGTGACATCGAATTGCTTGAAGAATATGGAGACGTGATTGCCAAGGGTTCGCTCTGTGGATTGGGGAAATCAGCTCCGAATCCGGTTCTTTCCACCATCAAATATTTTAGAGATGAATACGAGGCTCATATTAATGAAAAACGCTGTCCGGCCGGCGCGTGCCGCGCGCTTACCAGCTTCTATATCAATCCCGAAGCCTGCCGAGCCTGCATGCTCTGTTTCGAAAGCTGCCCGGTAGAGGCAGTCGATGGCTGGCTCAGGACAATTCACATTGTACTTCAGGAGAAATGCATCAAATGCGGTTCATGTTATGATGTCTGTCCATCTCTTTACAACGCTATCGTGAAAGTGCCCGTAATAGAGGTTCCCCAACCACCTATGCCGGGGACGAAGGTACCGCGCAAGAAGAGGTCGAAATGTTAGAAAAAGAACTCAAAGAAATATACGAGCTTTGTGTTAACTGTAGACTCTGCTTGAAAGAATGTGAATTCCTCAAGAGTCTTTTTGAAACCCGTGATAATATTATTGAGGATTTGGTAGCTGAAGGGGCGAACAATAAAACCCTTTACTCCTGCACCATGTGTGATCTGTGTGAGACCATTTGCCCCAGCGAATTGAATATAGGTAGGGCATATCTCAAGCTTCGTCAGGAAAAGGGCCCTCTTCCGGTTCAGAAAAAATTCATCGACAAAGACCAGGAATGGGTACTTTCCGATAACTTCTCCCTGGCCCTTCCTGACCCGGACAGCAGTGAATGTCGGCAGGTTTTCTTCCCCGGTTGTCATCTGGTGGGATATTCCGCCGATCTGGTCATGAAAACCTACGAGCATCTTAAAGCCAAGCTGCCCGGCACTGCCATCTTGCTGGGATGCTGCGGCGCTTCCAGGAGAGAGTGCGGGGATGATGCCCTTTTCAAGGAAACGGCGGATAATGTGGAGGATGAAGTGAAAAAGCTGGGTGCTTCCGAGATCATCGTGGCCTGCCCGAACTGCCGCTACGCTTTCACTGAGCATGAACGTTCCCTGAAGATAAGGTCGGTCTACGAAGTGCTGGATGAAATCGCATTACCTGAGATGGCCAAAAATGATGAGCGAACATTCACCGTTCACGATCCCTGCCGGGCCAGGTGGCAGGATGAAATGCAGGATGCTGCGAGGAATCTTATTTCCAGGGCAGGTCATAAGATTGAAGAGATGCTCTATTCCAGAGATTTGACCATGTGTTGCGGACTTGGCGGGCAGATTCCCTATGCCAATGCTCCTTTGTCAAAGACTATGGCTAAGCTACGGGCTGAGCAGGCTGAGGTTGATATAGTAACATATTGTGCCAGTTGCCGAGATGCACTAGCGCCTCATAAACCTTCGTTGCATGTCCTTGATCTGATTTTCAATCCCGACTGGGATGAAGCCCGAACCAAGCCATCCGAGAAGCCATCCGAGAAAAAAGAGCATCAATCGGCTTTGCGGACACAATTGCTGGAGAAATTTGGCGGATAGTAAGTTTAGACCTATCTGAGATAACCAAAACACCTCTCAGCAATTGCGGGGTGTTTTGGTAACCAAGTCTTTGCAATCCCCTTCACCATACAAACCCAAATGGGATCAGCGCATTTTCACAGTCAGAGAACAAATCTGTTGAAAATGCCAGTATCGAGGCAAATATATTATAGGCGCTGTGAATCGCCATTGCAGAGAAAAAGAACTTCCGGTTGCCTTGTAGAAACGGGATTTCTCCTCTTACCCAGGCAACAAGTTTCTCGTTGATTCCCCAGCCCACTATAAAGCTGCAAGTGGTATGCAACAATAAACAAATGGTGAATCGCCAGATAACGAAGGCCTGATCGAGTTCATCACATTCAAGATAGTAGAACCACACATACATCAAGCTCTCGATGACGCCAAAGGTAAATCCCGCAAGAGCGGATAACAAAGCGGTGTATCCTTGGCTTGGCAACGCATGTGGCCTTCTGCCCAATAGCCAATAGACCCCACAAGGTTTAACTGCTTCTTCGAAGATTGGTGCTATAATAAAAGCAGCAAAAAACCAGCCATACCAGGAATTCTCATAACCTGCCGTTAATATCCCGAAAAACCCGCCAAGCATCGCAATAGGAGGGCCCAGGATATACCACTTCAGCGTTGTTTTAACTACCCGAGGTTTTTCTATCATTTTCTATGCGAAGTTCAATTCTTGACCACAAACGTATTGGCAAGCTTATCATGCCATCCCTGTTTTCTTTTGTCCCAACCAATCCACCAGAAACCAAGACTTAAAAAGTTAAGAAACGCTAGTAATCCAAAACCTAAAGGTGCAATCCAGCACACTATGTAACCAAAATAACGAACCAAGGCTCTTCCAAACGATATAGGCTCACCATCTTCGGTAACGACTCTCACCCCTAATGCCATATGACCCAACGTGCAACTCTTCCATGTCCAGAATCCCACAAAATAGATTATGCTTAAAAGCGACCCAAAATAGTAGTAATAAAAATATGGGAGGCTTACAAACATGGTCGTCACAGGGATTTGTAGCGCTATCAATATTAGGCAATCCAGAATATAGGCCGCAGACCTTCGCCAAAACCCAGCATATTCAATCCTGGCCCGGACCGCTCGTTTCTGGGCCCCTAAAGGTAAATGACCTCCACAGGAAATGCAAAAGGACCCCCATGACGGATTTTCGGCCCCACAACCGGGGCAATACTTCAACAGCGGTTGACCACAATATGCACAAAAAGATCCCCACGATGGATTGCTGGCATTACATTTGGTGCATAATAACCCATGACCTTCTCCACCAGTCCGCATCTCTGGCGAGAATACAGGAGATTCCACTTCCACTTTAATAACTCTAGTAACAATTCTTGCCGTAAGTGGTATTACTTGACCACAATCACTACAAGCCTGCTGCGAGATTTCGTTTTTGTTATATCCGCAGTATGGGCATATCCTTACCTGGATTTCTTTATCAACCTGCATATTTCACCATCGTCAGCTGTTATCCCATTGATTGCCCATGCCCTGAAGTATTGTGCAATTCTCACGAATCGAGTGCTCGGATAATTTGAGTGCGAGTATAATAAATGATCTCTTGGCTGTCAAACACAACTCTGGGCTTTACCATCAAGACGTATTATTCCTATTGCAAAGTTCCTTTGAGAAATCCGCCCGTATGATTTATAATGGGTAAAGATTAGCCACCACGGGAGATATGGAATTGCACAATCTAGGGAAGCAGTACATTCTGGATTTAAAGGATTGCGATCAGCAGGTGCTCGACGATCTGGAATTCCTTAAAACTGCCCTCTCCGCCGTAGTGCAACAGACTCAGGAGGAACCAATAGGCGAATCCTTCCATAAATTCACCCCCCAGGGAGTGAGTGGGCTTGTGCTCGGCAATGGCGCTCATGTGTGTATTCATACCTGGCCTGAATATAATTACGCGGCTATGGATATCTTTACTCATAACGAATCCTTTGATCTGAAAACAGCATCCAAACTAATCATAGATAAACTCGGATCACAGAATCCTTCTGTCACCGAACTGGAAAGAGGAGCCTAGGCAATGCAAAACGTTCCTTCCAACTGGTTTATGGAATTTGTCACCCCGGATACCATCCAGCAATTCGCTGTCAAAGATGTGATTTATTATGGTCAATCACAGTTTCAAAAAGTTGAGATGATCGAGACTGTTGCGTTTGGCAAATGCCTGATTCTGGATGGCAAAATACAGTCGTGCGAAGGGGATGAGTTCATCTACCATGAAGCGCTTGTCCAGCCTGCTATGACGCTGCACCCCAATCCGGAAACGGTGTTCATCGCCGGTGGGGGCGAAGGCGCTACCTTAAGAGAAGTCCTTTCGCATAACACGGTCAAGAAAGTAGTGATGGTTGATATTGATAAAGAAGTGATCGAGCTTTGCAAACAGTATTTGCCGAACCATCATCATGGTTCTTTTGATGATTCGCGGGTTGAACTCCTTCACATGGATGCCAAACAGTATCTTGAGGAAACCGAAGAGAAATTCGATGTTGTGATCATTGATCTTCCCGAACCGATCGAAGGTGGGCCGTGCTATCTGCTCTACACGCAAAAGTTTTACGAGATGCTGAAAACCAGAATGACCGATGATGCCACCTTTGCTCTGCAATCAGGAGCTACTTTGTTGGGCATTACTGAAGTGTATCTGGCGATCAATAACACCCTGAAGACATCTTTCCCGGTTTCCATCCCGTATGAAGCAAGCGTCCCTTCGTTTGGTGGGCCCTGGGGATTTACCCTGAACTCGAAAGGGTTGAATCCTCATCAGCTTGCAATGGAAGAGATCGATCGTCGTATCGCCGCACGGGTAACTAAGACACTGCGGTTCTACGATGGGCACACACACCAGGGGCTTTTCTATATTCCAAAATACTTGCGTGATATGCTGGCTAAAGAGACAACCATTATAACTGAAGACAACCCTGTATTCATTCCGGGGAGCTAGAAACAGGAGCCCTATTCCAACAGTCAAATTGGGAAGAGCTCGAACCGATTAATAACAAACCTTACATTTCTAATGGAATCGGATATCCTTATAAACTTGAACCCTGCCCAGAAGGCAGCAGTTGAGTCCATTGATGGACCACAACTCGTGGTTGCCGGCCCCGGCAGCGGTAAAACGAGAGTCATCACTCACCGCATAGCCTACCTCATCAGAGTCGTTGGTATCAGTCCTTATCGAATCCTGGCCGTCACCTTCACCAACAAGGCTGCCCGGGAGATGAAAGAACGAGTCCAGAACATGCTCGGGCAGGGATCTGACGGGCTCGCCCTGGGCACTTTCCACTCCATATGCGCTCGAATTCTGCGGCAGGAAGCCGATCATATAAATGTTAATTCTCGTTTCATTATCTATGACGAAAGCGATCAGGTAAACCTTATCACCCGCGTAATGAAGGAGTTGGACCTCGATCCCAAGCAGTATCCTCCAAGATCGATCAAATCCGTCATTTCGGCTGCCAAGGCCCAACTGATTGCCCCTCAGGAATTCACCAGTGGGAATTATTTCGAAGAAGTAGCCAAACGTGTTTACGAGCGCTATCAGAGGGAACTCGGTGAAAGCAATGCGCTAGACTTTGATGATCTTCTGATGCAGACCGTTGTCCTTTTCCGTGAACACAAAGACGTACTGGAAAAGTATCAATCCCGGTACGTGCACATTATGATCGATGAATTCCAAGATACCAATTTGGCACAATACAAACTGGTACGGCAGTTAGCGGATAAATACCGGAATATCTGTGTTGTCGGAGATCCGGATCAGTCGATATATTCTTGGAGATTCGCTGACCTGCGCCATATCCTGGATTTCAAGGATGACTATCCCGATGCTAAAATCACGCTGCTGGAACAGAATTATCGATCCACGCAGACCATTCTTAAAGCTGCTTCCCACCTGATTTCACCGAATGAACAACGCACCGAGAAAGAACTTTGGACCGAGAATGCAGATGGGGTTCCAATTAGCATATTAGAAACTTTCAACGAACAGGAAGAGGCTCAGTTGGTAGTAAGCGAGATCGAGCGACTCATAATGGAGCAAGGCTATAGCAACGGCGACTGCGCAGTAATGTACCGCACCAACGCCCAATCCCGCGCTCTGGAAGAGGCTTTTGTTCGCTACGGATTCCCATACAAACTTGTCGGCGCTACCCGTTTCTACGAGAGGCGTGAGATCAAGGATGTTGTGTCTTATATCCGGCTCATCGCAAATCCCCACGATAGCATAAGCCTAGCCCGTATAATCAACGTTCCACCCCGAGGAATCGGGCAACGGACCATGGCGGAGCTCTCAGCTTGGGCCGGCAATAAAGGGATTTCGCTCTACTCTGCTCTCGAGCTTATCGCAGAAGGCGAGGAAACACCTCTCTCATCTCGCAGTACACAAGTATTAATAAAATTTAACACGATGCTCAATGACCTCATCTCCGAAAGTGCGCAAACAGATTTGACCGGTCTGTTTGATTTAATCCTGGAACGCATCGGGTATAAAAACTTCATCCTGGATGGTACCGAGAGCGAAGATAGATGGACCAATGTCCTCGAACTTCGAGGTATGGCCAGTGAACACGATGATCTCGAATCGGAAGATGCTCTGACTTCCCTGCTGGAGCGAATATCCCTGGTTTCGAGCGTCGATAACCTTGCCGAACAGGTTACCGGCGTTACGCTGATCACTTTGCACCAAGCCAAAGGATTGGAGTTTCCAGTGGTATTTATGGTTGGGATGGAAGAAGGGATACTACCCCATCTTCGATCATTCGCCGATCCCCAACAAATGGAAGAGGAGCGCCGACTGTGTTACGTCGGTATCACCCGGGCCAAGGAAAGACTGTATCTAATACATGCATTTCGTCGCAGCCTCCATGGTGGGAGTCGGCCAAATCCTCCATCCCGTTTCCTTCAAGATATCCCGTCTACTTTAGTAGCACCAAGCCCAAACAAACAAAAGGTAAGCAACCCTATTGAAAATACTGCCCCCTATCTCTTTCCAATGATCGATCTTAAAACCGGTGATAGCGTTATTCATACCAAATTCGGAGAGGGAGTGGTAACAGAATGCTTCGCCACCAAAGATGATCATGAAGTAACAGTATCTTTCAGAGGGGGGATTGGAATTAAAAAACTGTTGTTAAGCCTCGCAAAACTGGAGAAGATGATATGAGACTTGCCCGTTTTGACGGTCGCGCTATCGAAGAAATGCGTTCGGTACGCATCACACCGGGATTCCAGAAGCACGCAGAGGGCTCAGCTCTCATCGAACTGGGAGAAACAAAGGTGCTCTGCGCCGTGAGCGTTGAAGATCGAATCCCTGCTTTCCTTAAAGGAAGTGGATCAGGCTGGATAACCGCTGAATACGGAATGCTGCCGCGATCCACGCATACCCGCACGCAGAGAGAGGCCTCTAAAGGAAAAGTAAGCGGAAGAACCCTTGAAATCCAGCGCCTGATTGGCCGATCGCTAAGGGGGATCGCAAATCTTGAAAGCCTCGGCGAGCGCACTTTTACCATAGACTGCGACGTGCTTCAGGCAGATGGAGGAACCCGAACAGCGTCTATCACTGCAGCGTATGTAGCCTTGGCCCAAGCTTTCCATACACTTCGCGAAAGGGGGGCGGCCATTGATAATCCTCTAGCAAGGGCTGTAGCCGCTACCAGCGTAGGAATTGTCGATGGTGTCCAACTTCTCGACCTGTGTTATGAAGAGGATTCCCATGCTGAAGTCGATTTCAACATCGTAATGACCGATGCCGGTGAGTTTATTGAGGTCCAGGGAACCGCCGAAGGGAAACCCTTTTCCAAAGAAAGCATGGACTCCCTACTTACGATTGCCCAAAAGGGGATCGCTGATCTGTTCCAAATCCAGAAGGCCGTGATCGAAGGTTTCGGGGGATAGTATCATGGCCGATGTGCGACCGTTTCGCGGGTTGCGTTACAATCTGGAAAAAGCCGGTGACCTCTCTTCACTAATCACTCCTCCATACGACGTAATCAATTCTGCCCAGCAAGAATCTTACCACCAGAGAAACCCTTACAATATCATCAGGCTGGAATTTGGGAAAGAACTCTCCGATGATGATGATCAAACCAATAAATACACCAGGGCAGCTCAGACGCTCAACGACTGGATACAGCAAGGTATACTTGTTCGAGATGATGCCCCGGCTTTCTATCTCACCGAACACAGGTTCCCCGAATCAGATGGCTACAGAAGCTACTGGGGCCTCGTGGCGGCAGTTCGGCTGGAAGATTTCGAAACAGGCCAAATCCGCCCAACCGAGATCATCATGCATGCCCCTGCGGCTGATAGGTTCAATCTTCTCAAATCCTGCCAGGTAAATCTGAGCCCTATCATGGGTATGGTTCGTTGGGGAGAGGGAAACCTGAAATCGATTTTCCCCGATATTGACCGGGAAAATCCATCCCTATCCGCCACCGATGACTTCGGAGTAACCTTTAACGTATGGGTAGTGGTCGATGAAGATGCCGTTGAACGCGTCTCGGATTTCTTTGCAGAACGGTCAATATACATTGCTGACGGGCATCATCGATACACTACGGCTTTAGCCTATCGGAATGAACAACTCGCTGCCGGTTCCCCCGAAAACAGTGACGCAGCCAGCAATTTCCTGATGATGACGATTATCAGCACGGGAGATCCCGGGTTAACGTTACTGCCAACGCACCGCATGGTTCGGAACATAAAATCTAAACGCATGTCAAGCCTGAAAGATCAACTCAGCGACTATTTCCAAATTCAGACATTGCCTCCCTCGTCATCTGAAAATTCTCGGAACCGTAGGGGTTGGAAGGCCTCGTTAGATGAGGCTGGTAAAAAAGGACCGGCATTCGGGCTTTACGGCCTGTCGGATGACAACTTCCTGTTACTCACACCGCATAACATCTCTGCACTACGAGCAATGCTCCCTGAAGGAAAGCCAAAAGCCTGGAGGGACATAGATGTAAGCCTTCTTCACAGTGTGATAATGCAGCGAATACTGGGCATTGATACTCCCGAAAAGGAGAAAGACCGCCTGGAGTACTCGCCTAATGAAGCGGAGGTTCTGCAGAAAGTTGGGTCAGGAGATGCTCAACTGGGATTTTTCCTCAACCCGGTACTAGTATCAAGCGTCCTTAATGTGGCCGATGCTGACACCAGGATGCCACCCAAATCAACTTACTTTTACCCCAAGACAGCAGCAGGCCTGGTAATGAACCCTCTGTTTTAGATTAGCTGTCAGTTGTCAGCTATCGGCTTTCGGTTCTCAAGAATGACTTATCTGGTTCTAGCCAAACGTCACATTCCCCTTCTCATCAGCAGTTAACAGAGCTGCGAAGTCATACCCTTGTTCACGGATTTTTTCACTGCCACCCTGATTCCGGTCCAACAAAACCACCACCTTTCCCACTCTGCACCCTGCCACTTCCACCACTTCTATAGCGCGCAAAATTGAGCCTCCCGTGGTAATCACGTCATCAACAATGGCTACGGTTCCACCCTCGGGAAGATGTCCCTCCACATGCCTCTGGGCTCCATGCTTCTTTGCCTCTTTCCTCACAATAAAAGCCGGAATCGGTTTCCCTTCCAAGTGACTCACCATGGCGACCGACGCCACAATAGCATCAGCGCCAAGCGTGGGGCCACCTACGGCATCAATCCCCGAATCTTTCAGTATCTCGAAAAACTGTTTCCCCACCAGATTTGCCCCTTCAGGCCAGAGGGTCGTCAACCTTCCATCAAAGTAATACAAGCTCTCCATTCCTGAGGAAAGGGTAAAATAACCATATCTAAATGATTTCTCCAATACCAGCTCACGCAATCTTTCCATCTCATCCATCGGCCCTGCTTATCCCTCCTGCTTATTCATCGTGAATACAGTCCATGCTCATATATATAGGCCTCAACCTCAGGTAGCACCATGTAGCGGATTGGACGCCCCATCATCACACGCTCTCTAATCGCCGTAGAACTGATATCGATTTGCGGTACACCTACCGGTCTCAGACAGCTCGAAACATCAGGTATGAGCGATTTCAGTGCCCCCACATCTATTTCCGGTGACCCTGGCCTCTCCACCTGAACTATCCGGCAAAGAGAAACCACCCTTTCCGGATCTTTCCATCGGGGAAAATCAGCCAGTGCGTCTGAGCCAACAATGAAATATACCTCATCCGAGGGATCCGATCCTTCTTTCAGAGCCTCCACAGTATCGACGGTATAGGTTGGGCCCGGTCTGTCAAGTTCGGCAGTGGAAACCTCAAAACGCTCGTTAGATGCTATAGCCAGTTTAATCATCGCTAACCGATGCCGAGCATCGGTGATCTCCCGGTCAGCCTTGAGCCAGGGGTGACTGGCCGGCATGAACACGATCTTATCAAGCTCCAGACTCGTTCTGACCTCTTCGGCAATTATAAGATGACCTAAGTGGATAGGATCAAATGTGCCACCGAGCAAACCAATTTTCATTGAAACTCTCTACTTAATAGGTTTAGGCCGAAATACCTTGAATTCTCCTGTATCAACGGGGGTGGTTGCCGGTATCGACTCGGCTAGCATCTCAGCAGCCTTACGCATAATATCTGGTAACCCTTCACCACTCGCTGCCGAGATTTCGAAGATGGGCATCCCTATACTGGCTAGGCTCTTACGTATTTCTGTCATCCGTTCCCTGACTGAAGGGATATCTATTTTATTCACCGCCACGATCTGGGGTTTATCCTTGAGTGAAGAATTGAAAAGGAACAATTCCTGATTTATCTCATTAAGATCGGACAGTGGTTCTTGGCTAGTTCCGTCAATAATGTGTATCAATATACGAGTTCTTTCAATATGCCTCAGGAAATCATGGCCCAACCCATGACCAGAGTGAGCCCCTTCAATGAGACCCGGGATGTCTGCAATAACAAAGGCTTTGTAGTCTAGTTCCACAACACCGAGTTTCGGTTCCAAGGTTGTAAAGGGATAATCAGCCACTTTAGACCTTGCCGAAGAGACTTCATTTATAAGGGTGGATTTGCCTACATTCGGGCGTCCAACCAGTCCCACATCCGCCAGTAACTTAAGGTCAAGGATAAGTAATCTTTCCTCTCCATGCTCGCCCTCCTGGGCTATTCTCGGTGCTTGTTTGACCGAAGTTGTAAAGTGTTTGTTCCCCCGACCACCCCTGCCACCTTTTGCAACAATCAATCTTTGACTATCTTCCGTTAGGTCACTAAGCTCTCTCTCCTCTCCATCTTCAGTGCTTCGAACAATAGTCCCTTCGGGAACTTTCAACTCTAATGAGCCACCTTTTTTTCCATGTTGATCCTTGCTTCTCCCGTTTTCACCGTCCTCTGCTTTGTAGTGTTTCTGGTGTCTCATATCACTAAGTGTCGTTTTTCCTCGATCCGCGATTAAGATCACGTCTCCCCCATTTCCCCCGTCTCCTCCGTCCGGACCCCCAAACGGGATAAACTTCTCTCTACGGAAGCTTACCATCCCAGCTCCTCCTTTTCCGGAGTGAACATATATCTCAATTCTGTCAATCATCAGCTAAAGCAGTCCGAGTGTTTATTCTATTATAATTCGTATATTTATAACATATCAAATAAACTAAAGAAAGTATAAACAATACTAATAAGGGACGGAGGGACTGGGAGGACTGGGATAAGTGGTTATCCCAGTATCGAAACGCTGTGTAAGTCCTTGTGGATGCAAGTGGAGGATTTGGAATCGAACCGTGGAAAATACATGGTGTAAACATGTAAGGGAAAACCCCTAATAGAGAATTGGTGAAAACCCCCATTAGACCAAGCTTATCCACAGTCCCGGCAGGTTATCCACGAAAAAACAGGACTTATCCACAATTTTGGTGTGGAATGGGGGTAGGGCTTTTCAATGAACTCCATTGGCGTGGAGGGCTTCCTTGATCTCCAGTATCTCCCGGCGAAGAGCGGAGCTTGCCTCGATCTCTGTGGAGATTTTATGGTGTCCATAAAGAACAGTGCTATGATCCCGTCCTCCGAGCGCTCGGCCAATGTCGGTCCATGATGCATCCATTTCTTCCCTCATTAGGTACATCGCTACTTGGCGAGCGAGGGCAACAGACTTATCCCTTTTTTTACCAAGCAGAGCATCTGGCGCAAGCCCAAAATGCGCACCAGTCAGATTGATAACCTCGTCTGATGTGAGGGCGAACCTGGATTCATCGGACGCTATTTCCGCAAGTGCGGATGTGGTCAGCTCAGGGGTAATAGCAGCGTTGGTCAGTTTTGCATAGGCGATAACTCGGTTTAGCGCGCCTTCGAGTTCTCGTATGTTGTTCTGTACTTTGCGAGCAATGATATGCAACGAGTCTGGCGGAAGTGTAACCCGCAGTTCCGCGGCTTTACCTTGCAGAATAGCGATTCTAGTTTCGAAATCGGGAGGTTGAATATCGACAATAAGCCCCCATTCAAATCTCGAACGCAGACGATCTTCAAGAAGCGAAAGCGCTTTGGGAGGACGATCGCTGCTGAGAATGATTTGGCGGCTAGCGGTATGCAGATCATTGAAAGTATGGAAAAGGCCCTCTTGAGTCTGCTCCTTGCCAGCGATGAAATGGATATCATCGATCAGGAGCACATCTGCGGATCGATATTTGTTACGAAACTCTTCGGTGCTCTTTTCCCTGATACCCGTAATAAACTCATTGGTAAATTGTTCGGCTGTGACATAGACCACCTGTCGGGCATTCTGTGAAACCTTCTGTCCAATGGCGTGCAACAGATGGGTTTTTCCTAGCCCAGATCCTCCATAGACGAATAAGGGATTGTAAACAGTGCCAGGATTTTCTGCCACTCCCAAAGCGGCAGCATGGGCCAATCGGTTACAGCTTCCAACGATGAATGAAGGGAAAGTATACTTCGGGCTAAACTGAGAGTGGTTGTTCCGCCCGTTACCATTAGAAGGCAATGGGCGCAGGCTTTCTGATTGAGGTTCCTGACAAACCTCGAATTGAACTTCAACGGGCTGACCTATTACACTCGCCAAGGTCTTCTTAATAAGATGCCGAAGTCTTTTCTCCAACCATTCGACAGCAAATGTGTTTGGGGCACCAACTATAAAGCATCCATTATCACATGAAATCCCGATTGTATCCTTTAGCCATGTTTGGTAATTTGCCTTTGTTACTTGGAGTTCCAACCCACCCAGAGCCGCATCCCAGATTTCATTGGCTGATTTAGTCATATCTTTTACCAAGGCTCCTTAATAGGATTTTTATGTAAAATAGGAAGGTTGATCGTTGGGGATTTTAAGACAAGGAGAGAATAGCACGGCATTTAACCAAGGTCAAGGGCTTTTTCAGGTGAGTATTCTCACATTTTCACGTTCCATTTACCCTATTTTTACCTATTCAATCGGGGGGCGTGAGAGGTAAAAAGTGTAAAAAGAGACGTACTTTATAGGATGTTTACCATTGGCGTTGTATTATTAATTAGTGCGACCCAAAAGTGACATGGAGTTCATATAATGATGAGAGCTATACCGGCAGTTCCGCAATTACCGTTGTTCCTTCACCCAATTCTGAGGTGAAGGTCAGAGTACCATTGAGCAGTCGCACCCTCTCCTGCATTCCCACCAGCCCGAGCATCCCATATCGAGGCAAGTCAGTTACTGAACTGGGGGGCTCGAATCCTTTGCCGTTATCCTTGACGGTTATTCTGGTTGCCTTTTCCTCAAATTCTACTGTGACCTCGGCGCTGGTTGCCTCGGCGTGCTTCCATACATTTCTTAATGCTTCCTGAGTGATACGGAACAGCACCAGTTCCACTTCGTCGGGAAGCCTTCGTTCTTCGCCGAGAAACTGCACGTTTATATCTACACCAGAGTGTTCTGCGGTTCGGTCCGCTATCCATTCCACTGCAGGGAGTAGTCCCAGCCGGTCCAGAGCTGCCGGGCGCAGGTCTTGGCTCAGGCGCCGTATTCCATTTATAATAGTATCTGCTTGCTCATACAGCTCTTCCAGACGAGCTGGAATCTCGTCTTTGGGTAACTGGTCCAGCTTTGAAGCCAAGTCTTCTATTTCACGTCCGTGGATAACCAAAGCCTGAATAGTATCGTCATGAAGCTCCTGGGCGATGCGCTTTCTTTCCTCTTCCTGGACCCTGGTAATCTGCTGGACGAAAAACTGCAAATTCTCCTGCATCCGTTTCTCTTCGGTTACGTCGCGGGCGATATGTTGAACAGCTATGGGATGGCCGTCACTAAACATTAAACTGCTTGCTAACTGGATAATTGCCTCCGAGCCATCCCTTTTCGCCAGTTTAATCTCGCCTCTGGAGCCAATATCCCGGAGGCTCAGCAACCGTTCTTCCATGTCCTTTGCTGTTCTCAGGCTGTCTTCTGAAATCAATTGTGTGGCCCTGAGATTATGCAATTCATCAAGTGTATAACCTGTAAGCTGAACGCAGGCATCGTTGGCCGCAAGAATGTTATCTTCCAGATCATGGAGCCAGATGGCATCATGAGCATTCTCAAACAGGCCGCGATACTGTTCTTCGGATGACCTCAGTTGCTCGCTTGTTTCTCGTTCCTGCTGATACAGGCGGGCATTATCCACCGCAACGCCGATCTGGTTGGCGATGGCAGTGAGCAGGTCAACTTCGGCGGGATCAAACTGGCGGTAGCTGCGCATGGCAGCAGAAATAGTCCCTACCACTTTCCCTTTGGCCATCATGGGCACAATGACTTGCGAGTGGATGTTTTCTTCTTTCACTACCATCCGGGTCAATTCGGGGTATCTTGAGGCATTTTCTATTAATAGAGGTTTTCCAGTTTGGGCTACCTCTCCGTTGAATCCTTCTCCCATTTTGATGTGCCCCACCCCGCTGACGAACTCATCAGATACGCCACGGTGCGCGGCAAGTTCGAGTTCTTTGTTATCTCCATCTAAAACGTATATCCGCACCATTTCGATTCCCATGACATCCACAACACAATTGATAGCGCTTTCCAGAACATCGGGTAGTTCCAGCGACTGAGAGATAATGGCAGCGGTTTCATTGAGAGCCACGAGCCGCTTTTCGCTCTCTTCTATAACCCAAAGCTGAGTCTTTAGTTCTTGTTGCGCAACCTCCAGTTGAGCACGGCGCTCCCTTTCTTTCCGCAATGACTCAAGGGAAAAAGCCACCGTATTGCCGATGATGAAGACAGCAATGCTCTCGACTATCGCGTCTTCAGGGTGTGGCGAGATAAAAATGCCGCGAGGTAACATGCAGATCATCGCAACTGTTGCGGTAATAGCCCCGCCTCTCCAGCCAAACAGAACACCGGCCCAGATTATGGGCAGCAGGTAGAGGATTCTTTCCAGACTGAATCGAGTTAGGCCAATGTTTTCGTTGATGTGGGAAATGAATGCCGGCAGGTTGAGGGATTCTGCATATTGAAGAAACGTGATGAACGCAAGCAGGATTATCAGGAGCCATGTGCTTTGCTTATGAATTGCTTCTGTAAATCTGATTGAGGACAGTTTGTCTGTCATTGTTATTCCTCTGTCATTTCCAGATGCTCTCCTCGGGGTGTATCGTCAAGAGTAACCATTCCTTCTTTCAGGGCATAGACTACAGCTTCAGTGCGGGAACTGACCCCCAGCTTCTTGAAGATTTGACGCAGGTGACCTTGCACTGTGCGTATGCTCAGACTCAACTCGCTGGCGATTTCCTTGTTGCTTAAGCCGCGTGCCATCAGTTTAAGGAATTCCATTTCTCTCTCAGTTATCCCACCGAATGCTCGCTGGTCCGAGGATTTGCTGGAGGTGGGCACAAAGCGGTTCAACACTTTGCGGGCGATGGTGGGGTGCAGCACAGATTCTCCCTGATGAACGGCTCGGACGGCAGCGACCAGTTCCTGGCTGTGAACGTTCTTCAGCAGATATCCGGCAGCTCCTGCTTGCAGCAGTCTGAACACGAACTGGTCATCATCGTAGGCTGAAAGTATCAGTACATTAATATCCGGGTATTCAGCTTTGATT
Organism: uncultured Dehalococcoidia bacterium; assembly: GCA_964634125.1. Taxonomy (GTDB): domain Bacteria; phylum Chloroflexota; class Dehalococcoidia; order SZUA-161; family SpSt-899; genus JABMQN01. The sequence goes on from CAZWIP010000007.1 coordinate 19,559, forward strand.
TGTTTGGTGGCAGTGATGCCATCCATTTTAGGCATGGCAATATCCATTAAAATGACATCAGGCATGAGTTCGGCGGCCAACTTCAACGCCTCCTCCCCGTCACCTGCCTCAGCCACTACCTTCAGGTCTGATTCCTGTTCCAGGAGCTTACGGGTGCCCTGCCGTAATACCGTATGATCATCGGCAATGAGTATTTTGATTTTTTCCATAATACTTCCCCTTACTCCCTGTTTTCCTATATTATCACCTTTTTGCAGGTAGTTGTCATCGTGCACATGCGCAATTATGTATGGGCAATAATACTGTTTTATCTGTGACTTTTGCGCAATCATACAGCATGTCGGATGCGCAAAAATGCCTTCAGTGATGTTTTTGGCAGTTGCGCATGCGTTATGGCGCAATCCATTTGATGAGCTTTAATACTTTTAGACAGGCGGTTTCAACGGTTCGAATCACCCCTAAGCGCAACTTTTTTCAATAGCATTTCCCTATTGGTTAAACAGTATCCCGGCCGATGTTTTGCATCGGGAATTGAGGGACAATATAGGCGTAGAGAAACTCACAAAGGGAGGTTGCCATGAAAGCAAATGCCTATATAGAGAACACTGCGACTGGCAAAAGAGAAGAAGGTGGGGTGGTAAGCGCGGAAATGAAGCGGTGTGCGGAAAGGATCTGGGGCGCCATAACCAAGTATGTGACGGTTGATAAAGACGGAATTTTCGCGGACCCGGATTGGCCCCACATGTGGGACCATAAGAAGTAAGTAACAAAGTTAAAAATTTGAGTAAACCTTATTAATAAGGAGGAAGATAATGACTACTAGACCTTATCCAATCGAGTACCCAAAAGCCAAAAGGGAAAAAAGGGAAACTAAAGGTCTGAGGCACTTCCGTCAGACGATCAAAAGAACACTGTCGAAGTACGTAACATTTGATGAGGATGGAATTTTCGCGGACCCGGATTGGCCTCATCTGTGGGATCACAAAAGGTAAGGTGCGGGTACCCTAATATATAAGTGAGTCAAGATTTAAGAAAACGAGGAGGATATTATGCAGGCACATTTGGATTTAACACTGAGAGAGTTTGACCTGGTAGAGGATAAAGTTGAATCGAAAGGGATAGGGCACTATTTCCAGAAAGCTTGGAAGTCGATAACGGAACATGTGACATTTAAGAAGGACGGAATTTTTGAGGATCCCAATTGGCCTCATCTCTGGTCGTAAAAAGACAGGGCAAATCCAAGTCTGAAAAAAATCGGTTAGCTAATTCAGTTTGTGAAAGGGGAGTGGTGGACTACAAGCCGCCACTCCCCTTTTTGGTGAGGATCATCTGCTTTGACTATAAAAATCGTGTGTCGTATTATACGCTTACAGGCATTTCTGCCGTTGCGCAATTGCGTATTTGACGTCATATAATCAGCAAAAATACCCATACACTATTGCGCATATGACACGATGACTGCACGCTTCGAGAGAAGGATAATATACATGTATCAATGTAAAGGAAGGAGGAGATAATGGCAATTATCACTCTATCGAGAGGGACATACAGTGGAGCCAAGGACCTGGCTGAAAATGTTGCGCAGAACCTTGGCTACAAGTTGCTATCCAGGGAAACCATTCTCGGCGAACTTAGCCAATACGGATGGGCAGATGAAAAACTGAGCAAAGCGCATCATAAAAAACTAAGCGTGTTGCAGCGCATGAACCTGGAATGGGTTCACTATCAGGCCTGTCTTCGGGCTGTCCTGAGCGAGGCGGCGCAAACCGAAAATCTTGTTTACCATGGAAATAATGGTCATATAGTGCTCCAAGGCTTTCCTCATCTTCTGAACATCAAGGTCGTTGCGGATATGGAAGATCGCATCAAGGCTGTCACGGCGCGCAATGAGTACGCGATTGATCGCAAAGAGGCTGTACGAATAATCAACAGGATTGATGAACGGCGGGACAGGTGGTCAAATTTTCTCTATCAAGCAGACATGAACGATATCTCATCCTTCGATATGGTCATTGACCTGAGCCGCAAGAGTATCACGGATGCGTGTGAGATGATAAGTTCTACAGTATCTCTTCCCCAGTTTCAACCAACGCAGGAATCAAAGAAAATCATCCAGGATCTGATCCTTGCGGCACAACTGAGAGCCCGGATCGCCATGGAGACCGATTTGGTAGACGATGAGATTGAAGTTGAGATCAATGATGGCATACTCAACGTTAAGGGAGGAGTTCACTCGTTGGAAGATGCTGAGGAATTAAAGCAGTTCCTTTCCAGCCAGCCTGAGGTTACCCAGGTCGAAAGTCATCTGGAGAACTCTCCAAATAGTGTGGGTGATGTTTAGGCATTGCAGGCATTTAAGAAGCGAAATTTGTCTGCCGGAAGGAGTGAAATAGAATGAATTACTTTAGAGAATGGGGCAGATTCATGCACATGGGCGCCGTGGCTCATGCCAAATGGGATCTTGAGGTATCCACCAGAATCATTCGTTCCCGAAAACGTCTTTTGCTGCTGGCATTACTTATACTGCCTATATTCCTTGTGGGGCAGGCATTTGCCGATGAAATTGGCGATTCGCTTCCTGATGTACTTGGGGGACATCATGCATACGGTCCCGCCGAGTATTCAATCGGGATTTTTCTGGCGGCAATTGTCGTTGGACTTTTGGCCGGATTGATCACCGGCTGCATTGGTGCCGGTGGCGGTTTCATTATCGCTCCCGCGCTGATGAGCGTCGGGGTCAAGGGCATTATGGCTGTTGGCACAGATCTGTTTCATATCTTCGCCAAAGCTATCATGGGAACCACTCTTCACGGGAAAATGGGGAACATATCGGTGCGCATAGCAGGGGTTTTTGTGATTGGGTCCATCATAGGAGCAACACTGGGAGGTCTTCTCAACAGAACGCTTTATGAGATTGACCCTGTTTTGAGTGACGCATTTATCACCACAGTGTATGCGGTCATGCTGACTGGACTGGGCACTTATGCCATGTCCGATTATCTCAGAAGCCGGAAGCGTGGTGATACAGGGGATGTGCATGGAGGCGCTGATACTGAAGAGCTTGGCGCATTGCCCAGGAGGATTCAGGCGATCAAAATCCCGCCCATGATCAAATTCGATAACAAAATTGTTCCCGGTGGACGAAGGATATCCTGGGTTTTTCTGATGAGTTCCGGTGTGCTGGTAGGATTGTGTGCCGGTATCATGGGCGTTGGTGGCGGTTTCCTCTTCTTCCCCATGTTTGTATACGGGATGGGCGTTTCAGCTACCACTACAGTAGGAACCGACATCTTCCAGATTGTCTTTACTGCGGGTTATGCGGCAATTGGCCAATATGCGATCTATGGATTCATCTTTTACACTCTGGCAATGGGCATGCTTTTAGGTTCATTGCTTGGAATCCAGATTGGAGCAATGGTTACCAAGGTAGTGCCTGGCCTGACCATTCGAGGCTTTTATGCCATGGCCGTCCTTGCCGGGGCCATTAATCGAGTCTTCGCGTTGCCTGAAAAGCTTGGGAAAATGGATGTACTTCCCGTTTCAGATTCTCTAGGCAGTGCGCTTGCAACCATAGGAACCGTGTTATTCTTCCTTATCATTGGCGGATTCGGGGTATGGGTTATCGGGACATTCCTGCGAAACATAAATGTCCTCAAGGGAGAGGAGGTGAAAATATGATTGTCGATAAGCTCAAGTTCTATGCCGGTTTGGGGATGCTGGCAGTTTTCACTGTTCTATTGGTGATAATGTTTCTCCCTGTCATTGATGGTAAGAACGCATTGGAATACTCAGACGAACTGTACAATTCAATCTCCAAGGATTCAGCGTATTATATCGCGGATGTTAAAGACGACAGCAAGAAGTTCGATGGAACATCTGTAAGCGTTACTATTGAGATGGAAACCGAAGAACAGGCTGAACAGACTGCCTTGCTTTATAAGGAGAGCGGCGCGGAAGCAATCGCCTCAGGCGCGGAAGTGGAAGTTACTGGCGACCTTGGCGGAATACTCGCGACCTGCCTTGATGATGCAGATGCCGTGTATGACAACGAAGGAGAGCCGATTCAGGCAAAATATGGATATGATGAAAGGATCGTGCTTTACAACTGGTGGGAATCGCTCGATGTAATGAGTAGCGAGCTTGAGGATCAGAAACTTTTTGACGAAGCGAAAGGCATAGACAAAGCCCTTGCGAAAGCTATCGAGCCTGCGTACAACTACTACGGGATTGAAGCGGAATCTATTATCGATCGCATCGGCATTGTCCTGTTCTCATTGATTTTCTATGTAGTATATACACTGTGGTATGGATTTGCGCTAATGTACATGATCGAAGGTTGGGGGCTTAGAATCAGTCATATGTTCCCCTTCAGTTTCGAAGCCCGAGTCAGGCCAAACTATTAGACAAACATATTGCGGGGTATTTGAGTAGACGACTGATATCTCCATGTATCGTGCGAGAAGGAATTTGACATGGCCCCTTTAGCGGGACTATGATTTAAAAGGGGATAACATGACCGACACGATCGAATCCTTTGTTACCAAATTAAAATCCGAGGGTGTGGAAGAGGGGAAGCGTCAGGCTGATCAGTTGCGCAGCGATGCTCAGCAGCAAGCCGAGCAGATTGTAGCTGATGCGAAAAGCCAGGCCGAAAAGATAATTACTGATGCTAATGCAGAAGCGGAAAGTATGTTGGCTCGCAGCCGCACGGAGATGGAACTGGCTGCCCGTGATGCCACCCTGAAACTGCGAGATTCGCTGGAAAAAGCATTGCAGGCAGTTTTGACAGGTCCGGTGGAATCTCATCTCAATGACGCGGAATTCCTCAGGGAACTGATCCAGTCTATCGTCAGCCGTTATCTTGAAGCTGAGATTGAAAGCTATGCTCCGATGAAGATCAGTGTCTCCCCCGAAATGCACAAGCAGCTTACTGATTGGGCTATTGAGAAACTGCGCATATCTGCTATTGATGATACAAGTGGAATTGACCTCAAAGATGAACTGCGTCAGGCCGGATTTGAATTCAGCCTGCATGGCGCAACGATTGAAGTCACCAAGGACTCGATGGTTGAAACCCTGATGCAGCTTGTAAGCCCCAGCCTTCGCGAGATCATCAGACAGGCGAATCAGTCAAGGGAGGGAGCATAAATCCTTCCTATGTCTGGGGATAACCTGTATCTGCTATCCGCTTTGCCGACTCTGGACGAGTTGGGTTCAGTTCCTCCGATGTCTCTGGCTCGATTGCTAGAGCAGGTTGTTGCTTCCGAAGGCAATCATTTTGTGCTGGAGGCTTTGCTGTTAAGTGATGATTTGCTTCAGCGTCAGGCTTTTCTCTCCAATGAAATAGACCAGGCTGAACCGGCGGTTTTATCGACTGCCCAGGCGCGAGACGAGGAACCCTTACCCGATTATCTTGAGCCTGCGTCGGAAGATATTTCAGGCCAAAACACGATCGATGCCCTGTGGGATACATATTATCAATATACTGCGGGCGTGGCTGAAAACCAGAAAAACAGCTTCCTGCAAAGGTGGATTGAATACGAAGTTGGATTGAGGAATGCGCTTGTTGCAGCCAGGGCCAATGCGCTTAAACTCGATTCTCAAGAATACCTGGTAGCAGAAGAACTTGGCAGCGCTAAAGAAGATTTCTCGAATTTAATCAACGAATGGACAGCAACGCCAGACCCGATTTCAGGGCTTAAGGTTTTGGATACAGCACGCTGGCAATGGCTTTGGGAAAACGACGGCTGGTTCACCTTCAAAGATGACGAACTGGCTGCCTATGGGGCCAAACTGATGCTGATTCAACGGTGGTATCGCCTTGGTGAAGGGCAGAATTGATAGGGGAATGATACGGTGAATGGGAGAATAATTGCTTTATACGGAAACTTGGTAATCGCGCAAACAAATGGAAGGGTGGTTCAGAACTCGGTGGGCTATTGTGTCCGCGCCGATGGCACAAAACTGCTGAGTGAAGTGATCCGCATTCGCGGACAACTTGCTGACCTGCAGGTCTTCGAGGAAACACGTGGTCTCAAACATGGAGATGTTGTTGAGTTCACAGAAGGAATGCTTTCGGTCACTTTAGGTCCGGGATTGCTGGGGCAGATCTATGACGGCCTGCAGAATCCTCTGCCGGCGGTAGCTAAAGAAGTGGGGTTTTTCCTCAAGCCGGGGCTTTACATTCATGGCCTTCCGGTAGATACTCAGTGGGTATTCACTCCGGTGGTAAAGGCGGGCGATGTTGTCTCGGCAGGCGACACGCTCGGGACTGTACCGGAGGGCATTTTTACCCACAAGATCATGGCAACATTCACTTTACAGGGCCAATGGACTGTGGAAAGTGTTGTTGAGCAGGGCTCCTATACTGTCGAAAAAGAGATTGCCGTGCTGAAGAACGCGGCGGGTGAAACCCAGTCTGTGACCATGCAGCAGAACTGGCCGGTCAAAATGGCGCTGAATATCTCAAAAGAGCGGCTGATGCCGATAGAGCCACTGGTAACGCAGGTACGCATCATCGATTCCATGTTTCCTGTAGTACGTGGCGGAACGTACTGCATACCGGGTCCCTTCGGAGCTGGAAAGACAGTGTTGCAGCAGATCACTTCGCGCTATGCTGAAGTCGATATAGTGGTTATAGCTGCTTGTGGTGAACGTGCTGGTGAGGTGGTCGAAACCCTGCGGGAATTTCCGGAATTGATAGACCCTCGAACCGGCAAATCGCTGATGGAACGCACCATCATCATATGCAATACTTCTGCCATGCCGGTTGCTGCCCGTGAAGCTTCGGTTTATACCGCTGCAACCCTTGGCGAATACTATCGTCAAATGGGCCTGAATGTGATGTTGCTGGCCGATTCGACCTCCCGCTGGGCCCAGGCGATGCGTGAGGTGTCTGGCCGACTTGAAGAGATACCCGGCGAAGAGGCTTTCCCGGCTTATCTGGAAAGCCGCATTGCCAGTTTCTATGAAAGGGCCGCTATTATTGAACTCAATGATGGCACCACGGGTTCGCTGACCATCGGGGGAACGGTGAGCCCTGCCGGTGGTAACTTCGAGGAACCGGTCACCCAGGGGACTCTCAAGGTGGTGGGCGCATTCCATGGGCTTTCACGTTCACGTAGTGATGCCCGGCGTTATCCCGCTATTGACCCGCTCGATTCCTGGAGTAAGTATCCGGGAATTATCTCTCCTGAAAAGGTTGCCAGGATACAGAGTTTGTTACGCCGCGGCAATGAGATAAAACAGATGATGACTGTTGTTGGCGAAGAGGGTACTTCGGTGGAAGACTTCACCACTTCGCTCAAAGCCGAATATTTCGATAATGTGTTTCTGCAACAGAATGCCTTTGATGAGGTTGATGCCGCTACTAATGCCGATAGACAGCTGCTGGTATTTGATAAGGTTCTCGAAGTTCTCGATCTTGATTTCGAGTTCGAGGATAAGGATGAGGCCCGGCGGATTCTGGTGCGAGTAACCGACCGGTACCGGAACTGGAACTATGCTCCCTGGAATAGTGAGGAGTTTAACCGAATACTTGGTGAAATCGATGATTTTATCGCCAGGAAAGGGCGAAGGAAACGATGAGAAAATACTACGACGAGATCACACGTATTGCCGGTAATGTTGTTACCGTGACCGCAATGGGTATTGGTTATGAGGAACTGGCGATCATTACCACCCCGACAAAGACGTCGCTGGCTCAGGTTATCCGCATCGATGCCGATCATGTCAGCTTGCAGGTTTTTGCGGGAACACAGGGAATCTCGACTGGTGACCGGATTCAGTTCCTGGGCCATCCCATGCAGGTTCCTTTTAGCGCTGAACTGCTGGGCCGCATTTTTAATGGCTCCGGCCGTCCCCGTGATGGTCGCCCCGAGGTTCAAGCCGATCCTGTTGAATTGGGCTCGCCGCCGGTGAACCCGGTCATGCGCCGAATGCCTGATAAAATGGTCAACACCGGAATTCCCATGATCGACGTGTTCAATTCACTGGTGGAATCCCAGAAACTACCCATTTTCTCGGTTGCCGGTGAGCCGTACAACGAGTTGCTTGCCCGTGTGGGTTTGCAGGCCGAGGCCGATGTTATTATCCTCGGCGGAATGGGACTTCGCCATGACGATTATCTGAAGTTCCGCAATACCTTTGAAGAGGGTGGAGTGCTTGGCCGGACGATCATGTTCATTCATACGGCGGCTGATCCGGTGGTGGAAAGTCTGCTGGTTCCTGAAATGTGCCTTTCCGTAGGTGAGCAGTTTGCGCTGGAGGGCAAAAGCGTACTGGTGCTGCTTACCGATATGACGGCATTTTCTGATGCGCTCAAAGAAATCGCCATTATCATGGAGCAGATTCCTTCCAATCGCGGCTATCCCGGCGATCTGTATACACAGCTTGCTCGTCGCTACGAGAAGGCAGTTGACTTCGATGGTGCCGGTTCGATGACACTGCTGGCCTGTACTACGATGCCCGGTGATGATGTTACCCATCCGGTGCCGGATAATACCGGCTACATCACGGAGGGACAGTTCTATTTGAGAAACGGTCGAATCGAACCGTTCGGTTCACTTTCTCGTCTTAAGCAGCAGGTCAATGGCGATACCCGTGATGACCATCGGGCGATTATGGATGGATGTCTGCAGCTTTACGCCCAGTGCAAAGAGAGCCGGGAAAAGCGGGATATGGGCTTTGAGATGAGCCGCTGGGACGATGCGCTACTCAAGTATGGCGTACTGTTTGAAGAGAAGATCATGGATCTTTCGGTGAATATACCTTTATTTGAAGCGCTCGACCAATGCTGGGAAATTCTGGCGGACTGTTTCGAGCCTGAAGAAACGGGTCTTCGCCGTTCTATCATCGAAGCTCACTGGCCGAAGGAATTGGTGGAGAGTTAGGTGGTTGATGGTTATTTGGTTGATGGTTCCCCGTTCTACTGATAACTGAAAACTGACCCCTGACAACTGAAATCATGGCCGAAAAAATAAAACTCACCCGACCGGAACTCAAACGCCAGCGTGACGCATTGACGCGTTTTGAGCGCTACTTGCCGATGCTCAAGCTCAAGCAGCAGCAATTGCAGTTGACCATGAGGCAAATTGAGAAAGAGCGCCAGAATGCTGTTAAAGCAGAAGCGGAAGCGCGGCAAAAGTTTAAAAGCTATGAAAACATCATGAATGACATGGCTGGTGTAAATATTGCTAATCTGGCTGAGTTTACGGAAATAAAGACCTCCTCTTCAAATGTGGCAGGAGTTGCTATACCGGTTTTTGAAGAAGTGGTTTTCCCTGAGGCCCTTTACAGTTTATTTGCCACACCTGCCTGGGTGGACAGGGCGCTGGCCGATCTGCGTGAGGTTAACAAGCGAAGAGCTCGATTGGATATCTTGCAGCGGCAGACTGATCTATTGCAGAAGGAATTGACCAAGATCGTTCAAAGGGTGAACCTGTTTGAAAAGGTTAAAATACCGGAGTCCAAGGAGTACATCCGCCGAATTCGGATTCAACTCGGTGATGAGATGACCTCTGCGGTAGGCCGGGCCAAGATTGCCAAGAATAAACTGGGTGAGGTAGAAGGCCAGGCTGGTTGAGTATAAAAGGAATTGGGGGGAGGGAGAACCGGAGAAGGGGAGAACTGACCCCTGACCCCTGACAACTAAAACAATGATTGTCAAGATGAAAAAGGTCCAGGCGGTGGTTCGTGGAACCGATCGCAAGCAGTTGCTTGAAGCATTGCAGGGCCTTGGGGTATTGCATATCACACCAATAAATCCTGCAAAGGCAATCGCAGAGACTGACATAGTTCAATCGCTGGATAGTGTGCGGCGCGCCATGCAGGCGCTTTCCGGGATCGAACCTGCCGAATCAGCCCCGGATATTTCAGCTCAAGAAGCCGTTGACGAAGTACTCGCCATTCAGCGATCTCAGGCAGAATACGACAACCGTCTGACTTCCCTCTTCCGGCAGTTGGAACCACAGGCCATATGGGGAGACCTCACCCTCGATGATTTTAAAGCGCTCAAATCGGCTGATGCACTTCCGCAATTCTATCTATTACCCAAAGAAAGCGCAAATCAAGTGCAAGCTGAATTTGTCAGCACAATCGAGGGTGCTGATGGCGTGAAAGTGGTTGTTGCTGTAATCGATCGATCCGGCAATGCGCAGATTCCTGAAGATGCCGAATCTATTCCTTTGCCTTCAAGAGACAATCCATCGATTCGTGCGGAGGCCGCAGAGATAGAAGCCAATCGCAAGAAAGCTTCTGATCGTTTAGGCAAGCTTGTCAGTCTGCTTCCTCAAATGGAATCTCTTCAAACTGAACTGGAGGAGAAGGTTCAATTTAGTGTGGCCAGCAATAGCGCTCTGATGGAGGAGGCGCTTTTTGGCATTGAAGGGTGGGTTCCCATTGATCGGTGCGCGACACTTTCCAGTGACCTTGAGAGTAGGGGGATCGTCGCCGGTATTCGGATTCTTGATCCCGAAGAAGAAGAAATACCCCCTACTCTTATCAAATACCCTCGCTGGGTTATGCCCATCAAGGGTCTGTTCGACATGTTGAACACATTCCCGGGATATCGGGAAATGGATTTGGCTGTCTTCTTCATGATCGCTATGCCCATCTTTGCCGCTATGCTCACTGGAGATGGGGGCTACGGACTGGTCTTTATGTTGCCTGCCATAATCTTCTACAAGAAGCTGGTGCGGAAGATGGGTCGTGAAGGCACTCAACTATTGATCATTTTCGGGGCAGCGGCTTTTATATGGGGTATCATGACGGCAAACTTCTTTGGCGTAACGCCGGAGACGATGGCTAGGGCCGGTGGATTCTTTGTGGAAGGAAATGAAGATCTGACCTACCAGAGTCTGCGGGATGGGGATGGGGGTTGGGCTATGGTTGGCAAATTGATGATGGAAGCCCCGCTGTGGCAGGAATCAGCGGAAGCCGGGCGTGAACTGCTGATCAAGATCAGCTTCGTGATAGGGAGCCTCCATCTTATAGTGGCACATCTGCGGCGGAGCGCGTTTCTTTTACCCGATACTCGTGGTATTGCCAACATTGGTTGGGCGATTGTTCTGGTAGCGATGCTTGGCCTGATCTGGAGCATGTTCTTTGAAGATGATGCGATCTCCGTATCGGCTTCGTTGATCGTGATCGTTCTTGCTGCGGGTATGGTGCTTGTTGTTGGCTTTGGCTCGCCGGATCGCAATCCCATCAAGCGTATCGGAGTGGGAATAGCCTCGTCCCTGTTGCCTTTAATCGCTGCGTTCAGCGATACGATGAGCTACATACGTTTGATGGCTGTGAGCCTTGCCAGCTTCTATATTGCGGATGCATTCAATAGTCTGGGGGCGACTGTGGCCGAGTCAGGAACATGGGCTGTCGGTGCCCTGGTTGTCATTTTCGGGCATACCCTTAACATGGCTCTGGTGGTGATCGCCATTTTCGCGCATGGCGTGCGCTTGAACATGCTGGAATTCTCAAACAACGCGGGTGTGGAGTGGGCAGGCTATGCCTACAGTCCGTTCAGCAAGTCCAATACTTAATATCATCAAGAAGGAGATTTGAATTATGGATGCTAGTGCGACTTCAGTTATGCTGGGACAGGCGGGAATGGGTATAGCCTTGGGACTGGCCGCTATCGGCAGCGCCCTCGGAATTGGGGCAGTCGGCAAAGCGGCCGCAGGCGCATGGGCCAAAGAGGCTAAAGCGGGCAAACCGCTGAGCTTCACCTACATCATTTTAACAGGCATGCCGCTATCGCAGACCATTTATGCGTTTGTGCTGATGTTTATTAGCCTGCAACCCGCTATTGTTGGTGATGATCCCCTGATACTGACCGAGGTTATGAAAGTTCACGGGGGAACGTTCCTTGGTATTGGGATAGGCGTCGGACTGGCCGAGTTGTTCAGTGCATGGATGCAGGGCAGGATCGGTGAGGCTGGCTGTCGTGCGCTATCGGAAGGAGAAGGCAAAGGCCTTGTGAATATAATCATCGCGATGGGCATCTGCGAAACCGTGGGACTCTTCGGATTTGTATTCCTGCTGCTTGTTGCTCCTTCAGTTTGATTTGGTGCAAGGATTAGTTCCCTTATGGATACATCAATAGTACTGGGACAGATGGGATTGGGATTAGCCTTGGGATTGGCTGCCACTGGCAGCGCCCTTGGAATTGGGACTGCCGGCAGAGCGGCTGCAGGTGCATGGGCTAAGGAGGCGGTGGCAGGCAGACCTCTGAACTTCACGTACATTGTGCTAATAGGCATGCCGCTATCGCAGACTATTTATGCGTTTGTGCTGATGTTTATCAAACTGCAACCCGCTATTGTTGGTGATGATGCCCTGGTACTGACCGATGTTCTCAAGAATCATGGGGGAACGCTCTTTGCTATTGGGATAGGCGTCGGACTGGCCGAGTTGTTCAGCGCCTGGATGAAAGGCAGGATCGGCGCTTCTGCCTGTCGTGCGCTATCGGAAAGAGAAGGCAAAGGCATGGTCAATATGATCATCGCCATGGGTATCTGCGAAACCGTTGGATTGTTCGGATTTGTGTTCCTGCTGCTGGTCACTCCTTCTATGTAAGGCGAAACTAATCTGCAGCCTAGGATGTTGATCGATGTATGTCAGTGAATTTATGACTACCAAGCTGGTAACTGTCACCACGGGCACCCCGGTTGCCCGCGCGTCGCGCTTGCTGTATGCGCACAGGATACGCCGACTGCCGGTGGTGGATGATGATAACATACTGGTGGGAATTTTAGGAGAAAGGGCAGTTGCGTCTGGGTTACCGTCTGCGTCAACCGGATCGAGTTCCAGAGAGATGGCGAATACGCTTTCCAAACTGACGGCCGGGGTATTGATGCATCCGGAAGTGTTAACCGTAACGCCTGATACCACTGCCGAGAGCGCCATGTCTCTGGCCCAGGAAAACAAAGTCGGGTGCATAGTGGTAGTGGATGCCCAGTACAAACCGGTAGGTATAGTTACAACCAACGATGTTATCTATCGAATCCTGAGCCCCTTGCTTGGGCTGGGAAAACCTGGTGTCCGTCTTCATATCCGTGATTGCGGGGAAGCCGGACAAATCAGTCAGGTCGCCGGGTTGATTGAGCAGCATGGATTGAAGCTTGAAGTGATCCATGTGGATGATTCACCAATAACAGGAAAGCGCGACTTGATTGTGCAAGTGGTAACCAAAGAACCTGAGCCTTTAATTAATGACTTGACCAAACAGGGATATAAAGTCGAACTCAGAAAACGCCGGTCTTGGCCACTCTCTGAAGACGATTAGCGCGGCTTGTAACCATCGCGTCCAATCGCTATAATACGAATTCAATCATAAGAAAGCCTCCCGAAAGAGGCTTTCTTTTTTGGGATTCAATACAGTACAATTACAGAAAATAAAGCAAAAATAGTATTAGAAATGGCACAATCGCGTTATCGGGCCTTCGGCAGGAATTTTCTGGGGCGTCGTTCCCCTCGACGGTATAAGCAGGCCATCACCCAATTCCTGCTTCACAGCCGGGGCGCTAACTGCAAGGTCCTAACCCGGACGAGCCCGCCTTCGCCAGCTACGGCTGGGGATCCCGGAAACAATTCTTCCGGTATCGGAAGGACTCCCTCGATGGGAGAGACTAGGTGAGGGTGAGATGCTCTGGTTTCACTCAATAGCTTGTTGGGAAAGCTGTCGTCTTGTTTTTCACCCTCCCTCTTATCCCTCCCGTCAAGGGAGGGAGGATAATGACGCTGCTATTTCTTTGCCATTTTGCGCAAGACTTTACTTTTTAGACTCTAACCTTCAGAGTGTACTCTAAATAGCCGATTTATTTCGAGTAAATGCCGTGAAACAGACTGATAGCAAACGAGCCGAGCCGAAGTCCCACGTTTTCGTCGTCATCGAGAATTTCCTGGCCAAAGAAGCCCATAGTGGCTTCTTGCTCTTCGGCGCTGCCCTGCTGGCGATGATACTGGCAAACTCCCCATGGTCGGACTCGTATTTTGATTTGTGGCATACATCCGGTGGTCTCTCAATCGGTGATCACGAGCTTGAAATGGATTTGAGCCACTGGGTAAATGACGGACTCATGGCCATCTTTTTTCTCCTGATTGGGCTGGAAATAAAACGAGAACTGGTAGTGGGAGAACTCTCGACACTCCGCAAAGCAGCCTTTCCGCTTGTGGGGGCGCTGGGTGGCATGCTTGTGCCGGTGTTCTTTTACCTCCTCGTGAATCGTCAAGGTGGAGGGGATATCTCGGGATTCGGTATTCCGATGGCTACCGACATCGCCTTTGCGCTGGGGGTACTATTATTGCTTGGCAACAGGATTCCTTCAGCATTGAAGGTCTTTCTCGTTTCACTTGCCGTGGTGGATGACTTAGGGGCCATAATTCTGATTGCCGTGTTTTACACCAGTTCCCTGGATTTGGCGGCTCTTGGCTACGCGGGAATCACTCTTGTTGGGCTCATTATGCTCAACCGCACCGGCATCAATGAGATCTTACCCTATCTGGTGTTGGGTATTGTGCTGTGGTTTTGGGTATGGGAATCCGGCATCCATCCCACCATAGCCGGTGTGCTGCTGGCGATAACAATTCCAGTGCGCGCACGAATCGATAGCAACAGGTTCCTGGATATATGCCGCGGCGAATTGAATTCATTCGACCAGAGTGGGTTCAATCGTGAGGACATGCTTCTGACCTCGGAGCAACAGGACTCGCTGGAGAGACTGGAAGATGCTTATGAGGCTGTTCAGAATCCGCTGGTGCGGTTGGAGCATCGGATTCACCCAATCAGTGCATTCATTGCGATGCCCATTTTTGCCCTAGCCAATGCCGGAGTTCAAATCTCAGGCTTAAGCTCCTCAGTTTTCAATTCGGTGAGTCTGGGAATAGTCCTGGGGCTGGTTGTGGGTAAACCGTTGGGAATTGTAGGTGCGACGTATTTTGCAGCGCGTATGGGCTGGGTACAGAAGCCGGCCGCGATTTCATGGAAACATATCTTTGGCGCAGCGATGCTCGGAGGTGTCGGCTTCACAATGTCCATCTTTATTGCCTACCTGGCCTTTGAAGATGCCGATTTGGTTTCATCTGCCAAGCTCTTCATCTTGGCAAGTTCGTTGATTATGGGGATAATCGGGGCACTGTACCTCCTGCGTGCATGCGGTCGGAGACAGGGTTCCTCCAGGTTGCCCGATACCTCTCCTTTGCTGTGAGCTACTGTAACCCCGGACAAGTCTGGACAACTATGATAATGACTAATGCACGGATTTAAAAAAGGTGGCAGTATAATTGCTGCTATGGATTGCAAACGAAGAAAGGGGAAGCCCTATCAATCAGGCTCCCCCCTTTTTAAATCAGAATTCCGGATCGAGTATGCCTTTTAGTACCCTCAGTGACAGTGGCCTCCACCGCATTCGTCGTCACACTCATCGTCACATCCACAATTGTCATGGCATCCTCTTGGCATATGGGGATGCCCCTGTTCCAGTTCTTCCGGAGTAGCATCACGGATATCAACGATAGTGACATCGAAATTAAGAGCGAGTCCTGCCAGAGGATGATTCCCATCAAGGGTGATGCCGCTTTCGTCTACTTTCATGACGGTCACGACTCGGGAACCTCCTTCATATCCTGCTTCAAGTTGCATACCCACTTGTACGTCTATACCCTGCAGAGCCTCCGGTGGTAAAATTTGAACCAGGGCTTCATCTCGTTCGCCGTATGCCTGTTCCGCAGAAACTGCCACGGAAAAGCTGTTACCCACCGTTTTTCCTTCCATCTCGGCTTCCAGGCCGGGAATCAGGTACCCTGTTCCGTGAACATACGGAAACGGTCCGACTTGCTCTGAACTATCCAGAACCTCGCCTTTTTCGTTGGTAACCTCAAAATCAAAAATGGCCACTTTATTTTTTGTGATTTGCATTTTGAATTCCCTCCTTTTTTTAATGATGGTCGCAACCGCAACCACAGTTTGTATCGTTGATACTGGGGACGTTGAGACCACATGTGCTGCAATTATCTGTACACTGCACATTATGGCTTGCACTGTTTCCCAGTTCCTCTTCAGTGGCTGGGCGCACATCGGTGACGGTCACATCGAAGCTGACGGTTTTTCCTGCAAGCGGATGGTTTTCGTCTAGAGTTATCGCATCATCTTCGATCTTGAAAACAGTCAGTATTTTTCTCCCCGAATCATCCTCTGACTGAAGCTGCATTCCTATCTTGATTTCCCCTAATCCGGACAATTCATTTTTAGTAAAAACGTGGATGCGTGTATCATCCCGCATACCGTAGGCCTCTTCGGGAGACAGGGTTACTGAGAACGTATCTCCGGACTCTTTCCCATCCAGCGCGGTTTCAAGCCCCGGCACAATCCTTCCCTCTCCATGCAGGTAACGCATTGGCCCTTGGGCTTTGGAGGACTCAATGAGATCGCCCTTTTCATTGAGTACCGTATATTCGAAAGTTACAACAGTGTCATCCTTAATCTGCACAAACCCACCTCACAAAACAGTTCCTACTTCTAGGTTACATGATATTCAAAAATATTGCCAATAAGGGGTACGTGTATAGCTTCGGAAGATAAAGGTGTTACCAATATGTTA